>JAYVHE010000262.1:0-15369 GCA_043771495.1 Bdellovibrio sp. | reverse complement strand
GCGGGAACAATCGGCGGAAGTGGTAACGATGGCGTTGGTGTAGTCGGCGTTAACTGGGACGCAGCCATCATGGGAGTTAAATTCTTAGATGCAGAAGGTTCTGGATCTTTAGAAGACGCAGTTAAAGCCATTGCTTACGCGAACAAAATGGGCGCGAAAGTTATGAGTAACTCTTGGGGCGGCGGCGGATTTTCGCAAGCGCTTTTTGATATCATCGATCAAACAGACAAAAGCGGTAACTTATTTATCGCAGCGGCTGGTAACGACTATTCAAATAATGATAACAGCCCGGCCTACCCTGCATCTTACCAAATTAATAATGTAGTTTCTGTGGCTGCAGTAGATAACAAAGGAATCAAAGCTGGTTTTTCTAACTACGGTAAGAAAACGGTTCACTTAGGCGCGCCTGGAGTAAATATTTTATCTGCAACTGGTGGAGCTTATGATTCTTGGTCTGGAACTTCAATGGCAACGCCTCATGTTTCGGGTGTTGCAGCATTAGTTTGGGGTAACGAAGAAGGTTTAACAGCGGCTGATGTAAAAGCGCGTTTAATCACAACAGCACGTCCCATCGCAGGGTTACGTGGAAAAACAATTTCTGGTGCAATGGTTAACGCGTACAACGCGGTTTCAAACACAACTCCAGCTCCAGATATGAATGATCCAATGAACTGGACCAAAGCGGCGTACTCTTTAGCTTCGAAATCTCCGTATGATGCAAATACAAATTTAACATATGAGATCACAGCTAACGCTTCGGTTACTGAATTTTCAATTTACTTTGAAAAATTTGCGACGGAATCAGGTTACGATACTTTACAAATCTACGATTCAACGGGAGCATTGGTTCAATCTATCTCTGGCCGTAATGATGACTTCTACTCATTACCGATCAAAGGTAACTCCGCTAAATTAGTTTTTAAAGCCGACGATTCAGTACAAGGTGAAGGTTGGAAAATTTCTCAGATCGCACATCGATAGACTCAAAGATATCGCGATCCGCAAAAACCCCGGCTATAAACCGGGGTTTTTTATTTTGGGTGCCAGGCTACTTTTTTTTAGTGATGTTGGATTTCGTTTTGGATCTGTCCGCTAATAATCTGCCAGTAGCCTTCTGATTTATCTAACACACAAACAAAGAGTTCATCAGTGTTTTCAGTTTGTCGAATTGAGCAGCTGTATGTAGCGATGTGATCATCGGCAATAATAGTTTCATTACTACATCTAACGTGCATCGGAAAATTTAACGGCGTCATTTCATCTGCGTAATAAGTTTCGATTTCTTCTTGGCTGCTTTCGGCTACGGCGTCGAAAAAATTTTTCATAAATTTTTTAACTTCGCAACCGTGCTGGGTAATGCGATTAAAATTTTTAGAACGGTTTTGTGTTCTGATAATATCTAACATAGGTCCTCCTTGAGTTAAGTTTGCTTTAAGTACTAAGTGCTGTTGCAGAAGTAAAGAAGCAAGCCCTAAGCCAAAGAAATTTCGCAGACCTTGGTCCTGAAAAACTCGACGTTGGTCTTAAGTTGTTGGCCCAAGGTCCGAAGCGAAACGAGGATTTTTTTATGGCCCGAGGATTTAATTCCCGTATCTTGGCCATGACAAAATTCATTACTCAAAAAAACAAGTCGTAAAAAACAGGGACCGAATAGTACCAGCTAATATCTTTGAGCTCTGTTATATTTACTGTGCGCCGAGGTGGCCACATAACAAATAAATTGCTAATGATTATCAACAAAACAAAGGGTTTCTTCGCTCCCACTTTGCGTTGGCAGCCGAATGGGTCTTGAATATCCCGGGGCTGCAGATTTGAAGCAGGTACCCAGCGGGGTCAGTAATGGATAAAATTCACCGGGTAATGACTGCAATGTCCCGTATATATAACTATCCAAACCAGGTAAAGCATCATTTCTGTAAGATCGAAATATCTGCACGAATCGATTATCGCGTATATCCGGATGATACAAATGAACTTTTATTCCAGCGAAGGTCACACCGCTGGATGCCGACGCATCGAATTCGCGTGAGTTGCTAGAATATAATTTTTTTCCTGACGACATCCGCCATTGATAAACAGGAATTGCCGGACCACAAGCATCTGGAAAATCGCATAAGGCTGAACTCAGTGGAAGCTTTTTATAATTTTGAAAACGATTGATGTTTATCGCAAGCTGTTGACCGATTTTTTCGTAACCGTTGGTCGCGTAGTGAATCAGATCGGTCGATTCACAACCTGGTGTAGCAGCTCCCGTGATGCAGGGACTCATAAATTCTAAAGCGGCATTGGCGGCGACAAAGATCGGTGAAGTCGTGGTGGTATTTAACGGTGACTGCAAGCTTTCAATTCCATCCAGAATCTTGTGTATTCGTTCGCGGTGATCGGGTGGGCTACTTTGACTTCCCCAATTAAAAAAATAACCAATATTGCCAATTGCAAAACCATCTATTTTTCGGCCGGTTTGGGTTGAAAAATTTTGGTTCATTTGCTGGATTAATGAATTTAAGCCGGCCGAGTATTGAGCTTTCGTCGTTCCCATGATCGCATCGGTTTCGCCTTGATACCAAATAACATAAACACTCGATACAAATTTATTTTCAGATTGCAAAACTTTGTAGGCTTGAACAAAATCGGCTAAAGCATTTTGGTAGAGATGTTTTCGAATAGGAATCGTACCAGAGGGGTCTTCAAACATAGTCCACCAGCCAACGTTCATGACCGCATCACTACTTTCAAATAGCCCCGCGCCCGGAGCTAGCTCGTGGTACAAACATGGAGCTATGGCCCGTTAATCGTCTCCAATTGAAAGCAAAGCTTGGGATGAAACTGTGATTTCGAGCTGTCCAATAACAAGGGGTACCGCAGCGGCTATTGGGAATGCCTGTCGGATTATCTAATGGTTTGAAACGTTGAAGATCAGCATCAAAATCAAAAGCGTATTCAAGTGGCGTTTGAATTGAAACGGACTGATCAGCTGGGTTAATTCCCACAGCGTTAGATTGTCCAATGACTAAAAATAGATCATAGGCATGAACCTCAGGCTCAGACACTGGATCTTGGTCATCAATAGATTCGAATTCGATTTGGGATTGAAGGTGTGAAGAGCAGTTTTGAAATAAGACTGAAACTAAAATAATAATCAATACTAGAAAGCCGATTACGAATTCGCTTTTCATTTTAGTTTTAAGATTTTGAATTTTCGATGTTTTCTTCAAAGATCCCCTTCATTTTATCGGTGGAATCTCTAAAATTCTACAGTTGGTTTGTCTTGAATTGAGACACTTTGGAATAGAATTTAACAAGGACTATTTTACTCTCCACAATAGTTAGAGCCTTTTTCCATCTTTACGCGCTCAATTAGATCAGACGCAACAGCCGGCGGGAGCATCAGGCAACCTACGGAGACAATCAAAAAATTTTTTTTAAATAAAAAAAGCCCCCGGAGGTTATCCGGGGGCTTTAAGTATTTTTAGTAACTTTTATCGAGATTTAGAAATTAGCGCGGAATTGCTTAGAAACAGAAGTTGTCTCTGGCATATCGCCGCGGTTTATTATGTTCTCAAGTGGTAATAAAGCTTGGATCGAAATATCGACCTTAGCGCGTTTACCATTTAATTTATCTGGTCCACCCAATTTATTAAAGTTGATGCGGATCGTAGTAGTTCCGTTACCGTTATTAACTAAAGTCATGTCGTCCAAAGTTAACACTTTTTGAATTACAACTGGATCATCACCAATTAAACGATTTTTTCTAGCCATTAATTCGATTCTTAACAAAGAAAGGTCAGTGATTTGACCAGTCGTGATTTGTAGTTCGTTGATGTCGCCAGAAATTTCGCTGATTGGCGCCGTGAAAGGTCCAACTGCTGCATAACGATCAATAAGTTTGATGTTAACAGTTGTTATGAAACGCTTAACACGTCCATTGAATGAAACTTCGCGAACATCTTGAGTTGCAGAAAGTAACGCGCGGCCAGAAGTACGAACTGCAGTTACCGTGAACGATCCGTTTGTAGATAACGATAAATCTAAGACTTCTTGTAAGTTACGCAAACGAGAGTTGCGTTCAACATTTACAGTCACGTCATTTTCAACATCATAGTCTTTAACTTGGTATGGAACAGAAACCGGCTTAGTGCACGTGTAGTATTCAGTTCTGTATCGTGGGTACGAATTACAAACCTGACGTCCCGGAGTATCATAACACTCTGTGCGGCCTGGAAGGTCTGTACATTGATAGCCGTGTTCTGGAGTTATTCCACAAGACTGTCCACCGCCGACAGTGCGGCATTGACGACCGCCACCTTCATAGTAACAACGCTGTTCGTAACCGTCATGAACTTCGCGTGAACAAGTGGTTTCGCGGTATTCCGTGCGATATTCCGTGTGGCTGACTTCGCCATTTAAGAATTCGCGGTATTGCGATTGTTGTCCGTCGACAACGATCTGTTTCGCTTGTGCGCCAATTGCAAATGTTGCAACTATTGCCAATAAAATAGACTTCATAGTTTCCCCCTTTAATTTGGTGTTATTTTGACTTTAAAAATCCCCAATAAAATTTATAAAGCAATTTGTTAACCAATGATTTTATAACAATTTGGAGTCAAAACGGATCTGAATGATGTGGTTTTTTATAGATATTTGGACAAGATGTTGGAGAAACAGTCCAATTACATTTGTCTAACAATTTTTGTCAAAAGTTTCTGCTGGTTACCATGCGCGACGCCTTTTCATTTAGTTTTCATTTGAGTGTTTCATTTCAAAACGTTAAGTGGGCTCAATTGTTGATAACCCCTCATTGATGAATCAAATCAATCGGAGGACCTTTTGAAAAATATTATTCTAATTGTCATTTTAATGAGCCTTGTCTTATCAAGTTTATTTGCTCGTGCTCAGCAAAACACCCAAGTTTTTGCATCGGAATGCAGTAATGTCTCGCAACCTTCAACAGTCGGATATAATTCATCATCACGCTTAGCGATGCTTTCAGGCAGTCGTGTTGAACTTGTAACTCGTTTTTACAAACAAGTAGGCTGCCAGGAAATAGTTCGCGTTAATTATTCAGTCGGCGAGATTAGAAACTCAATGAAAACCCCAGCTAACGCCAGCACGGCCCAGATGGATTCAAAGTATTTGATTATCGAAGATACACCAAACTCAGATAGCCCAAAACCAAGCGGTGTGCGCGATGTTAGACCTGGTGAAGGCCCTGCGCTTTCATCACAAATGCGCGGAGTCTTTTCCGAATTCAAAGGCAACAGCAGAATGTATGTTTCCCCACTGAGATTCGAACAAGATCGCACAGCGACATTGAGATTCGTGGGTGATTCAATGGACTTACAAGTTCAAACCGCTTCAGAGACAACAATTTTAAAACGGCAAAAACAATAAACTAATTTAAATAAAAATTTTAATCTTTATAGGAGCTTCAATGAAAAATGTATCAATCTTTTTAGCAATTTCTTTATTCGGGTTCGCCAGCTGGTCTAATGGCGCACAAATTTATAAATCAGCATGCACGACAGTATCAGAAATTAAAATGGATGTCGAAGGGCGCGGAATTTCGGGATCTTGGAATCGCCAAATCGAAATTCGTGGATCAGAATTCGTCATCACGAAAGGCTACTTTGTAGATGGAAATTGCGAAAAACCACTTCGCAAGCATCTGTATTTAGGACAATTAATTGACGGTCGCGACGCCAACGAAAAATACACAGATTTAACTTCAGCTTTTGTCGTTCGTGATGGTCAAATGAAGGTTGATACGGCGCTAAGACTTAATTATTTTTTAGTCGACGAAAAGCAGGTTTTACCAGCCATTGTCACACAAGCGGCACAGGGCTTACAAAACGCAGCAATTTATGATGCGCCTCGGTTTACACGATCAGCTCGCCGTAATGATGGAACAATCAGTCAGTCAATCGGTAACCGTATTACAATCAGCGCAGACGGGCAAGAAGCTGTGCACTTAAATAGAGTATTGAGTTTACAGAAATAGTTTTCAGACCATATTTTTTTGGAGATCAAATGAAAAACCTAATTTTAATTTCAATTGTGTTAAGCTTAATTTTAACAAGTCTTCTAGCTCGCTCACAAGCCGCTGACCCCTCTAGAATCTACAGTATTCTTCCACGGATATTTACGACGGCGTGTAGCAACTTTGCTAAAACGACCGGCGCAGGCTTCAATTCCTCGTCACAAATGGCCTCGATGGTCCAAGGAAGAATTGACTTGGTAACGGCAGTATACAAACAGAAAAATTGTCGCGAGTTAGGTCGAATCGAATATTCAAACGGCTTAGTAACGATTAAAGATGGAAAAGCGATTTACAATGTTTTCATGAAATCGATGTTAGCGGATGAAGCGTTAAGCGCATATGCGTTGTGGCGCATCGATGCCCGTTTGCCAAATGAACATGATTACACAGGTTTACCCGTGCAATTTACCGAATATATGCAGGAATTTAAGAATGCAACTCGAATTACCTATGCATTTCAAATGAAACCTGCAGAACGCGTGATGAATTTAAGTTTAGATAGAGACACAAAGATCTTAGAGCTAGAGTCGAGCAGCGGAACTATAAGATTAACTAGAGATTTCTAATTGAGACAAAAATTTTGTTTAGCAAGATCGTTCAAAAAGTGATAAGAATTTTTATGAAAAAAAACTTTTTATCACTTTTGTTCGTCTATAGTGTTTTCACAATGGGTTCACCATTTTCGCAAGCCGCAGAAATCGCATGGCACAAGGGCAGTGTCGAGCAAGCATTTGCTCAAGCCAAATTAGATCACAAACCCATGTTGATCTACTGGGGTGCTATCTGGTGTCCGCCGTGCGAAGCCTTAAAAGTACAGGTTTTTCACGAAACCGAGTTTGTAGCGACCTCGCAAAAATTTATTATGGTGTTTTTAGATGGTGATACGCAAGACGCTCAAATCTGGGGTGAAAAGCTCGGAGCCACGGGATACCCAACCCTTATTGTACTAAATGAAAATGGCGAAGAAGTTCAGCGTTTACGTGCGGCTCAATCAGCCGCTGGCCTAACAGCGGAACTTTCACAAGCCGGAGAAAATTCAAAAACTATCGAGCAATTATTAAACGAAGCGGTTGATGAAAAAAATCCAGAAAAAATTTCGCAACAAAGCTGGAGCCGATTAGTTCGCCACGGTTGGGATTACAATCCAAAATGGGATGGACGTAAAGACGAGCTCACTAAAAAATTAGTGACACTTTCTGAAAAAATTCCGTCCGCACACACCCAAGAGAAAACGGCTTTTCAGTTATTAGTTTTAAAACGTCGTCTGGCGGCCGTTAAGCCGGATGAAAAAATTGATGAAAAGCAACGGCTCGAAGGCTTAGAATTAGTTACTAAAATTATTAACGATAAAAATCTAACATCGCAATTTAAGTACGAACTTTTATCTGGCGAAACCTTTGCTAAAGGCTTCTTTCCAAAGCCTGCAGATGACAAAATTGTAATGATTCGATTTGTAATGTCTTATCGCAAAGCGCTTTGGCAGCTTGCAGAAGACAAATCGTTAACGCTTCAAGAGCGGGGCTACGTACTAAGTACAATTAGTGAATTGTCCAGCGGCGGAAACGTTGAGTATCCCTCGCTATCAGCGATTGAAGTAAAAAAATTGAAACAAGCTTTAATGAAAGATCTTAATTCAGCTAAAACCACGAAAGAGCGCGTTGTTATTTTTAATGTACTTCCCTATACCTTCAAAAAAATCGGCGCTATCGACGAGGCCAGAAAATTAATTTTAAAATACGAAAATAAAGTTGGTGTAAAAAACCTAATTTATACATTGTTGGCTGATTTAGATATGGACGAAGGCCAAATGGATTCAGCCTTAAAGTGGTCTGAAAAAGCATACACAACTTCAACCGGACCCGCGACACGAACTCAGTGGGGAAATAATTATTTGCAATTGTTGCTAGAGGTTGCTCCTGAAAGAACAGCCGTCGTTTGGGAAAAAACTCTGCAAATTGTTGATGAAGGCCTATCCGTTCAAGACGGACTCAGCGGCCGAAGCGCAAGATCTCTTAACCGTTTGAAAACATCAGTGGTAGCGTGGGCCGAGAAACAAAAGCAAACTTTTCCGACGGATAAACTGACCTTGATTGAAAAAAATAAATGCACGGGCGACTCTGAGTTTACCAAACGATGTCACGAATACATAAAAGGCTTTGCTTTCGCGTCCAATGATGGCGCCAAAAAATAAGTCTTCAGTTATAGCTACTCGGTTTGTCTTCACTTTTGGAGACAAATTTTTTTATTCACCGACCAATTTGTTGAGGCGGCTATTCTAGCTAATGGTGTTATTCTCAAAACGATACACAAATTTTCCCTTGGCACAGCTTGCATCAATCCCTATGGTCGTAAAACAGAGGAGTCTTTATGAAGTTGTTGATTAAAATTGCTTATGTTTTTACATTGGTTTTCGCTATTCAGCTCATGCCATCGAAACAGTAAAAGTGACCGGCATCAATTTCTCTAACCTAGATCTAAAATGCGATTGGCAAAAGGCTCAAAAGTTTGCCGTGGGATGTCCAGTCGAAGACGGAACAAGTCTACTTACACGCGCAAAACTAATGAAATATAATTACGAGGTTCTTTTGCAGGTTTCGGCTTCAGATACTGTCGAATCACAGACTCAGTTAATTTATGATCTTGCGGCCCTTAATCCAGAGACCGAAGGAATTACAAATGATCTAATCGAGGCTCTTAAATCTGGAGGTTTGGACAGACAGTGCTCACCCGGACGCTCAGATATTACCCGAATTTCTAAATCACCACATTATCCTTATTCTCATTTGATCACTTGCAAATTCTCATTTAGTCGCTGGTAAATTCTCTATTAAGCTAAGCAAAAATTAATAATTTTTAAAAATAGTCTAATTATTTCCGAGACGGAGCAACAGGGGCCGTCGGAGCCCCCCTTTGCGAAGCCGGCGCTGCGCCAACAGAATTTTTTTTATCTGGAAAAATATTCCAATCTAAAATTTGCGAATAAAGACTATATTCAACGGTATCAGCAGCAACAGTCATTTCAGCAAGTTTTGAAAATTGCGGATCACTAACCTGTAATCTAATTTTGGCCAGCTTAATTGTAACTAGTTTTTTGGTGTTCTTATCAATAATTTTTTTAGATTCGGACTGAATTTGCAAATCTAGATAACAAGCTTTTTTTAATGTTTCGCCTCCGAAAAAGCTCGAGGGCCAATGGTAACGATTTTTAACAACGAAGGTTATCCATTTTTGGATTTCTTCTAGTGTGCAGTCAGGATTTTTATAGTTGGAAATAGCCGTTGTTCCATTAGGTCGAAGTGACTTTGGGCCGATTCTTAAGCCCATGTCGACGGCTTTTTCCGCCCAATGATCGTTGTAAAGTTTTTTTAAATCTGAAATCTTCATTGTGGTGCCACAAGATTCGTTATTGTTTTTGTAGTTATCGATAGCGTCTTTCGAGTGCTGAATAAGATCTAAATTAAACTGAGCCATTGGACCAGCAGGATTAAAAATAGCAAACGCATTTAAAGAAGCGTCTATGATTTTACAGATCTGATCATTGGTCGGAGCTATTTTTTCAAGATTACGGATATTATCCATTAATTTTGCCGCCAGTAGTGGTGTTCGTGCCAGATAATTGTTATTCGCAGATATTGTTAATAGCAGTGCGGGGTCATTAATAAACTCAAGTCCATATCTTTGGAATCGAGCAAAATCGACCTTAGCTTTGTGCGGATCATCTGCGGACCAACTTGCAAGTTCCTTTCGGATCATACCAGCAACAATTTTTTCTGAATCTTGCTTTGCTAGTTTAATCAGAATTTCGAACTGAGCGTTTTCCGAAATATTTGGAACAAATGCAGACTCAACCGTTTTAACGAATTCCCTACCTGAAGCACCGGATGCTTCGACTAAGCCGCTCATTCTTGTTGCGTAGTCACTACCTGGCACCCAATAGCTTCGCATGAATATGTAATTGTCTTTTAAAATCTGTTGGCGTTGTTCAGCCGACAATTTATTTGCACAAGCTGTAAAAGCAAAAGCCGCTTCGATTCTAGCCTTATCGGTATCGCCAATTCTAACGTCATAAAGCGCATTATTCATTCGCTGATATTCTTGAGCATATAACTGGGAAGGGTTGGTAGAGCAGTCCAAAGACCAACTTAGGCTAGCCTGCAAAACTGCAAAAATAAAAGTGCTTCCAAATCTTTTATTCATTAGTTTTTATTCGACCCCAAAATTCAGCCATTTTTAAATTAATATAATCCGGAAAATCCAACTGACTGCAATGCGAGCCATAAGGGATTAATAAAAATTCCGCATTGGGGATTGCATTAGACAATTCACGCTGATACTCCGGCGGAGTTAAAAAATCTTTTTCACCAGCGATGACCAACGTAGGTTTATTAATATGCGGCAGAATAGCTTTGCCATCGAATTGCAGTAAATGATCAAACAATTCAAAAAATAGCGGAAGCTCCATGCGGGAAATTCCCCGCCCATACATTTCAATATCTTTAAACTGCGTGAGGCGAATATTAAAACCACCAGATAGCGCCGCGAGCTGAAACGCGATCGGGTTATCAATCATAGATCTCCACAAGGTTGTCCACAAATCCGGAGACGAAGAGTAGCCCGCTTTAATATACTGAAAAAGTGGTTCAACAAATTCTAAACCAAAAAGTTTTTTCAAAGGGTTACGAGCAAAACCATTAATAAAAACTAATGAGCGAAATATTTCCGGAAATTGCTCGTAGGATTTAATTAAATAAGGCGCACCAAAACTATGGCCGATGATATGCGCGCTAGAGTGACCTAAGTGTTTAATCAAACCTTGTAAATCAAACGCTAAATGTTCATAGGTCATATTCGCAGGACTTGCGACAGGTGTGCTTTTGTGATGACCGCGAATATCAAATAAAATGACTTGATGAGTTTTACTAAAATACTCGGCCTGAAAATGCCAATGATTCATTAAACAGCCGATACCGTAAATAAAAACTAAAGGCTCACCTTCGCCGCGCACTTCATAATAGATTTTAGTACCGTCGAAAGATTTGTAGTATCCGGTTTCTTTTTTGATAAGTTCGTTCAGCATAGTCTCACAGTTTAATTCCCACAGTTATTTCAGAATTGAAATTTCAATTTCGTTAGTTCCAATTTTTAGCATGTCACCATCTTCAACGAAATGCTCTTGGAGGTCATTATTGTTGATGAAAACAGGATATTCAGAAACATTCTTAATTTTGGGCCGCAAATTATCGAGTGTAAAGAGGACAGCCTCTTTAGGTAGACCAGGCTCCAGCAAATTAAGATCGGTTTGATTAAAACCCAGCACGCGGGGGCCATAACTCATAGTATAAAAATCCCCGGCTTGTGGTCCTTTGATAAAGCTCAGCCGTAACGGCAATAAATAAAAAAACACCGATGGCTTTTTCTGAATCCATGTTTGTTTTTCTAGCCACTGAGCTGTTGCCTTTGGCGGATCGAATTCTTTGGTGATCGGTATTTCAACAACTTTAAAACCAGTTTGTCCCAAATGAAATATAACCCCGGGAATCAATGCGATTCGTTTCGTTTCAACAGCACCAATGCGAATTTTACCAGGGTTTTTTGCAGGTTGGCCAAGACCGCCTTCAGTTCGAACCGACCACATCTGACTTGAATCAATGTTTACTATTGCATGATTTTCAAGCATGTCGTCATCGCCGAAGAGTGAACCGTGAAAAACTTGCCCCTGATACAGAGGATAATTCTGACCTTTTTGAGAGCCACTTAAAATCAGTAAAGATAAACGCAAAATCATCTTCATAGTTTTTGCCTTCACAGAGATAAAGTCAAACAACTCTAGCCTTGTACGCTCTGTTAAAAGCTGTTACACCAATCAAACAATTAAATAAACTCTGTCAAAAGCGTTGGTCATTGACCACCTAAAGCAGAGCTCTAAATGTAAACCTTGCTCTTAATTTGATTAAGGGCTTTAACCCGAAAGGATACTAATGGAACTCACCAAAAGTGGGCAAAAACCCACCAAAAGACCGTATGAAGTTGTTATCATCATGCACCCAGATACAACTCTTGATGAACAAAAAGAATTGTTCAAAAAAAATAAAACGACAATCACAACATTCAAAGGAACAATCAATTCAGTTGAGTCTTGGGGTAAGCGTAACTTAGCAACGCCAATTGGTCGTCTAAGAAAAGCTTTATTTTTCCACTCGACTTTCGAGGCTGATCCTCAAGTTGTTATGGAATTAGAGCGGACTATGCGCATCAACGATAAAGTTTTACGTTTCATGCATACTAAATTAGATGAACGTACAAATATCGTAAAACATTTAGAAACCTTCAAAAAAGGTTTAATGGAAACTGCACAACGTGAAAAAGAGCGTGAAGCAAAAGCTCAATTACGTCGACAAGCTGCAATGCAAGCTCGTCAGGACCGCGACGAAGAATAGTTGTAACGAACCATGCAAAATCAAACCAACACTAAAAAATTATTTGCACTGACTGTTATGACAGCCATCGCTGCAATATTCTTTTCGTTTATGGGCGCGCCGTTTTTACGAGTGCTATCGTCAGCGAAAAGACCTGTTTTTTGGGGTTTAGGATTAGCTTTAGTTGCTGGATTACTTATAGCAAAGGCGCCTTTGGCGGCTTTATCTATCGGTTCAATCTGGGTAACACTTGGAATTTATACTGAGTGTGAGCGCCGAGGCGTCGAATGGAAAAAGAATATTCTATTTTCTATTTTAGCTGGTTTTGCATTTGTCATGCTGATGGGCGGATTAGTTTTCAAAAATCTTTCCAATCCTTTAGCGCAAACGGCGTTGCAAGAAATCACTGGTCCTTTATTAGAGGCTCTGCAAAAACTTTTTCCCGACAATAATTTTGTCATTGAAATGTTTTATCCGTATTTACCATCAATGGTGTTCACATCATTAATGATTGGTTTAGCGACAGGCTTGGCTTTCGAAGCACAGATCTTTAAGATTTTTAATTTGCGACGTGAACGTATTGCTTCTGGATTACGATGGTTAGACTTTAGATTACCGGATCTATTCATTTGGATGGCGATGTTTGGTTTTTTGTTTACGGCGGTTGATGTTGGTTTTGAATTAGTTCGAATTATTGCAACAAACGTTTCAATAGTCGCAGTCGTGGCATTTTTCATTCAAGGTATTACCGTATATGAATTCACCAGCCGATTATTGCGATTTGGAATGCTGAGCAAAACTTTAATGTATGTGATGATCTTTTTATGGTTAGCTCCTGCATTTGTAGTCATTGGATTAGCCGATTACTGGCTAGATATTCGAACAAAGTTGACCTTAAAAACAACTGGTCCATCTAAGACACCGCCAAGCGCACCGACGAATACAAAGTGATTAATTAAGAGATAAGTAAGATATTAGATTTTTAAAAAGCGAGGATTATTATGAAAGTAATTTTACAAAAAGACGTGAAAGATCTAGGAAAAGTTGGAGACTTAGTTTCCGTTTCTTCTGGTTTCGCACGCAATTTATTATTTCCAAGAAAATTAGCTATCGAAGCTACTGAAAAACGCGTTAATGAATATAACCATTTAAAACGTGTTGCTGATTCTAAAAAGAAAAAAGCATTAACAGAGCGTCAAGCATTCTTAGACAAAATTCGTGGCAAAACAGTATTCATTAAAATGAACGCTGGTGAAAACGAAAAACTTTTCGGTACAGTAACGACGACTGATATCGCTAAACATTTAGATAAAATGGGATTTTCTGTAGATCGTAAAGATTTACAATTAGAAGAACCAATCAAAATGTTAGGTACTCATAAAGTTATCTTAAAGTATGGCGAAGGTTTCGAAGCAGAAATCCAAGTCGCTGTAGAACGTTCGTAGTTCATTAAACATTATGTTTAAGTAAAAAAACCGGTTTATAAGCCGGTTTTTTTTGCTCTATTTGGGCTCATTGTGTAGCTGATTGGTTATTAGATCTGTTTTTCTGATTCGTCTTAATTAACACGCTATACCAATGGTAAAGATCGGGCTTGGACGCAAACATTGAAATTTATTAGTATAACCTTAGCTCGGTTTGAGCGGAGGTTTTATGAAAATCGTTTTTTTCGTTTTTTCAGTATTTATTTCTATTGGTTTTTCGTCGGTCGGGCAGGCCGGAATTACCCAAGGTAAAATCAAAATACTTTTTGAAAACAATGAAATCGGCATTGCTCCTCAAAAAGGATTTTATTTAAACGACAAAGCCCCAGCTTCTGCCATTTTTGATGATGCTAAAATGAAAACCCCACCGAAAACAAAGTCTGAACAAAAGATGACGTTTGATATTCCAGGCAATGTTAAAAAAGCCAATTTAAAATTTTTTGTCTGTGATGATGCCAAAACAGTTTGCGAACAACACACTCACGAAGTTGATGTACAGGCTCGTAAATCAAAATCAACAACGGCAACAACTGACGACTCAAAAACTTATTTAGCGGTTGCTCAGACAGCAAATTTAAAATCGACTAAGCCAACGCTTATGGTTTTTTCGGCGCCATGGTGTCCGGCATGTATTCGTTTAAAGTCTGAAACATTAAATAAATCTGAAGTTAAAAATACCTTAAAAAAATTAAACACAGTGTATTTAAACGTCGATTTGGTTGAGCATGAATTAATTAGCAAAAAATTTAATGTTAAAGCCATTCCTACAATGATATTGCTAACTCCCGAAGGCCAAGAGATTACTCGTTGGTTAGATTTTCAATTGGTTGGAACTTTTAGCAAAGAATTAGCATCAGCTACCAAAATTTCTGCTGACGTTGAACAAACAAAAAAATTGGCCGAGACGGGTGATCAAACCGCTGTTCGTCGAATTGCAGACAATGCGTATAATCAAATGAATTGGTTAGAAGCTTTTAAATGGTTTTCGCTTTCAGATAATCCGGCTGATGTGCAACGAAAATTGTATTCAGAAATACAAGTGGCCAAAGAAGAAAAAGACAAAGACAAAACCAAGGGCGACGATTTTTTAAAAACGTTATTAAAAGCCACTACACTTTCGAAATCTAAATTGGATACTGCAACATGGACGATTGAATATTTCGAACAAGTTGCTGAGGCTACTGAAAAGCCATTTGACGAAACTAACAAAGCAAAAATTTTAGCAACCATTGAAGACTTAAACTCCTTAGTTGAAAGCCCTAAAGCTTTAGACGCCGAATTAAAAACTTCGACGATGACTGGTCTATACAGCTTTGAAGCCATGGAAATTTTAGATTACATGGCACGCGGTTACGATTTAGTAAAAGACGAAGCTGCAAAAAAACAAATGCAAGAGCAGATGTTTAAATTGGCATCGGCTCGAAAAATAGAT
>JAYVHE010000261.1:0-5196 GCA_043771495.1 Bdellovibrio sp. | reverse complement strand
CATTCAAGACTAATGTCGAACGGCAGATATACCGAAGTTAGAGCCGCAGTACTCGCTAACGGTGTAATTCCTCCGAACAAAAAGGGTTATTATCATTTTACCCAAGCTCAGCTGGAGATCCTTAAAGCTAGATTGAAGAAACTTGAACAAAATTTGCCAATAATTGCTGTAGGATCGACGATAGCTACGGGCCTAGGCTTAGCCGCGTTACCAACTTCTACTCAAGCATCCACACAAGGTTCAAAATTAGTTGATAATTCAATACTTTTAAGTACGCCAACCCAACAACTTTCTGGTACCGAGAAACGTTCAGGCGCTTCAACCAGCTTTAAGGCATTTGGGAAATCAGTCGAAGGTCGCAAGTAGATCCTGACAATTACTAGAATTTTTTAAAAGCCCTTAACTTGATAAGTTAAGGGCTTTATTTTTTTCCGATCAACCCAAAAACCTTTCCGGCCCCGGCCATCAAAATTCCAAATCCCGCCTGTGCCAAGGCTGAATCCTGAGTTTTTTGAAATTGCTTTTCAGCAGATTGAAAATCGCATACCGCCATATCCAATGGTCTTTGATCCATGGGTTCAAATAAAAAATCATCCTTTTGTTTGGTCATAACTATTTTTGAACATAGCATTGATGTAATTATATATTTTTGAAATCCCGCATGAGCAGTTTCCGCAGCGGTCGCGCTCGCCGTTGCTGCAAGTCCTTTTGATGTAGTTTTTGATACCAAGAGAGCACTTTGATATATAGCTTTAATTTGTTCCATCATGGTTATGGTCTTCGCTCCTGTTGCGGCCAATCCAACGATGGCCCCGGCACCGAATGTCATGCTAGCGCCAATTACCCCAATATAAATTGGCATTTTTTCGTAACGGATTAACAAGTTTTCATGCAAGGTCTGAATGAGCAAACAAGCATCACCTCGATTTTCTGATGGCGTATCCATCAAGGCTTTAAAAATATATGGCAAAAGAAGAGTTATATCCTGAGGCAAATTTCTTTCTAGATTCAGTAAATCACCATTCGACTGCGCCTTGAGCTTTGAAAAAGCTTGTAAAATTGAATCTCCGTCGGGCACATCATTGAAAAAAACTAGTATAGGTGACGTCGATAAATAATTATAATACTTTTCAAGGGCTTGATCTTTGGACATGGAATTTGATTTTTGTTGCAGCCGTTCTGAATCAATTGCCAGAATCGGACGGACCGAACTCGCAGAGCCACTCCTCCAGACGGTGTCAAAGTAAAGCGAGGTGAATTCGCTCAAAAAAGACTTGTCGTGATGAATGGGTTTGCCGATGGGCTGATTTTTTTTTGAAAGAAAAAGATACTCGCGCATGATTTGAAATCGGCGCTGCAGTTCGGGAGTAAAATCATTAACAAAACTAAGACACTGTTCCGGATGAGAAGTCGAAAGGGCGTAGCGATCTTTCTCTTGTGAACTCAATTTGCCTAGATCAGTTGAATTTTTAGTTAAAAAACCCTTCAGTTGTTCGCTGCAGTAATGTCCCGTATTAACCATTTCAGTTTGAGCTCTCAGATCATTTAAAAATAACGTCGTCGCTTTCTTGGTGATGTCCAAAAAAATCTTTGGAACCCGCGCTGTGTCGTATCTCTTTATTATGGAACAGGAATGGTTTCGATTTGTTTGGTTAAAATTTTCAACCCGTGTCATAATTACGCCAAGATTATCAAGTGGTCCTGGAAATAATTTGGCATTCATTGCCAATGCAATTTGATCTGGTTTTATTGTAGTTGGTAAATTTTTACATAATGACTTTAATTCAGAAATTGCAGAGTAATCATTTCCGTAAACGTTTTGAAAAAATAAAAATATAGCTAATGCTATGACAACAGCATTAGAATCTTTAGATACCATCGTATCAGTTTAACGCTAGTGACCTTACAAGTGAAATTAATAACATGAAGTCAGTTTTAGATCGCGTTCACATCAAGCCTTTGGGCTATAAAAACTGTGAACTTCCAGTTAATTTTACTCTGATCCGAATTCTTACGTACGGAAAATTCCAGGCTTGGGCATGCTGGATTTTTAGGTTACTATACTTAAGCAGAGGTTGCGCCACAAAAAATGCAAAAATGGGCCATCAAATTTGCCGAAGTTCACGATATCCGCGACCCCGGTAATTCAAATCTCGCTTGAGTGCGAATCTTTTTTAATTTTCCGTCCCCGAAAATTGCGTGTAGCAAAAGTTGTAGCAAAGTGTAGTAAAGTTTTGAAATGCCCAGAAATACTCTGAAACATTCTCCGAAGATTTGTGCAGCGTCGTTCGTGTTGTTAAGTACTTAATGCGACTGATTATTTTGAAATTTGATGTTTTTTCGAGGGAATAAATGGCGGAGAGAGCCGTAAAGTAGGCGAACACCATTCGGTGATTGTGTTTGAACTGGATGCTTGGCCAGAGCCCAAGGCATTGGGTCGCAATGATATCCAAGCGCTCATGAAACGATTTAAAACTACCGTCACAGTTGCTCAGGTGATTGGAGTGAGTCAGAGTTTCGTTTCATTCAAATTGGTTGGTAATAAGAAATGGTGTCGTCAACGAAGGAAGTTCATTGAAACTTAATCTTACCCTCAAAGGCATTTAAACCTTTCTGAAGTTTCTCTTGACAAAATGAGCGGTATGCCGCACAGTCGTATTTATGCAGGAAAAGCTGGAAATTCTAAAAACAAACGAATTTAACAAGTGGCTTAGCCAGCAGCAATCAAAGATTAGAACTCTTGTTCTTTCAAGATTGGATTTAGTTTCAATAGGTCACTTTGGTCTTCATAAACGCTTTGATGGGTTAATTGAATTAAAGTGGTTGAATGGATTCGTGTTTATACATTTATGTGGGGAAAAACAGTCGTTGTTACTCTCTACGGAGGAAATAAAAATGGCCAAAGTCGTGACATCAAAAAAGCAAAAAAAATTAGGGATGAAGTTCTTGAAGGTACACGAACCGTTCACAAGTAAAGAGTTAAAAAATTCAAAACTTGTGATCGAAACACTGTTAGAGTGTATTCGTAGTGGTGATATCGATTCATTCCGTGAAGTTTTGACGTCTCACCTGATGACTGTGAACAAAACAAAAATAGCTGCTAAATCTGGAATTGGCCGCAGAACTCTTTATGATTTGATGGATCCAAAAAAAGATTTCAATCCTGAGCTATCTACCATTTCCGCGATTATTCAGTCTCTCGCGGCATAGGACGGAAGTAACTACAAACATGAATATTAAAAACTATGTAGGCATTGAAGCATTAGAAGATAAATTTGGCCCCATGTCTATTGGACTGTTCATTCGTTCATTTCGTGAAGCTGATGATTCTTCACAAGTAGGCTTTGCTAAAAAACTTAAAATCTCTAGAGCAAATCTTTGTGACATTGAAAAGGGTCGTAAACTCATCAGCGCAGAACGCGCGGCGAAATTTGCTAAACAGTTGAAAGTTCCTGAGACGACTTTAATCAAATTGGCACTGCAGGATTTACTTAGAGAAGCTCATTTGCATTATCAGATTGATCTTAAAAAAGTTTCTTAGAATAGAAGAACTCCCATCAGAAGTGTCGGCTGAGTTATTCTATAAGAGGTTGACTGAAATCAGCGACAAAATAAAAGAACTCAAGCATTTAAAAATCGAACTCGAGTCGCAAAAAAGAAAAACTACCTTAAAAAACGTCAATGAAAGCTCTATCAAATCTAGAATTGAATACGCAATAAAAAATCTGCAAGAAGCGCCAAAAGAAAAACACAGCGAAGTATTCGATAACGTGATTCAATTCGCAGAAATCCACTCCACCAAAATAAGGCTTGGTGTTTATGGTTCTGGGGCAGCGGATCGCTTCGGTTTAAAAATTTCTGGGGATTCGCTGAATCAAAGTACCGTGGGTTCGTGTACTTTCAAAGTTGGCGGATTCGTCGCAAAATGACTTGTTTCAACTACTTAACGAATCCGCCATGCTATTATAGCACAAACTTCTTTCTTCATCACTTCTAGCGCGAGCCGAACATACTGACCACATTCGCAGGGAGTTCCATCGGGCGCTCAATCGCTTTTGATTTAAAGCTAAGCTTCTCTGTCGCTCCCGCTTCCTCAATTCCCGCCATGCGGATGTAAATCTGCATAGTCTCAAGATCCTGCCAGCCACCGATCTTCATGACCGTTGTTGCCGGAACCCCGGCTTGAATTAAGTGCGTCGCAAAACAAGCTCTGAGTGTATGGAACTTAATGGATTTAAGTCCCTCATTCACACAGAAGGCCCGAAGAACCTTTGCTTGCATGCCTCGTCTCAATTCATGGAAGTCCTGAAACACAAGAGTCCCTTGCTCGTCCTTGCCCCAACTTATTGACGGCAAGTAACTTTGTAGGAACCAGTAAAGCTCACTAGAAACAGGAACCGTGCGCCAGTAACCGGCTTTCGTTTCCCCAAACTTCTTTGTGCTCTGGCTCCATGCACGGTGAACTCTAATTAGTCCGTAACTCTTTTTCGAATCATCAGACTTATCAAGAGCCAAGGCTATTTCCCTAGAAACAAGGTCGATGTCTTCTAACCGAAGGCCTCGCAGTTCTCCTGCACGCATTCCAGTATAAAGACCAACCTTCCATATAGGGTGCCAAGGATGCTCTTTTTGTTCCGACCGCTCTAGCAGCAGAATAACTTCATCTCGCGTCAAGATCTCGGGGATAGTGCAAGCTGGTTTTCGCTCAAGCTCTACCGCGTGAACAGGGCTCTTTTCTTTTCCGACAATGTGCCCGTGTTCCATTCCCCATGTGTAAATCACATTGATTGCGATCTTGATCTGATATTGAAGAAGAATACTCGCCTCTTCTGCTTTCGCTAAAGTGAAGATCTCTGCTCCATCAGCAAACCCAAGTTTCGATGCGGGCTTTTTCAGCCAAGACTTCGTCCAGTTATTGGCTCTCGCCACATAATCTCGGACCGTCGCAGGCTTAAGCTTCCGTGAGGGGAAGAGCGTGTAGTAGCGTTCCCACTTGTCCACAACTTCACCCCAGGTAGCGCCCTCATTTTCTCGTCTCGCAACTTTAATGCAGGCTTGCTGATATTCGCGCTTATAGATCTTTTCCGCTTCCTCTTTAGCCCCCTGTTTCAGGGTAGTTGTCGTGTAAGTTAATTAATCACCAGGGGTGCGACAAATGGATAACGCATGGGAACTTCGAGAAAATTTAGTCCGGAA
>JAYVHE010000260.1:0-2026 GCA_043771495.1 Bdellovibrio sp. | reverse complement strand
GACAAAATAGTTTTTAGCGGTTTTTTCAACTTTACCATCGTGTTTGATCCATTTAGTTTTTAGCGGATTTTTGTGATTTTCAAGTTGGGCGACTTGGCCGATTTTCAGGACCACCATGTCTTGAATGGAAAAGTATCCGACCGATGATTTTGCAGTGGTGTTTAAACTGTCTTGAATTTCTTCGGCGGCCTTTTTATGACGATTTAAATCTAATTCGGGCGCTTCCGTTTTGGCCGGTATTCGCGAACTAAGGCACGACACGACCGCTACAAAGAAATATTTTGTAAACAAATTTTTCATAGTCTTTAAAGTATGCGGATTAAATTTTGGCTTTGCTAATGATATTTGTTGTGGAACGGCCTTCCACAAAATTGAGAGACTTCACGACGCCACCGCGTTGTAGAACCACTTCATGGCCCACGATCTTTTCAATCGGCCAATCGCCACCTTTAACTAAAACATCAGGCTGAAGCATTTTAATCAGCTCTAAGGGGGTGTCTTGCTCGAATAAAATAGTATGAGTCACACATTTTAATGACGCCAAAATCTCTGCGCGGTCGTCTTGATTTTGTACGGGGCGGGTGGGTCCTTTTAGGCGTTTTACAGACGCATCAGTATTGACTCCAACGACTAACACATCACCCAGTTTTTGCGCTTCTTTTAAATAGCGAACATGACCAATGTGTAATAAATCAAAACAACCGTTAGTGAAGACCACTTTTTTTTGAATTTTACGAAAATGCTCCCCGAGCTCTGCAGCCGAAGTCATTGGTAATACAGTGTGAGGAGCAATATACATTTAAGCGTGTAACTGAGTGTAAGATTGAGTTTGAATTTGAGTTCCCGTAATTCCTGCTAACAAATCTTTACCCATGATGGCTGATATTAAAGTAATTGGGAAATAACCCGTCGCAGTTACAATCAGTGAACGCATTATGACTTTAAAAATATAAGTGTAAGACGCTTGCTGAGTTTCAGTTCCACAGCGTTGATCAAAGGCCCATTCGCCGGGTGTGTATCCAAGGTACGCACGGAAGACGACCATATAAATCATATGAACGGATGCAAACAAAAATGCTGTGGCCATCCACAAAGTATAATTTTGATCAGGGTTAGAAAGGTTGATCAACAAGTCGATTTTTGTAATTGAAAGCATTGCAATCAAACTAATTAAAAAGCCTGCTAGAACTAACATGGCATCTAAGCCCGCCGCGATCATAGAAGGACTTGCGTCTTTCCAAGTTAAGCGCTTTTTAGTTTTAGCGATCATGTCTTCTTGTTGTTTTTTGTGATTTAGATTTTTTAAAATATCGTTAACAGCCACTTGCGCTTTAGCAATGGAGTCGTCTTGAATTGTAGGAATTTGATTGTTCAACGAACGACGTGGCAAATTCTGCTGCTGACTACCTGGTCGCGTCTGACTATTAGCCGTCGGTCTTGGCAGTGGCGATTGCATCGGCGATTTCATTCCAATATTTCCAACGCTGGCGCCAGCGCCCATACCGTTGTTCATGCTGCCTGTTGTAGTTTTACCCGTACCGGTATTTTCAAAATTTAAAGTAGAGGTTTTGAATTCAACTTTGTTCAAACCGTTTGAGCCAGTTGCCGCCACCGACGTGGTTGTCGATTTTTTTTCCGTGGTAAACTTTGTTGTCGTTCCCATTGTATAGCCTGCGCCTTGGCCAGTTTCTGCAGATTTTTTTGCAGCTTGATTTTTAGCGTGGAAGCCCAAACCTTCAGTGAGCGGTTTAAATTCGAACTCCTCGAAAGGATCATTTTCGCCGGCGCCGCCACCCCAGTTATCTGATTTTTGGCTGAATTTGTCGTTCGAATTTTTATTATCCACGTAAGCTCCTCTATTCCATGAGTCCAAACTCATACTTTAGGATGGAGACCAAGGTCATGCAAGCCGTTTCGACCCGCAAAATTTGGCCTCCTAGTGTGACTGGATGAAGGCCCAGATCGGTTAATCGCTGAACTTCTAGCGGTGAAAAACCACCCTCGGAGCCCACGAAAATCCAAATGT
>JAYVHE010000259.1:0-4956 GCA_043771495.1 Bdellovibrio sp. | reverse complement strand
TGCGGGAAAATTTCTGGTTTCAGCATAATTTTTTATGATTTTGTCGGTGACGATTTTGTCGGGAAAGGCCAACATTGATTTTTTGAATCCTAAGTCTTCTAGTTTTTCGATGGCCCCAACAGCCCGTGCGGCTTTAATTTCCGTAAAGTCCGGCTTAAACTCCTGCAAGGCCTTTCGATTTAAAGTGGCCAACCATTTTTTCTTGTACGGCGTGAAAACTGTATAGGGTTTACCGGCATCAGTTTGAACGTCTTGTTTTTCGAAAACGACTTGATCCTTGAAGGTTAAAAATTGCGATCCATGCTGTTGTGCGAACTGAGAAATCTCCTCATCGCGTTTGAGAGCTGTGGGTTCGTAATCTCCGTTGGCAATGATCGCCTGCATTTGATAGTGTTTTTGCACTTGTTCAAAGACGCGCTTGGGTTCATCAAAAAATGTATTTAATTCGACTTTGTAAATTTTGAGTTGTTTTTTTAACTCGGTGACGGTGTTAAAAATAAAAGTCACACGTGCATCTTCACTGCGCAATTTACTCAATATTGTTTTATCAAAAATAAAAAGCGGAAAAAACTCTGCACCAGAGTCGCGACAAAGCTGTAAGGCCTGCGTAAGACCATTATTATCCACTAATCGCAGATCGCGCCTGAACCAAAATACCACAACTTTTTTTTGCGTCATAAACAACAACCTGACTGGCATAAACTCGGGACCCATGCCTCCGCAAAACTGTAGCATAATTCTAAAATATAAAGTAAAGTTTTTTTCAATTATGGCTAAGAACAGCGACAATAATAGCAACAAATCTAAACCAGGATTATCGCGTATCAAAACCTCGATTTTTGAACGCACACTTTCCGTAGCAAAAATTGGACTGCACACCGGCATTAAATACGCGGCTCAAAAAACTCTGGGCCAGGACAAGGCCGAATTTTATTCAGCACAAGCGCTTTACATTACTAATGAACTCGGTCAGCTTAAGGGCTCATTGATGAAAGCCGGGCAAATGCTTTCAATGTACGGCGAATATTTTTTTCCACCTGAAGCCAATGCCATTTTAAAGCAGCTCCAATCGGACTCTCCCGCTTTGGACTGGAGTGCTATGAAACCGCACTTAGAGAGCTTACTGAGCAAAGAATTATTAGATCAATTAGAAATTGATCCAGTCGCTTTAGGTACAGCGTCTATGGGACAAGTTCACAAAGCTAAAATCAAAACAACCGGCGAAATGTTGGCTTTGAAAATCCAATATCCTGGAGTTGATTTAGCCATCGATTCAGATATTAAGTCCTTAAAAAAACTTTTACAGTTTTCAAAAATTATTCCATCGACCATTGATTTAAATCCAGTCATGACAGAAATTCGCACCATGCTTTTACAAGAACTTGATTACCATTTAGAGGCCGAACTAACAGATAAATATGCGCGTTTAGTCTCTGCAATTCCAGAGCATCAATATAAACTTAAAGTTCCTAAAGTGTATCGCCAGTTTTCGTCAGGTCGAGTTTTAGCCACCGAATATTTAAGTGGTTTAAAGGCCGATCATCAACTTGTGCAAAATTTGTCTCAGGCGCGCCGAAATCGTTTGGCTGAAAATTTTTTAGAACTTTATCAGCATGAAATTTTTGATTGGAATTTTGTACAGACCGATCCTCATTTAGGTAATTATAAAATTCAAATTGATCCACAAGGAAATGATCGCTTAGCATTGATTGATTTTGGCGCGAGCAAAACATTTCCCGATGGCTTTATTACGACCTATCGCAAAATGATTAAAGGCGCCATTATTGGAGATAAAGCGCTATTTTTTGAGGGAGCACGGGGCCTTGGTTTTATTATAGAAACAGATTCGCCTGAATATATCACTGCCTTTACAGAGTTTTGCTTTCAAACTGTGGAGCCATTTTTTAATCCAAATGATCCCAGAAATATAGATGGTAAGGTTGATAGCGATGGTCAGTATCACTGGAAACAAACAGACCTGCCTTCCCGAGTTATGAAACAGGCGATTCAGTTTAAAAACTTTGATTTACGAACCCCACCCCAGGATATTTTGTTTTTAGATCGTAAAACTGGTGGAGTTTTTATATTTTTATCGGTCCTTCAAGCACATATCAACGGTCGAAAAATCGTTGATCCTTTCATTAGTCGGTTTTAGGAGGCGCCATGTTTGAATCGTTGCCGGCTGCTCAACTAAAAAAATATCGCTCTCTACTGATGTGGTTTTGGTACTACACATTGCTGGCGATTGTTTGGGGAGCTTGGGTGCGAATATCGCATTCAGGAAATGGCTGCGGCGATCACTGGCCCCTCTGTAACGGTGCTTTTATTCCTGAGTTCGAACATAAAAAAACGTGGATTGAATACACCCACCGCTTAATGACTGGCTTTTACGGACTGGTGGTTTTTTACATTTTTTATTTTTTCAGACGATTTCATTCCGACCCGCTGATTAAAAAACTAAATTGGGCGCTATTGATTGCTATGTTAGTTGAGGCGGGTCTTGGTGCACTTTTGGTCAAAGCTGAACTGGTGACGGTCAATGATTCTGTACTTCGTCTGGTCGTCATGAGCTTTCATCAGTTAAATAGTTTTATACTAACGGGAGTCACTTTTGTTTTTGCAATGGCTATGTCTGAAAAAATTAAAGGTCAAATTAAAGTTAAGCTGACGCCACCGTTAATTTTAATTATTGTTGTCGCCACTTCGGGCGCCATCGCAGCGCTTGCGACCACTTTGTTTCCCAGTTATTCACTCATGGAAGGCATCCAACGGGATTTCCAAGAAAATTCACACATCTTTTTAAAATTGCGAATTTTACATCCTTTAATCGCTTTATCTCTAGTCGGTTGGATGATTTATTATTTTTGGGAAAAAGGTCAATCCCGTTTAGCGCTCGAATTATTTATAGCCATTTGTATCGGGATTTTAACCCTTTTGATGTTATCTCCAGTTTGGTTAAAATTAACACATTTACTGATTGGACATTTTATTTGGTCGCGGTTGTTATACAGTCAGTTCGTTGGATTCAAACAATCGGTATAAATAATTGATTTGTTCGTCAGAACTGTGGATCTCCATCATTTCATATTGCAAATCGTAATCTCTAATCAGATACGCGGCAAAGGCCCCGATGACTTCTTGCGGGGATTTTAAACTTTGAATAAAAATCTCGCGCTGTTTTTGTTCAGGAATATTTTTTTGGACCCACTTCGCTAAAAGCTGACTCAGCGTCATGTACTTGGGCTTTAAAACTTCGCTGATCTCTAGATTTTCTTTGATCACTGTTGCCTCAACAATTAAGTAAGGTTTTGTGGAATTGATTTGTTCGTTCTCGATAATTACTTTGCCTTCACCTGTAACAAAAACTAAAAGTGTTCCGTTCGCTCGGCGATCAATAATTTGTGGATGACCAAAGCCCGCCACTGAACGATACGTGTCGCCATTTTCGGGAGTGTATCCAATCACAATAGGTATTCGCGTTTGAATCGCATCGTCGATCATTTCTAAATAACGAGACTCAAAAATATTTAACGGCTTTGTCGTATACGGAAAAAGATTTGATTGAGCGAGTGGGAATAAGAATGACTTCACAGTTTTATGTTAGAACAAAAAGGCTTGAGCCTTAACAAGACATAAGAAAACCAGACTATGGTCTTAGGTCTTTTGAATAAAGGCTTTAACTTGCGGTAACAAGGACTGGTCTGCAGGGCTTAAATAAATGCTGTCTAATTCGTGGCTAGTCACCCACTGGTACTGATCATGATCTGTTAAACAGAACTTAATGGTCTCATTAAGAACCTGATATTCATAAAGATGCAGTTGAATTTTTTTAGTGGGGTAACTGTATTTGACACTCGCAATGTAGCTGAGCCCGTTTTCATCGACCTTGAAGGCAAGCTCTTCTAAAATTTCTCGAGCTAGGGCTTGTTCATTGGACTCTTTGTCATCAACTTTCCCACCTGGAAATTCCCAATGGCCGGAACCGGAGTCTTCTGGACCACGGCGAAAAACGGCAACGCGCCTGGTGGATTTTGCATGAAGAACCAAGCCAACAACTTCTATACAATCAGCGAAACTCTCATTTGCGGACATGCGTTTCCTTTGCTAAAGTTTAACTATACCCTAGGGAGCCTCAAAAAGCATGATTGATTTTCATAGTTCGTATTTTACAATTTTACTCGGCGGCGTCGCATTTTTCCTCTACGGCAGTCAGATGATTTCACAATCTTTAGAAAAATTAATGTCTGCTAAAATCACGCAACTGATGAATCATGTTTCGAAATCGCAGTTTTTATCAATCGCCGTTGGAATTGGCTTAACAACGATTTTACAAAGTTCAGGGGCCGTTACCTCAATGCTCGTCGGCTTAGGCACAGCCCGGGTTATTCAACTCCCCCAAGTGATGGGCGTTATTATTGGTACGGCCATTGGCTCCACTTTAACGGTACAATTAATTTCTTTTGATTTGTCGGGCTTTGCACTACCCATGTTTATTTTAGGTTTTTCGATCTATTTTTTAAATAATAAAACGTCAATTAAAAATATGGCCACGGTCCTCATGGGTTTTGCGCTATTATTTTTTGGCTTAAAACTAATGTCTGATAGCTCGCATTACTTTGCACAACAAGAAATTCTGGCGGATGCCTTTAAAGCCCTTAAAGAAAATTCGTTTTATTCATTTATGGCAGCGACCATCTTTTGTGCGTTTGTTCATAGTAGCGCGGTGACGATAGGCCTTGCCATGAGTTTGTGTTCTGCGGGTGTCATTTCAACTTATGATGCCGCTCTTTGGGTTTACGGCGCTAACATTGGAACGACTTCAACTGCATTATTTGCAGCGGCCGGAAGTAATTTTATTGGCAAACAAGTGGCCTGGGCGCACTTCTTTTATAAAACCTTAAGCGTCGTTATATTTTATCCTTTAACAACATACATGTTGGATTTAGTCACACTTTT
>JAYVHE010000258.1:0-8402 GCA_043771495.1 Bdellovibrio sp. | reverse complement strand
CATCTATATTCGTCTGGCTAAGTTCTCTCATCAGCATCCACAAGACACCGTGATTACTGGCTGCGCCGTCCTTGGTAACCAGACGGCATCGCCAATGATCCGTTTTGAAAGTCTCTTTCATTCCTTGGGGGTACACTTTCACGCCGCGATTTGTAATCATTTGAAGACTGAGCGGTATATTTCGAATAGCCGACTTTAATCGTTCTGCCAGCAGGTCTGGATCACGATTGTCTTCTTGAACAAACACGTCGACGCCGACGAGTTCTTTTTTTGCTGCGGGAGCATTCTTTTTTTCGTATTTTAGTTGGAGCGGCGCTTCGTCGGAGTAATAAACTTTTTGAAGTTTTTCAGGCTCGTCACCAAGCCGTTTCATTACGGCTAATGCAAATTCTTTCGTTCCCACTTTTTGTTTGCTGACACCATCGCGGTATAAATCGTAGGTGTGGATGCCGTCTTCCATCGTTTTTAGCCAAGCATTATGAACTTTTTGTGCGACTTTTCCCTGACCCATGTGAACCAGCATTTGAACAGAGGCCAAAATCAATCCACTTGGATTCGCTAGATTTTGTCCGGCTCGTCTTGGTGCAGAGCCATGAATAGCTTCGAACATGGCGCAGTTTTCACCGATATTTGCAGACCCAGCTATGCCAACAGAGCCTGCAATTTGTGCCGACACATCACTTAGTATGTCTCCATACAAATTTGGCATGACAAGGACATCAAAAACCTCTGGAGTGTCGGCCATTTTTGCTGCCCCGATGTCGACAATCCAATGTTCTTTCTCTAGCGACGGATATTCTACGCCAATTTCGTCAAAGACTTTATGAAATAATCCATCAGTCATCTTCATAATATTATCTTTTGTGAAACAGGTTACTTTTTTACGACCAGCGCGTTTTGCGTATTCAAAAGCGTAGCGGACAATCTTCTCGCAACCTGGTCGAGTGATGAGTTTAAGGCACTGATAGACCTCATCGGTTTGACGATGCTCGATGCCAGCGTAGAGATCTTCTTCGTTTTCTCGGATAATAACTAGATCCATAATCGGATGCTTGGTTTTCACGAATGGAGCGTATGAGCGGCAAGGCCGAACATTGGCATAAAGTCCTAAAGATTTTCGAACTGTGACATTTAAACTTTTAAATCCACCGCCTTGCGGAGTTGTAATAGGGGCTTTCAGAAAAATTTTATTCTCGACTAACTTATCCCAGGAAGAGTCGTCGATCCCGGCGTTTAGACCCCGGCTATAAACTTTCTCTCCGATTTCGATGGTGTCGATGGCAAAGTTAGCTCCTGCAGCCTCCAACACGTTTAAAGTCGCAGCCATGATTTCAGGTCCGATACCGTCCCCGTGGGCTACAGTAATTCTTGGTGTCTTCATTTCGAGTCCTCCTGTTTATTTTTTTATTTTGGATTAATTTACTTAAAAAATGAAACATATAAAATGTTTGAAATTCATCTATTAATTAGATAAGTTAATATTTATGAATTGGCTTAATTACCACCATCTTTATTACTTCTGGACAGTCGCAAAGCATAAAAGCTTCACGAAAGCCGCAGAAGAACTTCGAATCGCTCAATCTGCGGTAAGCCTTCAGCTGGCGCAGTTGGAAGATTTTCTAGGAAAAAAACTAATCATTCGATCTACTTCGAAAAAACTCGTGCTGACAGAAGAAGGGCAAATTGTCTTTCGCCAAGCCGAAGAAATTTTTCGGCAAGGCAAAGAGCTTGTCGATGGTCTGAAAGAAGGCGGAATTCAATCCACACTCAGAGTCGGCGCAATTGGAAGTTTATCAAAGAATCTTCAAATTAGATTACTAGGGCCGGTCATTGATCGAACTGATTTTGAAATCACAGTTGATGTCGGCGATGCTCAAACGTTGTTGAGCCGTCTTCAAACATTTAATTTAGACGCTATTCTTTGTGATGTTCCCTATCCGCATTCTGAAGATGAACCCTTAATTCAACGCGAAATCGCGCGGGAGCCAATTTGTCTGATCGCTCGAAAATTTAAACAGAGTATTCCGCTTCAAACACGACTGACCAAATATGGAATATATCTGCCTGCGCGCAGCAATCCAATGACGTCCGAAATAGAATCGTTTCTAAAAAATCAAAAAGAGCGAATCAAGATTAAGGGCTATATTGACGATATTGCTTTACTTCGTTTGTTAGCAATTGAAACCGATAGTGTTGTAGCCATCCCGCGAATTGGAGCCGCACGAGAACTACAAAACAAAACAATTGTGCTGCAACATCAGTTCAGATCAATGTATCAAAAGTTCTATCTTGTGCTTCGCCAAAATGGATCGCGTTCAGAAAAAATACTCAAGCTTTTGGATCAAGTTTAGATTTGTGATGAGGAAGACTTTGTTACTAAAAGAGGGGTTGTTGAAATGACTGAGCAGATGATCTTTGTTCCGGCTGGAAAAGTCGACCTGCGAGACGACAGAAAAAAGACTGAGTGGACAGTTGCTGTTGAACCTTTTTTCATAAGTCAGTTTCCAGTTACGCAAGAACTGTATTTTTCAGTTTCAGGAAAGAATCCTTCTGCATTTGAAGGCTTAACAAATCCAGTTGAATCAGTATCATGGTTAAACGCAGTAAATTTTTGCAATCTTCTTTCAGCCAAAGAGGGACGTAAACTTTGCTATTCAATTCACACAGAAAGTGCGGATCTTGATAAAGTTGCAGATGGATATCGTCTTCCGACTGAGGCCGAGTGGCTTTACGCATGTCGAGCCGGCAATTCAAAATCAAGATACGGTGATATCGACGAGATTGCGTGGTACGAAAAAAATTCTGCAGGACGCACCCATGAGGTGGGTCTTAAAAAGCCGAATGATTTCGGACTTTACGATATGCTAGGAAATGTTTGGGAATGGTGCGAGGACATTTATGACTCTGAAGTGTACGGTTTATACCGGGTATTTAGGGGTGGAGGGTGGAATGATCCTGAACGCGGATGCCTAGCGACTAATCGCCGCCGCAGTCATCCAACCTACAAAATTGATGACCTTGGATTTCGTATCGTGCGATCACCTTAATCGGAGAATCCCAACTACCAAAGCTTTAGTGGTGGTAAACCAGTTGGAATATTAAATTGTTGTAATAGAAAGATCACAACAAAAAGGGTGGCCACTCCAATAATAATATTCTTAACGACCATAGGCATACTTATTTGTAAAATAATCCAGACGATGAATCCGAATACGGCCAGTACGATTATAAGTGGTAAAATTGCCATGTGGTCTCCAAAGTAAAATTGTTAGTTAAAAATTGCTGAAAAAAAATTCACACAAGGGCAGACCTTATTGAGAACTTAATGCGGTGTACAGAATTAAGTTCAATATTACGAAAAATTCCAATCTTCAGTTTCGCTTTTAGTGAAATTGTCTATTTTTATCTCAGAGCCGATCAACGGCGAAGAAAACAACACTGACTCCGACCGCAGTCGTTCGGCCTGAATTTTTATAAGAATGCGGTTTGTCTCCGGGAAACGTTAAGACATCGCCCTTTTCTAAATGATACACCTCACCTAAAACACCAATCGACATCGTTCCGCTGATGCAAGTGAAGTATTCTCTGGTGCCTTCAACATGCGGCGAGCCCGTCATGGTTGCGCCTGGTTGCAGACTCAGCTCATCCATTTCGGTTGAAGGAATTTTATCAGGCAGTAATTTTCTTAAAGTAACGCCGTGCTTGGATCGTCTGTCGATGGGAACATCTGCGGCTTTAATATGTTTGCACTCGGCTTTGGGCGACGAGATTAATTCATCAATCGAAATCTTTAAGCCTTGGGAAATTTTTAAAAGTATTTCTAACGTCGGATTTCCGCTACCAGATTCTAACAATGCAATCGAGGCCCGAGTCGATCCAGATATTTTTGCCAGCGTGGATTGCGATAAACCTTTACGAACTCGAAGAGCGACTAGATTTTTCGCGATGTTTTGCCCTGCTTTGTCTCTTAGAATAGCCATATGTTATTATAATAGCAGTATAGTTACTAAAATGTCTACACCGTGTTTTAGTTAAGTTCAGGAGGTCATCTTTATGACAATTAAACTAGATCACATTAATTTAACAGTTTCAGATTTGCAAAAAAGTATTCAGTGGTATCAAAAGGTCTTTGGTTTTGAACTGGTTGAATCAGGAACAACGCCGGAAGGTACAAAGTGGGGAATCGTGGGCTTCAACGATTCAATGATTTGTATGACTGAGTATTCAGACCGAACTGCTGCCGACAAAAGCGACGACAGATCGGTTCATCAATTTTATCACTTTGGTATTCGCGTATCCGACGAAGTTGCGTGGAAGCAGACGGTTCAGGAAAATCAGTTAAAACTTTACTACGGCGGGCAGATTAACTACCCGAATTCAAAATCCTGGTACGTTCATGATCCGTCAGGGCACGAAATCGATGTCTCTTATAATGGCGGTGGACCTATGCAATTTCCGAATGGTGGTATGTAGTGAAACCGGCGATGACAATATTTCTTTACCGCTGGAAAATTAAACCGGGGAAGCAAAAACAATTCGAAGACAACTGGGCTGTTGTGACCAAAGCGATTCGGGATCAATGCGGCAGTTATGGTTCACGCTTGCACTTAACTGCAAGCGGTGAATATGTGGGTTATGCGCAGTGGCCGGATGTGGCGACGCGGGAGAAGTGTGAGCTTGATCAGTCTGTGTTGCCTGCGCGGACCTTAATGCGGGATGCGGTTGAGGTTTCGTACACCGATGAATGTTTAGCGGTGATGTCGGATTTTCTAGTTGGGCTAAATTCCGTATCGTTTTTTTAATAACCGGGTTACAGCTTGTTCAATGGCGGGCACATCTTCAATTGCAAATTTCCAAATAAGATCTGCATCTAATGTGGCATACGCATGACCAATTCGATTTCTTAAGGCTTTTATAGCGGGCCAATCCACTTCGTCTGGAAAATGAGAAATAATTTTGTCAGAATGTTTTTCCAACAGACTGACTTGTTCTCCCAGATGTGAAAACTGCATGCAGATGGCATCATAGGATTCGAGTTGTTTAATAAATTCTTGCTGAGTTGTTCGTTTCACATAGTCACTAATTTTTTGACAGGCTTCCCGCATTTCTTTCAGATAAAGCGAACTATCTTTTTGTTCCTTAAGCTTAGACATAAATAAAATCTTTTGCTGCTTGCTTCTTGATTTCTGGGATCATTTTATCAAACTCCACGATGTCAACTTTTCGACCGTCAAACAGTGATTCCAAAAATGCAATAAGACGTCCTAGGTTGCTAAACGTTGTAGTGGTTGCGAATTGAACTGCAATATCGATATCGGAATTTTTGTTCGCCTCATTTCGTGCGCAACTTCCAAACAGTGCGATTTTTTCAATTCCAAATTTTTTATTTAAGACAGGTTTCACAAGTATTAGGATTTCTATAATTTGTTGTCGTTGAGGTTTTTTAAGATTTTTTGTTTGAGGACTTGTTACAATATCTCCGACCCGAAGTTGCTTTCCCATAAACTCAAGAATTTTTGCCGCCGTGGTCAGAGTAACTCCGCCGTATCCTTGTTCTAAATTACGTAGGGCCTTCAGACTTATTTTAAATTGGCGAGCTACATCTTGTTGGGTCATGCCAAGGAGCTGTCGCTCTTGTCTTAAGGAGTCTCCAATATGTGCTAATTCATTTAATTTTTTCGTATTATCCCCATAAGGGATAATATCACATAAAGTACTAAAATAACTAGATTTTTTAAACAATATCCCCAATAGGGATACTTTACGTAAAACAGAGTAATTTCATATATTTAATAGATATATGGTCAAAACGACGGGTTCGCCTAAGTTGACCTTTGCCAAAATTTATTTGGTTCAGGTAGGCTAGGTGAATGATTGAATCCCGTCAAAGTTACTTGCGCGCAATACTTGCCGGTGCCTGCGACTTGGAAAAAGCGCTATAATTTAAATTAAATTGGGGACTATGGAAAATAAAATTAAAATAAGTTCTTTGTCTTCATCAACGTGGAAAGATTTTGTCTCGCTAATGAAAACCGATTCGCAATGTAACGAATGTTGGTGCTTGAATCACCGCGAGCCTGCGGGATGTGCCACAGGTGTAGAAGCCCAAACTAAAATGAATAGCTTGGTTGATCAGAGTTCTGTTCACGGGCTTCTAGCGTATGAAGAAAATAATCCTGTTGGTTGGATTGCGATTGATCCAATGTCTTGGCTTGTTGGGCATAATTGCCAGTCGACGGGAAAAGCTGACGAATGGTCGATTCATTGCCTTTATATAAAAGATGGATTTCGAGGACAAGGAATTTCTGTTCAGTTAATAAAGGCAGCTATTGATTATGCAAAAAAAAACGGAGCCAAATTAATTTCTGCGTTTCCAATCCCGCATGAAAATAGAAATAAATTTCCTCCGAATGAAGCTGAATTCTCGGGCCGGTTTTCTACTTATTCAAAACTCGGATTTAAATCTGATGGTGAAGCCTCAGAGTTTTACCAGCGGGTTGAGTTGCACGGATTGTAAGGTCGATGCGCCTCAGCTCGTTTTTTTGAGCACAATTTTGAATATCGAAATAACTCGATGACTATTTTGTCTCAAATTGATCCGACTGATGAATAGGGGCTTTGGCAGTAAATTCATTTCAGTTTTCACAATTATTGTCTTTTGTTCGCGACAATTGCACTTTTCCCATTTCCTTCACATTAAGTGTAGTATCCTTCAATTTAATTAAACCAGAAAAATTTTAACAAAAGGATTCATCGATGACAAAAAGTCAGATTTTAGGATTATTAACGGCAACTTTTTTATTGGCTGCACCTGCATTTGCTGCTGACACGAAAAATGAAACATCAACACTTCCCACCGAACGAGACACTGAAACAGTCGCTGAAGCCAAGCCCAGCGTTGGTCTTATGCTTGGAACTTTCATTCCCGATGACGGCAAAGTAGCAACGACTAATTTTGGTATCGACTTTATGTTTCAGCCGCGCATACCTTTTTCTTTCGGCTTTGAGGCCACTCATGCAAAACCTGAATCGACAGTGGATGGTAAAAAATTAGACCACAATGTTGTTTTGGCGAAAGCTCAATACAACTTTGGCGGTACGACTCCAGTGATTCGTTCCAGCTACGTGGGAATCGGTGCCGGAGTTCAGATGCAGGGATCTGACAATCAGTTTGCAGCAGCTCCAATTGTTGGATTTGATATTCCCCTTCGATCTGAAAATGGCGATTCGCAAATGTCTTTAGGCGCAAATGCAAAATATTTGTACGTCGAAGGTAATGAAGATTCGGATTCAAATGCAGCGTCTATCAATGGTGTTATTAAATTCTGGTACTAACTAATTGAATCAGTAAAGAGCTGGAAATTTAAAGCCAGCTCTTACCATGAGTCTTTTTTAAAAAATTTATTGTTCATGTAACTGTCTATGTTACATTCCATTATGCCACCAAAACAAAATCGTAATAATTGGGATACCGTTCGAAGTCTTTCGACTCATCTTTGGCCAAAGAACCAGTCGAATTTAAGAGTCCGAGTTGTTTTTGCAATGATCTGCTTGCTATTGGCAAAACTGATTAACGTCTATGTGCCCTTTTTATATAAGGCCGCGGTTGATGCGCTTTCGATGAATGCCATGATCGTTTTACCAACAGCCATTATTCTAAGTTATGGACTTGCTCGCGTTATGCAGCAAACCTTTGGTGAACTTCGTGATCTGCTTTTTGCTAAAGTTTCGCAGCATTCGCAGCGTTCGATTGGTCTTTTGACGTTTTCGCATTTACATCAACTGTCTTTGGCTTTTCACTTGAATCGTCAAACGGGAGGTTTGACTCGTGTGATTGAACGCGGAATTCGAGCTATACAGACGGTCTTAAGTTTTATGTTATTCAATATTATTCCTACTCTGCTTGAAATTTTATTAGTGACCACAATTCTATATGTAAAATTTGGTTTTTTATTTGCATCAATTACTTTTGGTACTGTAGGACTTTACGTCTTTTTTACTTTTACAATTACTAATTGGCGCACAAAATTCCGCAAATCCATGAACGAGCGTGATACCGAAGCCAATACCAAGGCCATTGATTCACTTTTAAATTATGAAACCGTAAAATACTTCGTCAACGAAGATCATGAATATAAACGTTATGATTCATCGCTGGAGCAATATCAAAGTGAAGCTTTAAAAAGCCAATCCAGTTTGTCACTTTTAAACATCGGGCAAGGTTTTATTATCGGCTTAGGCTTAGTTTCTATTATGTGGTTGGCCGGAATTGGAGTCTCTGAAAAAACTCTGACGGTCGGGGATTTTGTTTTAGTCAACACCATGCTTTTACAGCTGTTCATTCCGTTGGGTTTTTTGGGTTTTGTTTAGCGCGAAGTCTGTCAAGGTTTGGTCGACATGGA
>JAYVHE010000257.1:0-4119 GCA_043771495.1 Bdellovibrio sp. | reverse complement strand
TGAACTTAGCCACAGAAAAATAAGTTATCGCCAATAATATCCAAAAAATCTGTGGAAAACTTGCGAACCGTGAAATTTAAATCAGCGAACTAACTCTATGTATTTAAGGAGCAGACTCTGTTCGTTGAAAATCAAATTAGATGGTGCATGCAAGGCTGGACAAAAGCGACGCCAGCGATCCGCAAGCGTTTATTACGACGTACCATAAAAGAGATCGTGGTTACACAGACCGAGCTTTGGATTACATTTTGGACGAGTTCCGACGACAGGGACATTTCTCTTAATGAGGTCACTGCACCCGATGCTGAAGGTAGCGAAAAGATAATAAACATCTACCGCCGTCCGAAATCTCGGGCAGCGGGAAGCGAAAATCAGAATTTGTCGATCATTAGTTCAGGTAACGATAAAGTTGGTAGTGAGAGCCGGACTTGAACCGGCGACCTATGGATTATGATTCCATTGCTCTAACCAGCTGAGCTACCCCACCACACCGATACGATTTTTGTCGTTCCAGAAATGTAAAGATCAACGGAGTAAAAGTCAAATTTCTAGCTTAAAAGAATTGATAATGCGCAAAAATGGCGCATTTAGGGCATAGAATGTTTAGAGTTGTTTCTTAGCCTTTTTGTTGCGCTTGAATGTGACGTAAGCGCATCCAAAGGCGAAGTTTCTTCAACGACACGTCTCGAATTCCAAAAAAAACAATCTGGTGTGTAAAGGTTTGATCCGTTCCTGGTTTGTCGCTGGCAAATTGAGTTTTAGCTAAAATTGGTTTTAATTCAGTTTCATCATCTTCGGAAATGGCAAACTCTTGTAAAGATCAGCGCTCTAAAACGGGCGTGCGACTATACACAAAAGCAGCCTCAGACAATTGCGTCACTTCAACCAGTAAAGAATTTAGTATTTTTTGTTCTGAACCAATCCATGTTGTGATTGCGGGATCTAATTCTTCGCAATCAGGAAAATAAGTTGTTACGATTTTTCCTAAAAAATTGCGATCAATTGGATACTGCACGCGGGCCGTTTCGATTTCTAAGACGGCCTGTAAATTCTTGCGCTCGCTAGGCACAGATGAAACCGTAAATACCAAAGGAGTCTTCGTAAAAAATTGTTCCAAGTTTTTCTTAGACCACACTTGATCTGAAATAACTAGATTTGTATCGACCTTTGGGTCTTTTGGATTTGGCTTCCAGTCGACGACAGTTATTTTTGGGAATTTACGCTGAAAATAATCTAAAAGTTTTTGTTTTTCTTCGGCATCCGTTAAACTGATGTGAACAGTGGGTGTGGCGATTGGTTGTTCGTGTTGAAAACCGCGCCACTTAACTGACTTGAGCTTGTTTTTTGCATCAGCTACGCGTTTACGAAGAGCATTAGTCACGGCCAAACTTGGCGAACAATAAATAAAAAACAATTGTTCTTCGGTTTGGCTAACCAGGCGAGCCCAAGCGCTCTGTTTTATGCCATTTTGAAAAAGCGGATGATAAAATTTAAAGTATTGTCCGACTTCCAATTTCGAAGAGGCTTTACAAATAAATCCAAAATCAGAAAGCGCAACCAATTCAAAGCGACGAATTTTTTCAATTTCGCATTTCTCAGATAGACTATGTACCGCCGTGGTTTTGACGATATCATCCTTGGTTGTTGCAAATTTGAAGTGCTCAAAGCCAATTGCAGCATCTATTGGCTTATAAATAATATTCTCAACCGGCAAAGACGTGATCAAATTCCCAGGGCATTTGGCGTCTTCAAAGGCCACAACAGCGATTTCGCATTTGTATTTTTCTTTAAAGTAATTAAGTTGTGATGCATTTTTTGGTTCATTTAATTCTATAGCCACGATTAACAAAACGATTTGTTCACCGGGTCTATTTTCGGCTTTCAAGGCCAGGTCTAATTCTGCGAACGAAGCGCCTTTGAGAAACTGATAACTCTTTTCTTTACAAAGAGGTTCCACAATTTGGCCGATGTGAGTAGCCGACTTTTCGTCGGGTTCAATCAGACACAGAAATGGCATCTACCAGCCCTTTCGTTTAAAGTGACGGTTCTTTCTTTTACTAAGATTAAATCCAGATTTAGTCGTTTGAGTTTGATTTTTTACAGAGTGATTGATCGACGAATTAACCGAATTTGATTTAGCCATTGCTTCGTCGTGAGATACTTGTTTGTTAATGCTTATTTCTATCGAGTTCATGGGTGATACTATACCTTTTGATAGGGCTGAAGGCCATATCTGGGATTAGAAAAAGCCAAAACTGGCCCCCTATGTCTAAAGCTGATTTAGGTCTTAGGCCTATTGTTTAATAACCAAATATCGTTGATGCAGGACAAAGTATGAAGCACAGCATTATAATGATGCGGTTCGTAATCAGGGGAATTGATCTTAAGTAGTACATCTAGTGATGGGGCATTGCATGAATCCCCTGAATAGGCCTGTGCTAAAATTTTGTCAGTTGTCGCAACTATTTTTTGCCAATTTAGTGGATCATGTTCATCGAGGATGGCACGAAAAGTTTTGATTAAATGCAAAGGATGCGAATTCATATCCGAAATTAAATATTCAAATTTTGTGCGATGATGATCAATCGACAAAAAATGTGTCAAACACATTTCACGTGAACTGTTCGTGCTAAGCTCCTCAATCCACCGATAAAAATAGATTTGGAGTTTTTTTTGTTCATCGTTTTGAAAAAATTCGGCGGCATGGACTAAGTCATGCAACCAAAAACTAAGCACATCACGGTGCTCATAAATAAGCTCTTTCCACAAATAAAAGTTTTCTTCAAAAGTTATAACTCGCTGACCGCGAGCCTGAATTTTTAATAATTCATACGGCGTTGGCGTTTCGTTTGAAATCAAAAAAAGATTTTTGTTCTGACACAAAAAATTCAACGACCAAAAAACCTTTTCAGGTATAGATTTTATTTTGACTGAGTTTAAAAACTCATAAACACTGATCTCAGGATTAATACCACCAACCCATTTTACTCCAACTGAATCCGTGAAGTTTTTCATCTTCACAGAATTGAGATAGCTGCTATTTGCAGAGGGAAGTTGTGAGTTACAGAGGGTATTTTTTCGAATTCCGCCAAACCAATTGAGAGGGCGACGGAGCAGTGACAATAAAAGCGTTGTCACAATAAATTTTTCAAACGGGTCTACTTCGGTTTTTGCACCGGTAACAATATTCGTCGCTAAAATTGCAAAATGTTTTTGATTTTTTTCGTAGAAATCTCTGTCGCAAAATAATGGCTTGTAGCGATCTCTTTTATTCCTAACAAAACTTTGACGATTAACTTCTTGATTGATCGGATTCATCCGGGCTTAAATATAGCCACTGCAAAACATAACTTCAAGGGGGTTTGATGTTTAAGTTACTTGTAGTGTTAACAACACTAGTTTTATTTTCTCCGGATGCTGTGTACAGCTACTCAAATGGTAAGTCTTATTATAAGAAATGGGATTCCGGCAAAGAAGTCAGACGTGCTCATTTCATCTTTAATAATGCTAATAATGTTAGAGGCGAAATTAACTTATTGAATTTTAAACCCGTCAACGGCGAGATTCCAAAACCGGCTGAACGCTACGACCGCGAGAAACACTTTGGCGGTTGGCTTGAGCAGCGTACTGATAATACCTGTTTAGATACGCGTGGAAAAGTTTTAAAGAACCACTCTTTATCTAAGGTAAATATTAATTCGTGCCGAGTTGTTTCAGGTGAATGGCATGACCCCTACACGAATCTTAATTACCAAAGAGCGCGCGACATTCAAGTCGACCACGTGGTGGCATTAAGTAATGCCTACAAAACTGGAGCTCATCAATGGGCGGCTAACAAGCGATGTCTGTATGCCAACTATTTGGGTAATGACTTTCATTTGTTACCTGTAGAGGGCGAAGAAAACGAACGAAAATTGGACTACGATCCATCTCGTTACATTCCACCGAATCGCGAATATACATGTCAGTATCTAAAAACGTGGTTAAAGATTAAGAACATCTGGGATTTACGTTTAACGTTCAAAGAAGCTTCGGCCATTTTGGACTACGTCGATCAAGAAGGTTGTAATCGCGCTGACTTTATTATTCCAGCTACTGAAATTACTCAGCAGAAACAAT
>JAYVHE010000256.1:0-24169 GCA_043771495.1 Bdellovibrio sp. | reverse complement strand
TCACCTGTCGTTGCGCCTGCATCACATCGCAATTCGATGGGCTTACACGCCTGTGAACAAGTTCCTTCATTCGTTTTAAATAATATTTTTACGGTTCCCTGTTTAACAGTCTGGCCATTCGGAAGCGTACAATACTTACAGGTATCTGTGCATCCTAGATAAAGCGGTGCGGTTTCAGTAGCACCTGAAGTTTTGTTTATAAATTTGCCTTCTTCGCACGTGTAATCAATCCCCGCATCGCATGCCACATTACACGTGCCCGTCGATTTCTTGAAAAGTTTAAATTTCGTAACTTTATCGTGAATAAATGTTTCACCGGTTGCCGTCTTACACGCACAATCGGTACTGACTTGACATGTTGTTTTCAAACTCACTGCTGCGGTTGTCAACGCGCCCGTGTCGCGACGAAGTTCGCCATTGGCGCAAGTAAAACCAATCGCATTAGATGCCGTATCGCTGCAAGAAAATCCGCAGGTTAATGAGTCCTTAACGTAGCCAATAAGTCGGCCGCCATGAATTGCCCGCAAATTTCCGTCCCAAGGAGCCGAACACGATTTACAATCTTCGATTGAACATGAAAAATTGTAGTTCGTTACTTCTTTTGTTTGATCTGCATTTTCGAAAAATTTTCCGTTTTTACAAATCACTGTTTGTTCAACAGATGAACAAGCTTGACCGCAAGCGACTTGTGACGTGCTAAAAACTTTAGTTGTAAAACCGTCACTGACTCGACCTTTATCATCGGGCAATTGGCAACCACAGCGAGTTTCCTGTTTGCAAGATTGTTTTGTGTCCGCAATTGTTGTTCCCGCTTTAACATTTGGTCCTGGAAAAAATCGTCCGCCAGTACATTTAAATTCGACTGATTTGCAACCTTCGTTACAAGCGGCCGTATCCGACAAATAAGAAATAACTTTTGCACCTTCTGAAATGGATTGTTCCCATGGTGTAATGCATAAACTTAATATTTTTTGATTAGACGGAAGGTCAGACTCGGTGATTTTAGAGTTGTCACAACCACTCAAAAGTACGATGGCGCTTAACAATAGAATAAACATTTTATGCATATTCACTATGGCTCCTCGCATTTCAAATAAGTTGCTTGTGCATCACCAGTTAATTGGCCCTCAAGACAAATTCGGTTAACACGATAGAAACCACATTTTTTTCCAGCCTCGGCTGTTTGACGTTTGAATGCAATGACGGAAGCTCCATGCGAAACCTTTCCGCCCCATGGCAATTCACAAGCTTCGCGTGTTCCCATTTTTTGATAAGTCACAGTCGAAATCGTCGAGCGAATTGTACCGGGACCACCAGGTCCGCCGCCGCCGCTTTGACGTCCGCCAAATCCGATTCCAATTCCTTGCCCGTCACCAGTTCCCCCACCAGAGCCGCCGCCATCGCCGACTTGGCCATCACCGTTTCCGCCGCCGCCGCCTGGGCTTCCAATCACTTGCCCCGGAGGACAGTCATCAGGTTTACAGTATGTTGTCGGCGCAGGAGATGCGCGAAAGAACGATTCTAAATTTATATCTCGTGGAGTTACTGAATATGTTAAATCTGAACTACAAGATATAGAAACGTAATTATCTGCTGTTTCGCATGATGCTCCACAAGCTACTTTGTCTTTTTTGTAAAATCCCATGACCGCATTTTCATTGATGTTTTTTCCTTGCACCGTGCAATAGCAGGAAGGATTCGAACATGTATTGAACTTATATTCTGGAAAACTTGTGACAATGTTTTGTTGATCATCCATCCAAACTGTTGTCGTTCCGGTTTTAACGCAGGCAAAATATTTAATTAAATTTGGGGTTTGAGCGCACTTCAGCTCGCCACATTTTGATTTGTCCATTTTGTAGAACGGAATCTTTGAAGCCAGTTGGTAAGTATCTTTAGCTAAAACTGTCGTATTCCATGGAGTTGTACATTCGCACTTTTGCTCTGAGCAGGTGTTGGCTTTGAAAGTCGTGCTTCCAGTTAATACAGTATTGGCACAAGAAACTGAACCTTTCATTGAGTTGCAAGTTACTCCACACGTCGCAACTTTTTTCTCCCACACAAAGGCGCTTGTGGCATTTGTTATGGTTATCATTTGGGCGTCGGTGTTTTGATAGCTGCAATCACAGGTTTGTTCAGCGCATGTTGTCGCCATTTTTCCTGTATCGCCACTGAGTACACCATTTGTACATGATACAAATCCCTTAATAGAATCACACTTTATTCCACATATAGGACTCGCGTTAGTAAAAACTTCTTTTGTTGCGCCATTATCTATTCGAACTTGTCCGTGAGTACATCCACAACTATTTGATGCACACGAAGTTGTGACATAATTAACGTTTCCTGATAATTTGCCACGGCTACAAGTGATCTGGCCTTTAACGGTATTACAACTTACTCCACACGCGACAGTAGACGCTGAAAACACATCGATTTTTTGTCCGTCATTTAATGTTGTTTCAACATTATTGGCATCTTTAAAAATACATTTACATTGCTCTTGCGCGCAGGAATTAAAAATGGTTAGTCCGGTTGACAGTCCTTGAATTTGCCCGTCTACGCACTTCGATGAAACCTTAACACCTGCATCACCGCAATTAAAATTATCCGAACATTTTGATTCTGAGCGCGTGTAGTAATTTAGATTTTCGTTATGCTTGTAAGTCGAATTTTGCACCGTGCATGAACAAAAATCATTTGTACATGTTAACTGATTAAAAGCCGTGTCGCCTGATAATATCCCATTGCTGCAAGTACGCGTTTGGCTCCGTGCTGCTGATTCACATTTTTTCTGCGCATCACAATTTAAGCCCCTATTTGTTTTGAAAAATAACTTTGACTCATTATGTTTCACAAAAAATTCAGTTGAAATCGGACAGTCTTTACATGCAATTGAATCACAACTTTGAAATTTTGCGTTTGCATCACCCGTCAATAGTCCGTCAACACATTGCCGTTGAACTTCGAATTGTTCGCATGATTTACATTCGATACTTTGAGTAGTGTAAAGTCTAACGAAGTCTCCATGTTTTAACGACGGAGCATTTGGTAAAAAGTCTAATTTGCAGTCACACTTTGGACGATTACACGTAGGATGAATGAATGCATCTGCGTTACTTAACTTTCCGTCTTTGCAGGTAATTGTTTCGGAAATCTCCTCGCATGTTTGACGGCAACTTGTTGTTTCACTTTGACGATAGGCCTTACGCGATTCGCCACTCATTAACGTTTCACCCCAAGCCGTCTTACATTGCTTTTCATCGGTCATGACAATTACTTTTTGCTCGGTCGAAATGCCTTCAGAGCTTTCGTTAATCGAAGAACGATTACAACCACTCAGTAAAAAGATTAAACTACTCAGCAATAGTAAGTTATTCATCGGTTAGGAACGTCCTTTAAGTAAAAGCTTTCATATTTTGCACCTGAAGTCACACTCAAGAAACGCAAATTAAAATGAACCTGGCCATTATCGACGATGGTTTTTCCTAACTGTGCACCGGTGCTTACAACAGCAGTCTTATAGGACTGATTGAAGGCGTTGAACAAGGCTTCGAGTTCTAAGTTTGTTACGTTGTTGAAATTCGCAACGACGAGACCGTTGTTCAATGACGTTGAAATGACGAAATCGCTCATTATTGTGGCCCGAGTATAAGTAATTGTAAAATTTTGGCCAGCGCCAGTTTTTTGAACTTTTGTGCAGGCATCGCTTGCAGCACTGGTTGTTAATTGTGAACCATGAATATTGCTAGGTACATCCCACGCTGGTCGTGTAGAAACTAAATCTGGGCAACAGCGCTCATTATATATTGTTGGTTTTTTATATGGGTAATAAGCCGACGACAAAATGTCCATTCTTTGTGAAGACGTTCCTACCGAAGCCAAAGTAGAAATCGGTTCGTCAATCATCGAAGGGTGCCACGCATCGATAAAGAAAGGTTTAAATTCCTGATATAAAAAATTTCCGCCACTATCATTAACTATCTTTCCGTCGGGATGATCCAAATAACCTATATGAACAATTCCGTATTGACCCGAAGCCTCAATGGCGTCTGCATAACTGACGTCTTTCTTTTTAATTGGAGTCGTAAATGTATTGATTCCAGCAATTGGAAACTGCAGATTCACACCTTCTGTTGTTGACCAAGCTTTATGCGCAAATCCGAATTTATATCCATTTAAGAAAAATCGACCGGTTTGGTTTACAGTCGCACCGGCATGGTTAACATAGGTCACAACTTCTTTATAATAATTCCACAATGTGGTGTGTGAACGCATAATGTTTTCTAGCCACGTTAGCACATAAGGATTTAATCCCAAACTTCGATCGAACATCAGTGGCTCAATATAATTGGAAATGAGACCCGGCGTTTCTTGATCTACCCAGCATACTTGTCCTGAAACAACAATTTTTTCGTTGTCGATTGTTTTTTTAATCGTGTGAACAACAGGATCAGAATATTGCGTATCTTCAATAATGAATGGTTGTGAATTTAATAATTTGTTTTGTTGAGCATCCGTTGGGTGAAGAGCAACAAAAAAGTACGAAACATCTTTTTTGAAGAATGTTAATGGGAAATTAAATCCTAATCGAATCGTAAAAGGTGCACAGTCTTCGAAGTAGCCTCGTCCTTTTGGTTGGTGCGAAACCATTTGCTTAACCACACTTGGTCCGTCGGCGCTACCAGTTCGCACATCTATTTGAATTCGGTCTGGCCGTCCTTCTAAGCAGGCCCATCCAGATACATCGTCACTCACTTGATTAATTTCTCCGAGGACACGAGAGGCCGCTTGAGTCGGCTGAATCACCAAATCAGTAAATTTATAAAGCTTGCTTGAAAGTGGAATACGCTTGTTGCCTGAGCCTAATTTGTAAAGCACAACCCAAATGCCTTCGTCGCCAACTAAAAATTGATGAAACGGTAAATCAAAATTGTTAACTCCGTTGGCAGCCGGAGATTTAGCCAAAGGTGGTAAACTCATATCAAGTTTTTCCCAGATACCAATAAAGTATGAAGTCTCGTTGTCGGGAATATTTGAAGTCATCGTACGAATTGCATAATTCATTGAAGATCCCTCACGGGTGTACCAAAAACCGTCCGTATCTAGCTTTGCACTCGGTGACAGTGATATAGCTTGCGTCGAGAGCTTTTGCTGTAAATTATTTAAATTTAATGTCGCACTATTTTTTACAAACCCATTTAAAGCATCAACTTTCTTGGCCCCTGAAAGCAAACTGAGTTCAATTTGCGCTGCAGAAATGTCAGCTTGTGCGCCCATGATTGAACGGTAGTAAGCTTTAGTGATTGCAACTGCGCCGGATACGATTGGAGCTGAAAAACTTGTACCCGAAATGGATTTTCCGCCAACCAATAGATATTCACCGGGAGCTGCAATGTCTACATTGTCTTCGCCGTAGTTTGAAAAAAGTGCTAAATCTGTTCCAGATCTGTTCATAGCTGCCGCAGAAATCAAACCTAAGTAGTCCGCTCCCCAAGCACCAGGATACGAAAGTGTTTTTGCATCTGTTCCATCCTTGCGTTTTTTCGTAGTCATGTTGACGCTGTTGTTCCCAGCTGAAACCACCACAACACAACCCTGACCAATCGCCGATAAAATCGTAGCTAACAGCGTTTGCGGACCTGCTCCTGCATAGTCTTCGTAGGCCAAACTCATGTTAATTACATCAACTTTCAAAAATGCCATCAAAGAAAGTGCATTGTTTACCGAATCTACAGTAATCACCTTGCTTCCAGATGCGGGATCAATACTATAAATATTTGCAGCAACAATTTTCGCATCGGAATAATCTGCAGCCGGACCTGCAGCAATGCCGGCCCCGAATGTAGAGTTTCCATTGGTTCCCGCAATCAATGCGCTAACTAAAGATCCGTGACAGTTGCCGGCGCAGTCCGATGGAAGTGGTGCGCCGCCTACGTTGATTATACTACCGTCAATGCGAAAACTTTTACCGTAACCGTTAATATTAGTAGAATAGTTCCCATTCAAGTCGCCGTAGTAGGGGTAAAAATCGCCGTCGATGACACCTACACGTATATTCGCTAAAGTTGTTTTCAAAGAATGAATAAAACTAATTTGATCAAAAAAACCTATTTGATCTAGATACGGAGAGTTCGCATAGTTCGTATTTGTTAGCAAAGTATCGGGATCATTAAGGCGGGTTTCGGTCAAATGAAGTTCAGCATAATTTGAAACACCAACAATACATTTTTGATCGATGCCATCGGCTTCAAACTTTGAGCGAATTTCTTCAATCGTTTCGCCTTTTGCAAAATTAAAGGTAAAAGAATACCGATTGATCTGCGCTGGCCAGCTTTGTTTTGTAGCTTGGCGGTAACCGAAACAACTTAAACGGCCTAATTGCTCAGAACTTTGTGAATCAAGACATTCAGCCGCTGCACAAGACAACGAAACGATGACCGACGATGGAATCGCATCTATTTCTGAATCAAAAATTTGGTTTTTGACTGAATTTTTAGTTCGAACTTTTTTAAATGTAGGAGTTTGTAGCTTGAGTTTGTCTTTTGCAAATGGCGATTCGTAATGACCAATTTTTTCTGAAGCTACATCGTCATTGGCTGGCGGAGCACAATTAGTAAATGCAAAAATCAATGATAGGGTAATTAAAAAAAGAAGAAAATATTTCATTATTGGCATCGATTAATCAAAACCCATTCCCAATGTGACAAAGTTCTGGTCGGCCTTGATGGCGTTACCCGCTGAACTTTTCCCACTGACATTTTGCAGTTCAAACCCCAAATTAAAATTATATTTCTTAAAGGAAAATAAGTTAACAAAAATGTACATGCTCGTGGCACTTGAGACAACCTCTGAGCCGAAACCAAAAGTCTTGTAACCAAGTTCGACAAAGTCTCGTTCTGAGAAATAATAGTTGAAGCTTAGGCCACCGCCAAAGCTAACCAGATTCAAATCAAAGTTCGTAATCGATTGACTCATTTTGGAATTCACAAAATATGCTCTTGGAGAAATCACAAAACTTTTGCCACCCAAGTTAAAATCACTTTGTAAGTGGGCTTTAATATCACTTGCCGAAATGGCCTGTTCAGACTTCGCCGCAAAAAACTGTTTAAACTCAGCACCCAATTTTAATCCAAAAGCTAATGGCTTTGAAGTAAATCCAAAATACAAACCAGGGCTCGAGTCCGAGTAACTATTTACTATCGACAACTTATTCATCGCATAAGCCCCACCAAAACGGATCATTTGTTTTTCACGTGGATTTTCTTTTACTTTTGGTGCTGGTGGCGCTGGGGCGATAATCACTTTTGTTTCAATTTTTCTTGATGCGAGAGTAACTGTGTATTCTTTCTGTGCGTAGACGACTGTCATGTCAATCATCGTTGAAGCTTCGGCCTTGATAGCACCTAAATCGTAAACTCTCCACGTTTCACCCTTACCATCTAATTCTGGCAGACTGGTCGTTGCGATGTCTAATGTTCCTAAAGTTGAAACTCCTAAATAGAATTTTTGCCCTTCACGAACACAATGCAATGACAGCACAGGACCTGCTGGGAATGCGGTAGAAATTCGAATATCTAAATTTTGCTCGCTGCAACTTTTATAGATCATACCTTGTTCCGAAACAGGCAATTGATACTTATAACTGACTGTTTTGCTTTCGCCCGCTGAATTTTTTAAAACGAATTCGCCCTGTAAATCGTCAACCCCAAAAGTCACTGAGCCATCAGCAATTTTTACTCGGGCACTTGAATCTTGACTCAGGGTAAATCCGCTCGCTGAGGGATCACTATACTTACCCATTAATTTTAAAAGCTTTACTTGCTTATGGCCTACCAATTGTGTTTTCCCTCTTAGCGAGGATAAAAAAGACTGTTTTTGACCCTTAACTGTGACATTTAATTCAGAATACTGCGCCAAGCAAATATTTGTGAAAATAAAAAATAATATAAAGAGGTAGATTTTAAGAAAGTTCATTTTACTGCAACTTGGCTACTCCTTTTTCGTCGATAGTAACTTTTAATGTAATCGTCGCACCACTTTTTGATTCTAACTTTTTGTTATCAATTACAATACTTGATTTATTAGACATAATTGAACCTGAAACTACAGCTTGTTCATTGTTGCCATAGTTATTGTACATTTTTAAACGGATCGTATAGGTTCCTGGAATTGGATTACTTGATTGCCAGATCTCTGCTCCTGGACCAGAACGCGAATCTAAAGAAAATAGTCCCGGCGCACCTTCAAATGACTTCTTTTTAAAGTTGAATTCTTTGCCGGCTGGGTCTGTTACAGTTAGATCTAAGTCATGCTTTTCCGTTGACCACTTTAATATTACAAACAAATAACTTTGGTTGTCTCCGTTTTTACGTTCGGAGAGTTTTAATTCGTCGTTTAATTTTTTGACTTCGTTTTTTGCTTCTTCTAAAAGTTTCGACAAAGTTCTAATTTCTTCTTTTTGCTTATCAAGTAAATTTTGATTCTTTAAATCATTGGCCTGCAAGCTGTTAATAGCGCGTTCGGATGATTTGTTTTCTTTAGCTAAAGCCGCCGTTCTATTTTCTAGCTCTTTAGCTTTATTTAGTTTGTCCTCAAGTTGTTCATTTTTGGTCTGATGTTCTTTTGCCTTGCGAAGTTCGTCTTCAAGAACAGTAATTTGCGCTTGCAACTCTCTTGTCTTACGAACTTCGTCTTCAAGCATAACTACTTTAAGCTCAAGTTCTTTGGCTTTTCTAAGTTGTTCTTCAAGTCGGGCCATTTCTTCAGCCATTTTTGCTTTTTCGGCCAAGGCTTTTTCAAGCTCTTTGGATTTTTGCGCTAACAGCGACTGCGATTGGCTTGAATTCGACATCATTCTTTCTAATTCAGCAATCTTGTTCTGAAGCTGTTCTATGTTTTTAGGTTTTTCACGAGCTGCAGTCATTTCAGCCATCATGGCTTGCAGTTGTCGTTCGGCTTCGGCGGCTTTTTCACGTTCAGCAGCCAATTCTCTTTCCCAATCGCGATTTGCCGTAACGATCTTTTTTTCTTCATTAGCCGGATTTCGAGTTGTCGAATCAGACAATTTTTTTAAATTGTCTTGAAAAGTGGCCTGATTTTCCATTGAAATTGAAAATAAAATCACGAATAAACCAAATAACAGCGTCATCATATCTGCGTAGGATACAAGCCACTTCTCATCGACGTGATCGTCGTGTTGCATATCAGAAATTTTCTGAGTTGGTTTATCCCATTTATTCAACGGACTAGCTCTTTCTTTTCATTTGTTTGCGCAGCTCTGCCAAATTATCCGCTGGACCATCATCAACATAAGGTTCCGATACCGGCTCTTCTTGTGGGACCTCAGGTACTGGTACTGTTTGAACTTTACCTTGATTGTGCTCGACGCGAACTTTCTTTTTCTTTTGATTCGCAAAAATTTCGACGACGTTGATATGTTCTTTGATTGGATAAGTCGCAAATGAACCGCGGGCTGCACTGCGCTCTTCGAGTGGCAACATGCTGGCTAGCTTTTCAATTAAATATCTTCGGTCCACATTCGTTTTAATTAACATCGCACCATCACGAATAAAAGTTCGCGTAAATTCGTCAGATAAAAAAGCTTTCTGAGCATTATCAGCTAATGGTAAAAATACAAAGTTGGCTAAGGCAATACCCCAAAATGTGGCTACCAACGCTAACGCCATGGCTTCACCAATGGCTGCAGTTCCGCCAGGCCCACCAAGATTTGTCATCATCGAAATCATCCCTGTCGTTGCTCCAAGTAACCCGAAAGCTGGTGGATACTTTGCAATTGAATTTAAAATTTTTGCATCTTGCAGATAACGACGATTAAAAACATAGACCCGATCTTGCAGCAAGCTGGCCATTTCATCGACGGTCAAACTTTTTTTCATCAGCAAATTTACACACTCTGCCATAAATGGGTGACTAAATGAGCGGTAAGAAATATTTCCGTCTTGATTGATTACTCCTTGCTGAATATCAGCAAACTCTTCAATCAAAGTAACGTAATCAGTTTTGCGATAACGAAAAACCCCAAACAAAATAAAATCAAAAACTTGTGATAAATGCGCTAACGGATAAGCTAAAAGCGAAGCCGCAATGGTTCCACCTACAACTAACAAAAGCGCGTGGCCATCTAAAAACATCATCGGATTTTTTACAGTTTTTAAACCACCATAGTAAACGATGGAACAAGCAACAATAGCCGCAAAAATAGTGGTCACATTCAAATTCTTGTTTTTCATAGGTAACTACTCGGAAAAACGAGGTTTTCCCTATAGACTAGGTTTGTGGGAAAATGTCTTAATTTGGCAGTGAAGATGCCGCAGACAGCTGGACTAAAGGCAATAGGTTATTACTACTCGTAACATGTTCCTGGACCAAAGCGCCCATCGACTAAGTCTTTTGCGTCTGCCATCAGGGCCATGTAGGGTTTTTCTTGGACAGCTAAGTACTCGGCAAAAGACATTTTTACAAAAACTTTTTGAGCCACACCGTGATTAATAACACTGATTAAATATTTTCTATAGCCTTCGTTTTTTTTCATAATTCTTAAGGCACTATTTAAATTTTGCCATAAATTGAAATCATCAGTGACTAATGGCTGCTTTGAACCTTTACGATAATTCACGTAACCATCAATGAGGCGTAAGGTTCCTTGAATTCCTCTGTTGTAGGCCAGCATACTAAGTTGCCCGATAATTTCATCGGTCATAATGCCCTTCAGTTCGGGTCGCGCTTCCAAAAAATCGTCAGTGAAATAAATTTTATCTAACAATCCATGCAAATAGTGCATGACCAAAGAACGATACGGATTTTGTGGAATGGCAATCATTACACAACGATTTTCTTTTTTAAAATCATCGGGCTGTAGCTTTCCCATTATGTTTGCGATCCGTGCGCAACTCGGGCTATTACTTTCGGATAAAATTCGTTCCACCCGATTAATCAAACTATGTCCAACTCGTTGAATTCCATTTGCCGTAAACTGCCCTATTCCAGCGTCTTTCCCCGGAGCAATTGCATTAACATGAAATCCACTTTCAATAAAAATTTGTAAATACGCTTTCTTTGGATCCACATTAAAACATTCACTGACATCATGATACGCATTATACACTAAATTGGTGTAAGTTTCGTTTAAGCAGGGTCTTCCAACATAGGTATATTTGTCGCTCTCGAACTCGCAACGGGCAAATTTGCCGCGATACTTTTGTTGGGCATACTGAATACATTTGATAGGAATTTTTTTCGACCAATCACGTTCATGTCGAACAAGGTAGGCTCGTGGAACTTGATCTAAAATATCAAAGTGTAAATAGTTTTTCGTATTATCATAACACTTTTCAAAAGTTGTTTCACGATTGTAGGCTTCAACAGGATCAATTTCTGAATACGTAAAATTTGGTTTTACTGCCGCGGGAGATTCAGCAACATCAGTTGGATTCGCAGAAGAGATATTTCGGTCTTTTTGAACGCAATTAGTTATAATGAATAATAGCGCAAGAAAGACAGGGACTTTTATAAAATATCTGCTTACTCTATTAGTCATGAAAAACACTATTCTTAAAAAAATTAAAGATACGTCTAAAGCTCAACACCCTTCAATTATAACATTATTTTTCGCAAATCCGTTGATGTTCGGCATGATATTCCCGACTAACGTCCAAGCCGCCGCCGCAGCATCGACTCCGGCTTCAGGACTTAACTACAGTGTTATCAGTGCTTTATGGCAAGCCAGCTTTATAGTGCAGCTGGTGATTTTGATATTAGTCAGTCTTTCCATTTTATGCTGGGCTATAGCCTGGTCGAAGTATCGCGAATTTAAAGTCTTATCAGAATCTAACGAAGCATTTGCTGCTGTGTTTTGGAAATCGACTTCACTTGATGACCTTTATCAAAAAATTTCTGTTTACACAGAAAGCTCGCAAGCACGCCTTTTTAAAAATGCCTATAGCGAAATGAAAAAGATTTCTGAATCGCCGTTAATGAATCAACAATTGCATTCAACGCAAAACGAAGTGACTAATGCAACCGAAGAAGTCACAGTAACCAACCTTAGTAACCCGCAATTATCAGGTTTAGATAATTTAGAACGCACATTGCGCAAATCTATAGAAAATGAAATTTCAGCTATGGAATCTAAATTAACAATTTTGGCATCGACGGGTTCGACAGGACCATTCATTGGTTTATTTGGAACGGTTTGGGGCATTATGAGCTCTTTTGAACAAATTGCCAAAACAGGTTCAGCAAGTTTAGCGGCTGTAGCGCCAGGTATTTCGGAAGCCCTGATCACAACAGCCATTGGATTGGCGGCGGCCATTCCAGCTGTAATTATTTATAATCATTTTATTTCGGTCATTAAAAAAGAAGAAATCGAGCTCAATAACTTTAGTGCTGATTTTCTTAATATTTTAAAACGTAATTTCTTCAGAAACTAATTTAACTGTAAATTTAATTGTTAATTTAACTATAAGAGGACTTCATGGGAGCACTCGTAAAAAGTAACCGCACCAAAGCCATCATGAGCGAAATCAACGTAACTCCTTTTGTGGATGTTATGTTGGTATTATTAATTATTTTTATGGTGACGGCACCGATGATGTCTCAAGGAATTGATGTTAACCTACCAAAAACAGCATCTTCTGGTATGAGTGTTACCGAAGACCCATTTATTATTTTTGTAAAACCAAATCAACGAATCGAAATAGCGGACACTCCAGTCAATTTAAATCAATTGAAAGATAAACTTTCGGCTATTTTTGAAACTCGAAAAAATAAACAAGTTTATTTACAAGCTGATCGCAGCGTTGACTATGGCTTAGTGGCTGAAGTGATTGCCGAAATTCGCGCCGCTGGAATCTTTAACGTCAGTTTAGTCACACAGGTAAAAGAATAGTCAATGAAAGCTGGGCTGATTTTTTCTATTATCGTCCATGCTGTTATTGTTGGATTTTTGTCTTTTAAATTTAACTTTAGAAAAAATCCACAGATTGATTTAACTTCAGCCGTCCGTGTTGACATGGTTGCACTTCCCAATAAAAAAAATGATTTTGCGATGCCGACAAAAAATCAGACTCCGGCCCCAAAAGTAGAGCCTCCATCAACCGTTAAAGATATCAAAAAAGAAAATTTGCCACTTAAAGATAAAAAAGCCGCAGTCGAAGACAAAGCCATCAGCCTTAAAAAAGCTAAGCAGAAACAGCAAGACGCTTTAAAAAAGCTACAAAAGCTTTCTGCCCTAGAAAAAATCAAAGACGATTTAGCGAAAGAACAAGCTAAGGAAAAAGTTGAACCTATTAAAGGACAAGTTATTTCTGCAGGAACACGTCCCTCTGGTATTGCTAAAATGGAATATGACATTTTTTTGGCCCAGATCGATTCCACAATTAAAAACAATTGGTCTTTGCCGCAGTGGTTGATGGATTTGCCATTACAAGCTCGCGTTCGAGTGCGCATTGATCCAAGTGGTCAGTTGATTTCAACGGATATCAATCGCAGTAGTGGTAATCCTTCGTATGATGAATTTTGTGTAGCGGCAGTCGAAAAGTCGACACCGTTTCCAGTAGTTCCAGCAAAGTTTGCGGAACTATTTAAAATAGATGGTTTTATAGTGGGCTTTCCAGATTAGGAGTTATTATGCATAAAGTTTTGATTAACAGTATCTTCATACTTTCGGTTTTGTTTTTTAGTTTTGGTGCTTTTTCGCAAGAGCCATTAATTAAAGCCGGCGAAGCTAAAAGCCGTAAAAGCAATTTAGCTTTCCCTGAATTTAATCCAGCCAAGCTCGGCACGAATAGCTCATCTAAAGCCCCAATTACTAAATTGAAAAATGCGACTGAAAGCGCACTACAGCTTTCCAGTTATTTTGAAATCATGAATCCCTCTGCATTTTTAGAAAATACGTCTAAGGTTTCGGCCAAGCCAGATTCCTATGAAGTTGGCGGATTTAAATTTGATTCTTGGAAGACTATCGGCGCCGAATTTTTATTACGTGGAACCTACGAGATTAACGGAAGTGAAATAGTGCTTGATGTATTTTTATACCAAGTCGATCAAAAAAATTTAAAGCTTGGAAAAAAATATCGCACGCCAGTCAGTAATTCAGAACAATTGGGTTACACATTGGCTAACGACATCCTGCAAGCTGTAACCGGACGCGGCGGTCCGTTTAACACTCGTATTTTAGCTACAGTTGCAAATCAAAGCGGTAACAAAGAAGTTGTTATCATGAACTGGGACGGCAGTGGCCGCAATGTCATTACTTCGGATAATAACGTGAACACGTCCCCAAATTGGTCGCCAGACAATAGAAAAATTATTTACTCGCATTACACTCAACGCCAAGGTTCAGCTCAAAAAAATGTGACGATGTTCATTCACGATTTAGAAACAAAAAAACGATCGATTTTATCTAATAAAAATGGAACCAATACAGCCGGCAGTTTTTCTCCGGATGGTAAATTTGTTTATTTAACAATTTCTAAAAACGGCCAACCAGATATTTACAAAATTAACTTAGATGGTGATCAAATCGCGCATTTAACCAAAGGACCATCCGGCGCCATGAACGTCGAAGCGGCGGTTTCACCAAACGGAAGTCAAATTGCGTTTTCGTCAGACCGCGGTGGCAAACCAATGATTTACATTATGGATAATGATGGCAGCAACGTTAAGCGCCTGACAATTCATGGCAACTATAACTCAACACCTGCTTGGTCTCCAGACGGTAAGAAAATTGCGTTCACAGGTGAAGATGGAAAATTCACTGATGTTTTTATTATGAATACTGATGGCACTGATTTACAGCGCATTACAGAAGCTAGTAAGAGCAATGGTCGTCGGGCTTCTAACGAAGATCCGTCGTTTTCTCCGGATGGTCGTTTCATTGCTTATGTTTCAAATCGCCATGGCAATAAACAAATTTATATCACCACTGTGGATGGGGCGAATGAACAACGCGTTACGAATGATGCTCATAATTATTTTAAGCCTAAATGGTCAAAAAACATCGACTAAATGATTACACAATGGTCATTTCTGCATTGTGAGATTTGACCCTCTATTAGTAATAAGCTAACACAATCTTCATGAAACAACTGTCTACTAAAGTTCTTCAAAAGCAACCCATTGCAAGTGTAATTACCGTATTGTTTATTTATGTTTTTGCGTTTGCTTTGATGACATGGTCCTTTAAGCATCTTGTTTAGGTGCAATGTTAATAAATAAAGTTACAGAACAATTTTTAACGATACAGGGCGAAGGACGCTCTGTTGGGCAAACGGCGTATTTTATTCGTCTTGCCGGCTGTAACCTATGGTGCAAATGGTGCGACAGCATGCACTCGGTTGATCCGCATTTATATCACGGCATAACATCAGACATTAATTATTCAGCGATTCCACAAAACACTTCGTTAGTGGTTATTACTGGTGGCGAGCCTACATTGTTTGATTTAAAAAAAATTCGCTCCGAGTTATTAAAAATAAATCCCCAAATGCGAATTGAAGTTGAAACTAATGCGACGAAATTCCCGATCGATTATGTGGCCAATTTTTTCTGGAATCTTTCACCTAAACTAAATTCATCCCAACAAAAAACTCCGGTCCAAGATCAATTGCGATTAGTGCAATTATCCGCTTGGTCTGAATTTGCACAAAAAAATCCTGACCGCCCTATTTTTAAATTTGTTATTACCCAAACAAAAGATTTAGCTGAAGTCGATGCATTGGTAGAACTTTATAAAATTCCAAAAAATCTGGTTTATTTAATGGCTGAAGGCCAAACCAAAGAAAGCCAAAGTTTAGAAAAAACTGAATATCTTATCAATTATGCAAAAGCAAATGGTTATAACTTTAGTCCCCGCCTCCATGTCATGTACTGGGGTGCCCAACGTGGAGTCTAACTACTCGTGCAATTACAAGATATCACACCCTTAAAAAAATTCTGGAACTTTGAATCGACTCCAACGTTACTGCGAAATGTGGCGAATCTTATTTATTTAGGAACAATCGCGGAGTACGACGTAGTTTTAAGATTAACACCCGCTTCACAGCGCGAAGCCTCTGAAGTCCAGGCCGAACTGCAGTGGATGACTGATTTAGCAAAACAAGGTTTTTTGGTTCCCGAATTAATTTTATCTTCGACGGGAAATCTATTTGAAACTTTGACGATTGATGAAAAGCAATTTCACATCATGGTTATGGTGAAAATTGAAGGTACGCGAGTTGATGAAAATCTGCTGGATGATAAAATCGTTCTTCAATGGTCGGACTTGCTCGCGAAACTTCATCATCATGCGCCGCCTGAAAACTCACCTTACGCGCGTGCAACTTGGGATAACGACTACGTTATGAAAAGCAGCCTCCCTGAGGTCCCACGCTGCGAAGACCACATTCAAAAATTTTTTAACGACCTGGTCGCATTTGTTCGTCATTACCCAAAAGATCAATACGGACTTATCCACGGCGATGTCCACACTGGAAATTTTTTTTTAAAGAACGGTGAAATCGTACTGTTTGATTTTGATGACGGCTGTTATCACTATTTTTTGTATGATCTAACTGTTCCAATCATGGCGATCTTTAAAATATTTGAAAAACCTGAAGACGACCAAAAACGCAATCGCTTGATTAATTTGTTCATCGATAATTATTTTAAAACAATTCCCCGCCCTAAAAACTTTAAGGCCGACTTTATTAAGTTTATCCAATTTCGCTGTATTTTAATTTATATGTGGCTGCGAGTGATTCGCCATGAACGTGAATTTTCCGAAGCCATGACTAAGAATATTGATATGGCTATCAAAGGTGATTTGCGATTAGCACTGAATCCTGAAATTTTTAATTTTATTGCAGAATAAAAAAACTCCAGGGAATTTGGGTGCATCTATTTTTCACCATGGCAAACCACTTCAACATTGTGTCCATCGGGATCTAGCACAAAAGCACCGTAATAATTAGCGTGATAGTGTCGACGTAATCCTGGTTTTCCATTGTCGCGTCCGCCCGCTTCCATTGCCGCTTTATAAAATTCGTCAACTTGCGCGCGAGTTTCTGCGCGAAATGCGATGTGAATGTGTGGTGTTTGTGGTGTGCCTTCGACCATCCAAAAATCAGGTTTTGGCGCTTCACCAAAACCAATTACGTTGGCGCCGGCTTGTTCTTTTGACATGACAACTAAGGCTTCATAACGAATGGGTTTTAAAGCTTTTAAGTAAAAATTTTTGCTCTTTTGAAAATCACTGACGTTATACCCAGTATGATCGATCATTTGACACTCCTTATGTTTGCAATATCTCTGTAATACTAATGACTTAGCCGATCGAAGAATTTTTGACAATGGCAAAATTTCATAGTGAAGAATTATTCAACTGCATTACTTTAAGTTTCTAAGTGAGCGTGACACAATCTGTTCGGGTACTTTTTCAATCTAAAATGGGTGAGGATAATGAAACTAATAATTGGACTGAGCCTTGTATTTAATTGTGCGATTGCTTTTGCACAAGATGAAACTGCAACTTCAACTGAAACGGTTCAAACCACAACAGCCCCATCTGGCCCCTGGAAATTTGGCGCTTCAATAGAAACAGCTTCGTTCGACTATCAAGAACCTGGTGTTATGAGTGTTAAAGGCCGATTAAATGGAATAGCAGCGCAAGCACTTTACAAAGGTGAATCTAATTTTTGGTTTTTAGGAAATTTTAATTATCTTACGGGTAACACAATTTACGACGGTCGATACATGAGCGGTGAACCAACAACTTCAAATGATAAATACACCCTCGGCGAAATTTCAACCAAAGCATTGGTGCTAACAGACTTATCGGTACGAATGGATACATCACTTTATTTGGGTCTTGGCAGCCGCATCACTGATGATAACAACGACGCTAGCCCTAGTGATTATTTTCGACGTCATCTTTACAATTATTATTCTTGGGGCGTTTATATTAATACTCCACACAGCGAAACGTCGGCATCGATGTGGACCATCGGCTTCGACACAATGATTAACGGAACAACCGAATCACGACTCACTGATGTTGATCCTAGTTTTGCCGATTTTACGATGCGATTTACCGGTGGAAGTGCTGTCAGTATTGATTACCAATATCGTACTGAATTAAATTTAGGAACAAATTTAAGTACACTGTTACTTGGTGTTGGCTACAAAAAATGGACTTTAAAACAATCTGAAATTGCCACCGTAGAAATCGACGGTGACACGTATGAATTTGTAGAACCAAAAAATACAACAACCACTGTCGCATTAAAAGCTGGTTTACAATTTTAAAACCGCCTCAGCTTCAGAAACAGAATTAAAACCTTATAGAAGCCATAGAGATTGACGAGTTTTGAATTCCCTTAATCAAGACTTCTGGTACTGCGGATTCATCGGCGGCACCTAACGTATATACGAGCGGAATCAAGTGTTCTAAAGTTGGATGCGCTAACTGAAGCATGTTAGATTCAAAAATTTTTTCTAAGCGCTGTTCCGTTGAATAATTTTTGTTTCCTAAAGCCTCTAGCACCAAATTCTCATAATCCAAAGCCCACGATTTAGCGGGGGCATCTGGATCCCAAGCAATTTGTCGCAAATTATGAACAATATTACCGCTGCCTAGGATCAGGATATTTTGATCTTTTAAAGTTTTTAATTCGCGCGCCAGTTGCAAATGCTGATCAACACTATAGTTACGATTTAAGCTGAGCTGCAAAACTGGAACATCTTGTAGCGGATACATTTTATGTAAAACCGCCCAGGAACCATGATCAAGGCCCCAGTCCTCTGTTGCTTGAAAATTTTTATGTTTCAAAGAAAATTCTTTAGCAAATTCGCGGGTGCCCGATGGTTCGTATTTAATAGAATAAAGCTCTTCAGAAAATCCGCCAAAATCATAAATTTGTTTTGGCTTTGCAGCCGCTGTTAATTGCGATCCTTCAGTAATCCAATGGGCCGATACCGCAAGGATCGCCTTTGGCTTTTTCTCAGGATGAGATAGTGCAGACATGTTCTGTGTAAAAACATTGTCTGCGATAATATTCATTGGCGATCCGTGGCCCACAAAGATGACTGACATAATTTATTTTTTAGCAGGTTCAGCTTGTACTTTACCGGTTCCACCAGCAGCGCCTTGCAGTTTTGCGGCGTCAACCGTCTTATAACCTGAATAAGTGGTGTTTCTTTTTTCTAATACGATTCGTTGTTCAGCATTTATTTTTTGTCCGCGGGCTACACGCGCAGCAAAAATAATTCGACGAGCATCACTATTGTTGTCATTATTTTTAGCCGCGGTGCCACAGAAGGTTTCTGTTAATCGCACGGTGACTTCCTTATCCTTCATTTCTTTTTCGTAAAAGAAAGCATAGCGTTTTTGTCCACCCAAAGAATTACAATATTCATCTGCTTTTTTCATTGCTACATCAACATAATTTACTTCGGGAACGGGTTTTCCTTTATAAACTTCAAACGATAAACCATAATGATATTCACCCGGCAAATTGACAACATCTGCAGCGGCGACTGCAGCGAAAAACAAAATCGGTAACAAAACGAATTTTAGCATAATTTTCTCCTACGATCAGAATAGGTTAATTTATAAAAAAATCATACTGGACCTTAGGTGCGATCCCGTCATCATTTAAGGCGGGATCGCAAATAGTTTATACGCTTAGTGGATCTTAAAGTGATGGCGTAATTTAAGCAGGGGCCACGCAATCACCAAAAATAATCCAATATAAATATAACTCATCATTTTCATCGCGGCGGCGGGACCATAGTGATCCATCATCCAACCGAGTAGCGGTCCAAAAATCAAAAACATCGCTCGCATTCCTAAACTTCCAATAGAATTGGCCGTCGCACGAATTTCATTGGGAATGCGATTATTCAATGCCTCCTGGAATAAAACGCCATTCAGTCCCCGACAAATCGGAAAAAATATGGCAAAGACTAAACCCAATAATCCGCCTGTCCAACCTAATCCTAAATATCCAATGATCGGCGTTACAGTGATTACTACAATTGTACCTGTTGATCCAATTTTTCGCTCGATCGTCTTGGCGTAAAATCCAATAAATGCTGTCGCAAAACTATTGGCGGCCCAAAGCAGCCCGAATAATTCGGGCTTGATTCCTTTTTCTTGCCAATAAGGTTGTAAGCTCCAGACAGCACAGTAAGTCGCAAAACTATAAACTACAAAACTGATAATCACCCAAGTTAGTAATTTTGAATGACCAAACAAAGCTTTTCCAATCAACTTCACATTTTTTAAATGTGACTCACGGTTGAGCTTTTCAGTTGGAGGTTCTTGTATCAAATAGGCACTTAAAACCATGAACCACGGTGTTATCGCGTTGACCAAAAACGGCCATGTTAATGAAAACGTTGTTAGGCCAGCCGCTAAAAGCGAAGCTGTTCCTTCAGAAAAATTCTGGATTGATAAGCGTCGAGATAAAAACTGACCGATTTCGTTTTTACGTCCGGCTAATTCTGCTGAATTAAATAAAACGGCCACATCGCAACCCGATTGCAAACTCATTCCAATTCCAACAACAATTTCAAAAAATATAAAATGCGTGTACGTCGTCCCTTGCCAAAGTATCATGTAACCCAAAGCCGAAATTATACTTCCGATTAACATTGTCTTTTTTCGTCCGAATAAATCCGCAATGTATCCAGCTGGTAAATCAAAAACAATTAATGCTGCACCAAAGATTCCCTGTAACGTGAATATTTGGCTGATCGTTAAGCCATAAGATTTCCAATAGGGAACAATGACAGGAATACAAACTAGAAACGCCATAAAAAACGAGTAGCTGTACACAAGCTTTATATTTTTATTGTAAGTTTGTACTGTCGTCATACTTTTATGATCGACAGTTCTAAGAGTTAAATCAAATTAAGAATTTTTTGGACCAGGATAAGCGTTACTGTAGATCCAATATGGAACTAGATCCCACTATTTTGAATTTTTTTTTGGTTTTTTAGAATTGGCGCGAAACTTCTTTTCACTCGACTTCATTCCGTAACGGGATTCTTCTTTCGCGATCATATCTGCAAATGTAACTTTAGTTAAATCAACTGGTGCTTCTAAAAAGCGATCTTCGACTTTGGTTTGAATTAATTTAGTTTGTAGAAATTCTTCGATTTCTTTCAATTTTTGCGTTTCTTCAGGACTATAAAATGAGATCGCCTTGCCTCTATCGAATCCACGACCTGTTCGTCCAATACGATGAACATAGTTTTCAGGATCATCAGGCATATCGTAATTAATAACATAAGTGATTCCCGGAAGATCAATACCCCGAGCTGTAACGTCTGTTGCCACTAAGTATCCAGCTTTTAGGTGACGGAATTCTTCTAAATTCTGTTCTCGCTCCGTCTGCTCCATACCACCGTGAATGTAATTGACGACGATGCCATGTTTTTGCAAATGGGACATAACACGTTGGGCCCGAACTTGAGTTCTAACAAACACGATACATTTTTCTTCTGGATTTTCTTTAATGAAGTTAACCAGAAGATGGCGTTTTTCATCCATAGCCACTTTAGTAACCGAATGAGTAATGTTTTTGTTTACCATTTTTTCTGGTGATACTTGAATTCGCATCGCACTGGCACGAATTTGTGAATACGCTAACTTTTTAATTTTAGGGTTTATAGTCGCCGAGAAAAATAAAGTCTGATGCCGATGCAGTAACATACGTTTAATTCGTTCGATGTCGTCGATGAATCCTAAATCCAACATACGATCGGCTTCATCCAAAACTAAAACACTGACGCCGCTAATATCAATGTGTTGTGCTTTGGTTAATTCAAACATCCGACCAGGCGTTGCAATAAGAATATCGACTCCGCCAGCTAATTGATCAGCTTGCGGATCCATGTCGACGCCACCATAAACTGCGTAACTCGTTGCTTTTGTGTAACGAGATAACTTCGCAAAAACTTCACCAATTTGCTTGGCAAGTTCTCGCGTAGGAACCATCACTAGGCATTTTAATTTGTGACTGCGTTTACTTGTTTTGTAATTGTGAATATCGTTAATAATTGGAATTGCAAATGCGGCTGTCTTTCCACTACCCGTTTGCGCGATCGCCAGAAGATCTTCGCCCTTCATAATATAGGGAATGGCTTTATATTGAATGTCGGTCGTACGGAAATATCCGTTAGCGATCAAGTTATCTTTGATTTCATCGGCAAGCGCAAATTTTTCGAATTTCATGGCTCTAGCTATAGATGAAAAACCCAGTTAAAGCGAGGGTTTATGGGCGGGGATATATTAATTATAGCCCCGAAAGGCTATCCTGTAGAATGTTTAGAGCCTCAAATTAAACTGTTTTCACCTGAGCTGGCCCCTGGGATGCTTTTAGGTGACGCTCAAGTCGGTATGTGTGTATTTCACAAAAAGAATATGTTAAAAAAGTCAAAAATTATGACTGATCAAAAAACGATTCCATTTCATTCAATTTATGCGGGCCTACCCGAGCGCTTTTATCAGCCGTTAGGGGCTACCGATTTTCCTGAGTTGAAGCTTCTTAAGTGGAACGAGGAATTAGGTCAGAAATTGCAAATTGACCGCAATCAATGGAGTGATGAAGAACTCGCCTTAATTTTTTCTGGAAAAAAATTGTTTCCGCAAAGTAAACCTTTGGCACAAGCGTATTCAGGGCATCAGTTTGGAAATTTTAATCCGCATTTAGGTGATGGCCGCGCCTTATTATTGGGAGAACTTAAAGATCAGAACGGAAAATATTTTGATATTCATCTAAAAGGATCTGGCCCTACACAATTTTCACGACGCGGCGATGGCAAAGCCAATTTAGCGGCTGTCATTCGCGAATACATCGTGAGTGAGGCGATGCATGCTTTAAATATTCCGGCATCAAGAACACTAGCCATAATTGCTACTGGTGAAACCGTACATCGTGAAACCGAACAACCAGGCGCCATTTTGGTTCGAGTTGCTTCAAGCCATATTCGTGTGGGTACTTTTGAATATTTTATGTCTCGCAAAGATATGGATAGTCAAAGAATCCTGGCTGACTTTGTGATTGATCGCCATGATCCCGATTTAAGTAAAAACGCAGGTGGGTACTTAAAACTTTTTTCTAGAATTATTGAACGCCAAGCTCGCCTTGTATCACAGTGGATGTCGGTTGGGTTTATCCACGGAGTTATGAACACCGATAATACTTTTATATCTGGCGAAACCTTAGATTTTGGGCCCTGCGCATTTATGGAAGACTATAATCCATTAGCGGTATTTAGTTCCATTGACCAAAACGGTCGTTACGCTTACGTGTGACAACCAGAAATAATGCAGTGGAATTTAACTTGCTTAGGTCAATGCTTTTTGAATTTTATCGATGGCGATAAAGAATTTTTGAAAAATGAAATCGTTAATGGCATAAATGGGTTTTCTAAGACTTTTTTTGATATTCATTTAAAAACTATCGGTGAAAAGTTCGGAATTAGTAGTACTCAGCAAGAAGACATGAATCTAATGCAGAATTTTTTAAAGATTCTGCAGAATGAGAAAAAAGATTACACCAATAGTTTCCGTAGACTGAGTCAACAGATTGAAACCGAACATACTGATGAATTTTTTGGTTCTACTGAAATGCAATCTTGGCTGGAAGAGTGGCGTATACGATTGTCTCTACAAAATCATACTGCTAGTGCTGTTCAGAAACTGATGGATTCAAAAAATCCAGCGTATATTCCACGAAACCACCGCGTTGAAGAAGCCATTCGATTTGCCGTCGATAAAAATGATTTTTCTAAATTTGAAAAGCTGGTTACGGTGCTAAAAAATCCGTTCATTGAACAAACTGGAATGGCTGAGTATTTTTTGCCAGCAACTGCAGAACAAGCCGTTACTGAGACGTTCTGTAACACTTAGAAGTTGGGCTACTTGGGTCTTAGCTCTAACCACAATTTTTTGTTAATTTGAGAACCAGGGCAGTGAAGTCTTTTTGGGACTCAAATTTTTGTGATTGATCAGTGAAAATGGCTTCTTCTGATTGAACCGCAAAAAAATGAATAAAATTAATTTTCGATTTCTAGATCTAGGTAATTTACAAAATCAAATTCTTGCTCTTGCTCTTGCTCTTGCTCTTGCTCTTGCTCTTGCTCTTGCTCTTGCTCTTGC
>JAYVHE010000255.1:0-24913 GCA_043771495.1 Bdellovibrio sp. | reverse complement strand
TCAAAAATACCACAAGTAATACGTGACCAATTTCCATCGATACATTCGCAACGCCGCTTTGACCTAATAGGTAAGCTAAAATTGCTAAAACGAAAAATGCTATTGCTGCTCTAAACACATTTGTCTCCTTTTCTTCACATCATATTCACATCATATTCACATTGTTTTCACACTGTGTTTTCACAAATTATAATAGCAATCGACGTTCCATACTTTTTCGCGACATAACTCTATTTTATTGCTTTCCGTTTTTTTCGCGTTCAATATTTCAACTGAACGCGGGGGAAATTTTGAACTTAACAGTTTGTAATACAAAATTCCGCACACAATTAATGGCACTATTAATGATAATGAATTGTTTAACTAAAATAAGGAGTCTACATGAAACCGACACAAATTCATCTTGTAGTTATTGATGACGATCTTGACGTTCAAGATATGGTGACTGCATTTTTCAAAACTAAGGACTTTAAAATCACCCGCTTTTCGGATGCAGAGTCTGCATTGAAAGCCGCTTCTAAAGCAGGATCTACGTGGGATGTTGTTCTTACTGATTTAAAACTACCAGGAATGAACGGAGTTGAATTTACTAAAGAGATTAAAAAAACATTGATTAATTTACCGATTATTTTAATTACCACGACTCGAAGCGCAGATGTCGCATTAGAGGCCGTAAAATTGGGAGCTTACGATTTTATTGTAAAACCAATTCATTTTCCACAATTGCAAATATCGGTCGAGCGGGCTTTGAATCTTAAAACACTGCACGGTGATTTGGATCAATTAAGAACCATGGTTAAAGTTTCTAATAGTAACCGCGGTAATATTATTGGAAAAAGTCCAAAATTTGTCGAAGCATTAGATGTTGCACGACGGGTCGCTAAAAGTAAGGCGAGCATTTTAATTACGGGCGAAAGCGGTACGGGAAAAGAAGTCTTTGCTAAATTTATTCATCAAGAAAGCGCAACGAGTAAGGGCCCTTTTGTGGCCATCAACTGTTCGGCTATTCCTGAAAATCTTTTGGAATCGGAATTATTTGGACATTCAAAAGGGGCGTTTACGGGAGCGGCCGATAAAAAAATCGGACTTTTCGAAGAGGCCGAAAACGGGACCCTCTTTTTAGATGAGATCGGCGATTTGAGTGGCGCCTTACAAGCAAAGCTATTGCGCGTGTTACAGGAAAAAAAGATTAAACGTCTTGGTGAAAATCAAGATCGTGCTATAAACTGCCGGATTATTTCAGCGACTCATAAAAATTTGCAGCAAGAAATTCGCACTGGACGTTTTCGCGAGGATTTGTTCTTTCGCTTGAATGTTATTCCAATTAAATTACCAACCCTCAAAGAACGCAAAGAAGACTTGATTCCATTAGCTGAAGCTTTCTTGAAAAAATTTGCGACTGAAAACACTTCGCAAGTGACGGGTTTTTCAAAAGAAGCACTCCGTTTTATTATCGAAAACTCTTGGCGCGGTAATGTTCGTGAATTGGAAAATTCGATCGAACGCGCTGTCGTTCTAGCAAAAGGACATGAGATTGTCGTCGAAGACATGATTGCAATTCAAAACGATGAGGTGCAAGAAGCGCAACCAGTCAGCTCTGCACCAATGGCTTCAGATATTAGTGATGTCTACATCCAAACATCTGAGGATGTCTTTGCTGTAAAAATTCCTAACAGTACTTTGCTCCCATTAGAAACTGTGATCTGTAAATATATTGATTATTCGGTCAAGCGTAATGGCGGCGCTAAGGATAAGACCGCCCGAGATTTGTATATAGATCGTAAGACACTGTACAAAAAGCTAAAGTTCTCGGAGGAAAACGGCTTAATGACTAGTTCCTCGCAAATTATCTAACTTCAAGGCCTCGATATGCTGACGATACTCGAGGTCATCTGAACGACCCACATCTGATAATGATTGACCAGCTGGGATTTCTAAACGTCGACGTATCGGTTTTTGAAAACCATCTAAAAATCCAACAAAAGCCTGATGGAGAATCTTTTCAGGAGCTGCAAAGAATCCAGGCTCTTCGGCTTCCATTGCAGCTTCAAGTTCAGCTTTTTCTCGGTTGAGCTTTTTCTTCTCGATCGAGACTTTGTCCATCGCGTATTTTCCATAGACCATCGCTAAGGCAGTGACAACAACGATACCCGCCACAAACCAAATGGCAAAATTTTGACCATAGTTCAGCAGTAAATAATTCTCTATGTACCAAATCAGTCGAACAACTCCGTAACCTAAAACTCCAACCGCTAAAAGACCAACAGCCATTTTAAAATAAAGTTTATGGAGCTTAAGTTCAATCGATGCGGTCGTCTCATTAATAACTTCTTTAATCATCGTGGCCTCACCTTGTCTTGATGGACTTTTCGTCCCAGTAAAAACGTGTTTAGCTTGCAGGAACTGCAGAGCCATATTCGCTAGTGCAATAAATCGTGTTAGCATTTTCAACCTCCTAAAATACATAAAGCCAAAATCAATTGGCTTTACATATACAGTAAATATTTTTTGGTCTTGATTCTAAGAAAATTCTTAGTGCTTACGACGTAAAGCTACCGCAAGTAGTCCACCGACTAAAAGTCCGGCACCCGCAGCAATCGCAACGCCCTTTGCAGGGTTACTTTTTACATAGTCTTCACTAACTTTGTAATAGTCTTGGCTTTTCTCACCAAAGCGAGAAACCATTTCACCCGCTTGACGACCGATATCATTAGATACTTTTTCTAATGAACTCATTGCTGTGTCAGCAGCCCCTTTAAATTCGGAAGCTCCATTGCTTAATGCACCATTTACTCTTTTTGATATTTCTGATGTTGTTTGCATTTTATAATCCCCTTTCGATTATTGTTGTTTTAGATTGGTCTTAATATCTTCAGCCGCGTCAGAGCGCCCTTGTTTAAATGAATTAAAAATTCCGTCTACTTTATCTTTTAGATTTTCTTTTGATTCGCCGTACTTTTGTTGAATTAAACCTGTGATAGACTGAGCGTCACCTTTAGTTCTTTCAAACTCATCATCAGTGATATTGCCCCACGTTTTTCTAAGTTCACCTTTGATTTCTGTCCATTTACCCATAATTTGATCTTGATTCGGTAACATTTTTCCTCCTTATTAGATGTGAACTAAATTTCACATCATCACTTAATTTACAGATAGCACAACGCGAGCCGACCTCTCCTGCAATACATTGCATTTAATCGTGAAAATTAAATAAGGAAGTACTTAATCTCTACTCATTGTGTTCGTTAATGGAACTTAGAATGCATAATTACCATCCTGCGGAAAAATTTTTCTGTAATCCGAACCGTTAAATTGTGGTAAAGATAAATTTCGACCGAAATCAATAAAAGGAGTATCAATGCTTGCATCAAAAATAGATAGTGAAGTGTTCGAACTGCCCAACGAGATGAGAATGGTCTATTTGAATCGTCGTATTGAAGAGTTGAATAAATTCAAAACTATGAACGACGCGGAAAAATTAGTATTTGCTCAGTATATTGGGCACAAAATCGCAGGCTCTGCGCAGTCGTATGGTTACTTAGATCTAGAACCTATAGCCCGCGAAATGGAAAAATTAAAATCGACTGAAATCGACAAGTGCCGCCGGTTGATTGATTCCTTTAAAGAATGCCTGACCCGGATTCAGCGTTAATATTAAAATAAAATCTTCGTGTCCGTAAATTACACACAGGAAGTTCTTTAATTATCCATAATTAAGGATCCCGGCATTTTATTAAGCCAATAAGGCAAAAAAATTAGGAACAGCGGTTGCACTACATAATCATTAATTAACAACGCCAACGAATTTGGAGGTAATTATGATTCGAGCGGCCATTTTATTTTTTGTACTAGCGCTGGTTGCGCTGCTTTTTGGTTTAAACGGAGTCGCAGGCTTATCAATGGAGATCGGTAAAATTATCGTTCTTGTTTTCATTGCTATCTCTGCATTGACTTTTATTGCAGCCTTAGCAGCAACTCGCTCACCGAAAAAACATTAATAACAACACAACAGACAATGAGGAAAACATATGAAGATCATCAAGACATTATTATTTGGAATGTTAGCCGCTTCGGCTTTAATTTTTAACCAAGCTAACGCTCAATCCTCAAGAGGCGGATTATTTGTAGAGCCATCGGTTCATTATGAATCTGGAGAAAGTACAATTAATTATCCAGGACTTGCGGACTCAACGGGATCATCAAATGGGTACGGCCTAGGAGCACGTTTGGGATTTCATATGAATGAAGTACTATTTGCTGGCATTGACGGACGCTATTCAATGATTCAATTCAAAGATTCAGCATCCAATCAAGACTCTAAATCAAACGCTTACAATATTGGACCCGTTATCGGTATGCAAATGCCTAACTTAGGATTACGACTTTGGGGCGCCTATGTCGTTGATGGCGAATTAAATCCAGAAGAAAGCCAGGGCTATGACGTAAAATTCGATGATCCAACTGGGCCACGCTTGGGCGCCGCTTTTCGAGTAGCTTCATTAAGTTTAGATGTTGAGTATCAACAGTTAAAATATAGTAATTCAACATTAGAACGTGCTGGTGCATTTGCCCCGAACGCAACTTTTGATGACGTAAATTTACAAAATGATTCATGGATCGTGAGTCTTTCTTTCCCGGTAGAATTATAACATTCTACGAGTATTGATTTGGCTTTATAAATCCACGGAAAACGCAAGACCTAGGTCTTGCGTTTTTTTGTTTTAAATAATCCTTAGTCGCCGTTCTAGACTTCACTTTAACTCCTTAAATTCCGAAATGTTTTACAGGTAATTCTGTAACTAAGGAGTTCTAATATGGCTGCGCCGAAAAAACCAACTCATCCGTCTTTACAACTGAATTTAAACTTCGAAATTAATTTGAGTTCAGATCCGGTGGGCACTCCGCAATCATTTCAAATCGACGACAAAAAAGATCAGAAAGTTGTGCAATTTAGTCCTTCATATAAGTTTCTTAATGATGTGCTCTGTGGATTGCAATTTCATCGAATGAATGATTTTGCGTTTTTAAATTTACAAGAAAAAACTTTCGCTCACAAAGCTTTACTTGAACTAGATCCTTATCATCAAATTTATTCAAAATGTGCTCATCAACTTAAGTCAACGTTAGGTCAATTTGAAAAATCACTGCCGACACCAAAATTTAAGCTTGAAATTGAAAACTTAGAAAAAAACTTAAGCGATTTTTTCTTAACGGTATTTAACACTCGTCGATTTCAATTAAAAACCCTCGCTCCATTAATTGAACTCATTAATCAATTCGAAGAAAAATTGGAATCTCCCTTAATCTACCACTTCGGATTAAAGCTGAAACCTGAACTTATTGAAAAATTAACGGCCTTTTATTCATTCTTATTTCATTTACGGACTTTAGTTGCTTTGGATCATAATCAGTCCACTGACGATTCAGCATTTGAAAATTTAAAATGTGATTCAATTTCTGATTATATTCCAAAGTCTGACTTTACCGTAAACGATGCCATTTTATATTGGCAGTTTAAAAAATTATCGACGCCGTTTACAGGCCACAAAGATAAAGACTCGCGTATTGAAAAGCTTTTAGTAAAACCTTTAGAGCGTGCTTTTTTCCAGTACAGCCATAATGCGTGTGCATTGATTCGCCAATTACCTGAATCTTATTTGTCGCAATTATCTTTAACGCAACTTGAAGAGCAACTTCATAACCTTCAAATGAACTGGTTATTGGGCTCACCATCAGGACTCTTATTCCGCATTCGTGAAGAGCTCTTTGGATTAACGGAAGGATACTCAAGTATTTTCTGGCCAGAGATCTCAGGCAAACGCAATAAATCGGCGACGACTTTAAATTTACAGGTTCAATTTAACGAGCATGATTTACAAAAAAGTTCTCAGGCGGCTTGAGTTTTTCCCTCACGCCATTTATTGAACGCATAGATTAAGCCAAAGAGGATCAGTATTCCTAAAACAATAAATTTGTATTTTTGAAACGTCTGCAAGATGTCTCTACCGTAGTGAGCAAAAATAAAAATTTGAGTTGGTACTGACAACAATACGGCAAAGCCATCAATTAATAAAAATTTCCAAGGTGGAATTCCAACCATCCCACATGCTAAATGCCCTGGAAACCGAATCCCCGGCGTAAATCGAAAAATACCACAAGCTAAAGCCCCGTATTTCTTAGTCCAGTTTTCAATTTTTTGTTTTCGTGCCGGATTAACAATTCTTTTAATAGGTCCCCACGCAAAAATTTTTGGGCCCGCCAGCCGCCCCAACATATAAATAATAAAATCTGAAAGAAACACAGCAAAAAAAGCCACGATCGCGGTCGTCAAAGGCTTTACAGGAGAGTGGTACATTTCAGGTGGAGGATATAATTCAGGACGTGAAGCAATGTGCGCTAAGAACCCAACAGTGATGAGTGTGACCTCTTCTGGGATTGGCAAACCGACCGCCGACAAGACCATCATTGAAACCAAAAATAAATAAACCCAATGCGCTTGGTAAGCCACTTGGGTCAGACATTCGATTTGTACGCCATCCTGAGTAATAAATCGTGTCGTCTCAATTAAACAGGAAAAAACACCGGCTTCCATAAATCCTTTTTGTAAGAACTAAACTCCTATTGTGTTGTAAATTACAAAACTTGTTAAGTTATTGAAATCAAATGAAGCTCTGTGCTAATGATTATAGTTGTGCAAAACCAAGTCGCCGAATCTCAAAAGCTAGTTTCTTCCCACGGGTTCAACTATGGCGTGAAACACTTTTATGCAGATCAAAACAACACTTTAAGTAATACTTTAGAATCTACTTTAAGTATTGACCGAACCCGAGCAGAATTTTTGCTTAATCTGGGCAGTATCTATGTTAATGGTCATCGCATCGACAGCAAAAAGGGACTCGACCAGCCGATCCCATTGGGAGCTCTGCTTCGTGTGCACACAACCCCCCGAAGACATCATTGCGATTACAACTGGTTAGAACGAATCGTTTATGATCATCCTGACTTCATAGTTCTAAATAAACCGTCAGGAATTCCAAGCCATGCGTCCGTCGACAACATCGTTGAAAATTCACTCACCCAGACCGAACATGCTCTGAATCAAAGCTTGTTTATCTCTCACCGATTGGATTCGTTAACTGAAGGACTGATTATTTACGGCAAAAATAAAAAATTTGTTCAAAGCTTTAATGATTCGTTATCAAAACATCAGATTCAAAAAAAATACGTCGCTTTGACCGAGAAAGGCCCCGCCCTTTTACAAAATAAAAAGCAACACTTAATCCATTACATGAAACCGGACCCACGCGCGCCAAAAGTAATCGATCATATTGCGCATCCGACTTGGCTAATGTGCGAACTTGAAATTACACAACAACGTGCATTTGATGCAGACACTTGGTTTATGCAAATCAATTTATTAACTGGACGCACCCATCAGATACGGACGCAGTTAGCTTTTGAGGGCTGTTCGATTTTGGGTGACCAGATTTATGGAAGCACTCGTTCGGTTCCAGGCAGTGAACTTGGATCGCGAATAGCCCTCAAAGCCCAAGAAATTCGCTTTACTTACGAGGGCAAAGAATTTCTCTTTACCCTGGATGAAGATTTTAAATTTTAAAAGATGTTATTAGAATATTGTAACGTTGGTCATCAACGTCATCTGGCGTTCAAAGATATCGGCATCATATAAGTCTTGGTTGTACGCAATACCAAGTGTCGTATTAACTTCGCGTGAAATTGTAAATTCAAAACCAATACGATAATCAATCGTGGAATCGCGAAATTCACGAAGATTATTTACGGGTGAAGAATTCGACCAGCTCTCTTCGATTTCAAAACCTGGTTTAACAGCAAACCATTTAGTAAGTCCTTGGGTGAATTCTAAACCGTGTTTGACTTGCGCCATTTCAGTCGTTCGAGATCGCATACGACCGTTACTTTCGTACTCATAAGACGTATTTCTTTGAAAGTAATAACGCGGCTGCAGCCAAGCGCGCAAGGCTTGTGTACGGTTGAAGTAATAGCGCATTTCTGTTTCCAAACGTAAAGATGCAATCATCCCTGAATCCCGTGATTTATCACTCGTTGGCAAATAAACGCGAGGCTGAAATTTAAGTTCCATCGCCGATGGAATTTTGTCTTCTAAGATATTTTTCATCGTCATGATAACCGACATATCAGCGGATTCAGATTTGTTACCATCGGTCACTTCACGACCGCTTTCATCCAGACCATCGGTTTTGTAAATAAATGAATAACGAATTCCTAAACGTAAATCACGATTTGGACGATAACTTAAACCTAAATAGTTTTCGAAAAAATTCATCGATGGCGTACGATTCTCAAATTGTTTTTCGTAAATTCCACCTAAGCTAAAGAAATTTAATCCCCAGGCGCTGGGCCCCGTGCTGCCTTCAGTGGATGCTGACGATACAGATGTCGAGGCCGGCGCCTCGGGCGGAGTTAAATTTGTGGCTCCAACAACTTGAGCTTTAGCAAATTCTGCTAGAAAAATGCTTGCTAAGACCAAAAGCAAATAGACATAAATCGCTTTAAACTTCATGACATACCCCCAGTAGTTACCCCAAACAAAGACACTGGCAAAATATCACGCTGCACCAAAAGAGTCTAAAGCTGGCTTGAATAAAAACATCGGTCTATCGTTTTTACATGAATAAAATACCACAATCTTTGTTTTGCAATCTGACTTTAAACCGAGCTCACTTTAAAACGCTTTTGGCGGCTCTTACACTCACCCTAGCCCTGATCGGCTTCGTGGGCTGTCAGTCCTCGTCACCAGGGAATCTACCATCACCTCCAGACAAACCAGGTGATCAAACTGATGGACCTGCCGCTGCGAAATCGGCCAACGAAGTTTCTGTTATGACCTTCAATGTAGAAAACATGTTTGATGCAACTCATGACGAGGGCACTGAAGACTACACCTACTTACCTAAGTCGAAAAAAAGTGACCCGGCTATTCAGGCCTACTGTAAAACGATCTCGAATCCAGGCTACCGTGAAGACTGTTTTTCATTGGACTGGAGCGAGGCCGTTGTAAAATTTAAATTATCACAAGTTGCAAAAGTTATTCGCCATGTAGAACGTGGAAATGGACCCGATAATATTTTATTTTCTGAGGTTGAAAATTTAAGTGTTTTAAAACGCCTATTCGATACAGAATTAAAAGACTTAGGCTATCAAACATTCGTTTTAATCGAAGGCTTTGATACACGCGGAATTGACGTAGGTTTTGCCTCTAAATTTCCAATCGCTAAAAACATGAAACCGATTCTTCACCGCATTCCATTTTCAGACCCTAAGGCCAGCAAATCTCGTGGTATTTTAGAAGTCACCGTCGAATTACCAAATAAAAAACTGGTTACTTTCATGTCGGCGCATTTCCCTTCGCAAGCCAACCCGACGGGCTGGCGTGCGGATGCCTTTGAATTTGTGGCTGGGCTTATGAAAAAATACGAAGCCGAAGGACGCGCCGTTATTTTCGGTGGAGATTTAAATACACTCAAAGAAGAAGACGAAGAGAGCGGATATTATTCTAAAGTCATGAGCGAAGTCGCTCATGTGACTCACTTAATAGGTTGCAAATTTTGCAAAGGCTCACACTACTATCGTGGTGAGTGGTCGTTTTTAGATGTTATGAATTTCGGTAAAGGTCTGTCATTTGCGAATGCGGAGTTAGATTTAAATTCAATTGATATCGTTCGGGCGCCTGTTCATTTAAAAAGTGATGGAACGCCAAAACGTTTTAATTCTGAAAAAATGGAAGGCGTCGGAGACCACTTACCGATTTACGCCCGCATTAAGATACTAGGCAAAACTGCGAACTAATTTTTTACTACAACATGCGAGTCAGGTCGACAACAGGTCGACCACTGCAACTGATCGCTGGCGACAAAAACGCTTTGTCTTCGTCAATTTTAACAGTTGAATCACTGATTCGTACGGTCTTAATTAAGTCAGGCTGTTCTTTGTTATCTTTTTTTGGTTGTTTAATTGCAACCTTAACATCGCCGTTTAAAGAGACGCAATCGGATAATTTAAGGCCGACTTCATTAACTGCAGCATCAGCTTTTAAACTTAAAAATCCACGCTTATTACCCTTACGAGTGATATCCAATGCAAGCAATTTGACTTTAAGAACTTCGTCTAAATCCATAATTTTTCCAGACCACGATAGCTCAAAAGACAAACGTGTAATCATTAAACTGTTGCTGTCTTTTTTTGAAGAAACATCCTCGCCACGGGCGACTTTAACAGAATATCGACCGGCTTCGATTTGTTGAACAGAAACAAATTCAGTTTGAGTCACTGCCGAAAAATCAACAGGAGCCTTTTTAGCATCGTAAATGTATCCAGCATTTCTGATTTCGTCCGAAACTTCTTTAACAGCTACGAATTGCAAAACAGTACCGTCTTCATCAGTTAACAGACGTCGAACCGTTAAATTTAAGTTCGCATTTTTAACAGTTGGTGCTTTGTCTTTAGTGTTGGTTTCGTTTTTGGTGCTCAACACGTTTAAATTTGAAAGATCGACTCGATTAGACAACGCTTTTGTAATCACTGATTTTTGACCTTTTGGATCGGTCACGGCGATATTGTATAGGGCGGCGTAATCTGGATTTAATGTTGCTTTTAACAAGTGAACAGCTTCGGCCATACGGTCAAAATTCAGAGCCAGTAACTGATTAAGTTCCTGTGCGTTCATGTCCGTCACAGCACCTGGAGCGCCGTTGTTATTGACTGTGTTTGTCTGCCGTTGCAACTTTTCGTCCTTAGGCTGACAAGCAAAAACCAACATTGAAATTAAAGCTACTAGCAAACCACTACCTATATTTTTCATTACTGCATCCTTCGAAAAATCGAGGGAATAATATCATAGAAATCAGCGATTTAAAGGCTTTAGAAAATTATTCATATTGTCTAGATAATTTACACCACCCAAATCATTCCTACTCAAATTGGAATTTATAACGCATATCCTGATGAATGCAGTTACTCAAATATGTTCTGGTTTCATTATTGTTATTGAACTCCTCGGTCACTTTAGGGGTTTGGAACAGTTCCGAAATCGATAAGTCCAACTATTCTTATGTCTTTCGCTTTGAAACTGAAATGGTTTGCACGGCGACGCTGCTCACGCGAACAATTGCCATTACTGCGGCTCATTGCTTTTCTGATTTTAACATAACAACAAACAAAAAGTTCCGCGCCATTGATGCAAGTAATCAAGACGTGGGCTTTGTTCATTTCAAGAAAATTATTTTTCATCCCCAATACGATATGGATGAACTTAAAGATGGAACATTACCCGTTGAAAAAAGCGGTTTTGACATCGCCATGATTATCTTAAGTGAAAATGATCAATACGTTAATCAGTCCACAAATGCGTTTTTAGAAAAATACTCACTTCCAATCGTTGCTCCGAATTTAACTGCAAATGATGACTTGTTGGGTTTAGGCCTGGGCAGCACAAACGACACCGGTGATTTAGCTGATCTTGGTGCAGCGGTATTAAAAACAAATTCAGTTACATTTACTTCGGCATCGATGTTAAAATTTAGTGGTCGTGCGAATCAATCATTGTGTCCTGGTGATAGTGGCGGACCAATTATTAAAATGCATAAAGGGATTCCTGAGTTATTAGGTAATTTAAGCGGAAAAATTAGTTTAAGAATTGGTAGTGATTCTAAAAACGCACGAACCTGCGAAGACGATCAATATAGTTACTATGTTACCAACTTTTTTTTGCACCGTGACTGGATTAAGTCCGTCATTTCTTCCTACACAATCGTCGTTGAAACAATAGCTGAAACTGTTCTGTAGTTTTTCGGTACGCGGCAATTAATTCTATCATGAGCAAAAAATTGACAGAGATAGATCTTAAGCGTCTAATTTATCTATGGGCACCACAACGCTTTCAACAACATCGGCAACCGATAAATTTATTCTAACCTCTGATGAATGCGAACTCCTCTTGGCCTTCGAAGGCGTTGTCTCGCTACCATTGTTGGCCGTCAAAGTTGGCCGAGATCATTCAGTTGTTTCAAGACAATTGAAACGGATCTCAGAAAAAATGCCCGCCGTCGAAAAAAAAGGTGGCAAATGGGTCCTCACCGAAATTGGTAAAGAAGTTAACCTGATCAGCCGCTCGATGTTACAGGCGCAAAACGATTTGAACCATGCTCACACCACGTTGCGGGTGGGAACTAATCGGGAATTCGCGACTAGAATTATTGCCCCACAATTTAAAAAACTGTCGGAACGTTTTCCTAAAACAACCCTATCGGTCAGTTGCTTTGAGTCTGGCACTGAAACCGCTTTATTAAATGGACTGATTGATATTGGAATCGATTGTGATCGCCCACATGATCCCGACATTTCATACAAGCTTTTGATCGACGAACCCATCGTTGCCGTCTGCAATAAAACTTTTTATCAAGCCAATCGCAAATCAATTGAAAATGATGACTACCAAAAATTACCACATCTTTTATGTTCACGTTTGCATCCCGATAAAATTTTGCAAAAATCTGAAAATCAAATGGACATCGTTGGTCGATTTAATGATATCGCAGTAACTCGTAATGTATGTTTAACGGGACTTGGTTGGGCCTTGCTTCCACGGTATGCGATCAAAGAAGAACTCGAGCAAAAAGAATTAATTATTCTGGATAAAGGCCAATTTGCTCAATCAAAATATGGCATTTGGTGGCTGCGAGGTCGCACCTATTTAAAGCCGGCGGCCCAGCAATTGGTGCAGTGGTTAGAACATCAAAAATTGTAGATTATGGTTTCGGTTTTATTGATAAGAACAAGATCTGACTGGCAAATTATTGATGAATCGAGGGAGGCTGTCTAGGGTTTCTTTAAAATATCCTTCTGGAATTTTTGATTTTTCTAAGTCCTCAGATTTTCTGGTGCCATTCTTTCACAATTCCAAAATTCGTAACTTAAAACTTCACACGCTGAATTATTTTGATAAGACGTCAATTTGGCCTTTTCGAGTTCATTTAAATAAGTTCCCGCCGCTACGGCCATTTTTAAATTACAATCAGCTGAAACATTAATCGTAAAAAATAATGAAAGAATTAAAAACTTTTTCAAGATGGCCCCGGATTTGATGGAGGACTTTTTCTATTTTTTAAAGTCCAATAAAGAATAACACCTAAAACATTTAAAAAAATCAGAACCAAAATCCAAACAACTTTATCATTGCGATCGCTTTTCAGTAAATCAATGAGCGAATAAACCCAGATTAGAGGAAATGCGATAGCAAAAATAACGAAAAATTGAGTCAGACTTATTCCATCCATAATCTAAATCATAAAGAGACATGTTTTGGTTTGGCAATAGATTATTTGGCAAAACGGTAGCGGATTTTAGAGCCGGCCCCTTCAGAGGCCAAAGTTCCAGATTCAACGGCATCTTTAAGATACCGAATCGTCGTTCGTTTAGATAACTGCAAAACATCACAGACATCCGAAGAAGAAAAGATCTGTTCTGAAAAAGGTTTTTTTAGGTGGCTCTGGAAAAATTCTTGACGATCTTGAAACTGCAATTCAATTGGAATTTTTAAAAAATAGCGTTCTTTAAATGTCAGACGATAACCCTCGTCTGACGAAACAACTTCTAAAGGAATATTTTCTTTTTTTAATACTGTATTCAATTTTGAAACAGCATTGAACACTCGCTGGATGGCTTCTTCCGGCATGAGGTTTTCATTTTTTAAAATTCGTAAATACAAACTAACGGGCTTTACGGGTGCATAAAAATCACAACGAAGACCTTTTAAAATCAATATGTGTAAGTGAAACTGATCAAACTCTTGTGAACCAATTTTTATGTCATTTTGAGTTAAATCGATCTGCATTTTTTCGTCAACGTCCTCGGGACTAAATCGGAAGCTCCCCGACCACACAAAACTTTTGGGCACAATTGTTGGCTGATTCATTTTGACCATTAACCGATGACGATATTTTGAATAGGGCGTACCAAAAAACAACCGTAAAAACAAATAAGGATCCTTTTTGTGAGTTGCAAAATAAAAATCGCAATCTCGGATGGATTCCCAATGTTTTAATTGCAAAGCTTTGTCGCGTACCGCGTTAAGCGCTTGCAAACTTTCTTTAGAACAATTTGTTTGTTTCAAAGATAAAATAGCGCGCCACTTTTCCACAAACAATTTATAGATCGACTGATTATCATTGATGAGAAGTGTCGCTTCTTGCAATTTTGAACTGGCCTCTTCGAAGTGATTCGAACTCACTAAAATCTGTGCCCACAATTCCATAAGGTTTGCTTTTATTAACTGATGATTGAATTTGGCCGCAAGCCGGAAGGCTTTTTGAATAATATCTAAGGCCTGGTCATATTTTTCTGTGTGCGCCAATGCCGCAGCTAGATTCACTAACCCAATCATTTTTTGCTGCTCTGTAATTTTAGGCGATTCCGTGTAAGCTATTAGGTCATTCAGTGTAGCCTCATAATCCCATTGATTAAAACGGCTGATTGATTTGTAAAGGAGCACATCAGGAACGTTTGTAGAATCTATTCCCGAAAATATTTTTTGCGCAAAGTCTAAAGCGCCAAGTTGGCGCAGCGCCATTCCAAATTGTAACTTTTCTTGATCAAGGGCGTGATCATTCAGATCACGATCGACATCAATAATGTTTTTCAATAAAAGATAAGACTTAGCCGGCAGCCTCTAATCGTTTGGCACGATAGTGATTCAGTTTAAAACGACACTTTCGTTTAAACGCATTTGAAGTCTAAATCACATCAATTAGCTATTCAAAATGAATTAAATTTTTTCCCGCGACAGCTCTTTTCAGTTCATACAATTCAATATGACGATCCTCGTACACCCCAGCCGGAACCGTTATATTATTTTCGCCATTTGAAATCCTGCTAATCAGTCGACCAAATTCAATTCCACGATTTGCAAATGGCCTATTTTGCAATTTCTGGTCTTGGTCCAACATTTCCAGAAAAGAATTGAACGTGGTCCACTTTTCTTTTCCTTCGAACTTAAAAACTGAATTTATACCGGACGATACCATTTTATATCTGGAAAAATTGTCTTTAGTATATGGATTATAGTTTAACTTTACATAGACAACTAAAGCCGAGATTTCTTTCTTACGAACTATTTTGTCCACCAAATTATCAATTGGGTTTTTTAGATTGCTGGCCACACGACGATGAGTTTGCTCGAAGTGATAAATCAAAAACGGATAGTCCCAACAACCCACTGAAACGTTCAAACACAATTTAATGATGACATCACTTTCCTTAGTGCTTTCAATCATCGCTTTTACATCACCATGTAACCTTGTACGCCAATCAAACCCTTTTAAATTTATTGTCGGAAAAAAACAAAAATAATAAACGAGACTTGTTATAGTGACCGAGAAAAAAATGTTCCACCTGTGCTTACGACCCAAGCTTTCATTAAAGTGGAAAAAAAACTGTAAGAAAAAAGCAAAACCAATAACAAAAGGTATCCACCCTAAACTTAGGTATCTCGGTGCTATTGCGTAGTTGATAAAAACTTTGAATGCAAACGTGGCCAAAACTGAAAATAGTAAAAACAATCCCAAAGACAATAAACTTTTTTCTATTAAATCTTTTTGAATTTTTACATCTTTCAATTGCCATTTAGAAGTAGAAAATTTTGCAAATACCCACCAAATAGCGGCCATCAAACTTAAACTGATACACCCAATAAATAACTGCGGCGGAAGATCTGCAAACAAATCGGTAAATTGTATTTTTGCTGTCTCTAACTTGTTTAAATAGCTCGATGAAAACTTAACAATGTAAAGCTGGATCGGAATAAAAAGAAGAATGGCAAATAACAGACCAAATATCACAGCTATCTGCGACCTTTTAAAAATCAAATACCCAAGAGTAAAAATAAATAACGTCAATAGAAATGCCAACGATTGAAACCCAACTGAACTTAATAATATAAAACCAGCCGCCATTAACCTAAGCACGCGTTTTTTTTTCGGAGTAGAACCAATTGAGGGTTTAAAGTTGGAGTACTCATATAAAAACAACGTGCAAGTTAATAGACCTAGCCCTATTGGCCGAGCTTCAATACTGTATTGAAAAATAACCGGAATCAGAGCAAAGACTGCGACGGCACATAAAGAATTTAAGATTGAAATTTGAAATTTTCTCAGAAGGCCATATAGAAAAACCAAATTTAAACCCGTCAAAAAATAGACGTGGGCTCGGACAGCGAGCAGACTGTATCCAAAAAGCTGATCACTCCAAAATGAAAAAAAATAATCGAGTGGTGGTTGCTGATGAAAAGCCGCCCCATTGAATGGCCCCATCAGTACCGAGGCGCGGAATTGACTTATTTCGTCTCCCCAAATTGATATCAAAGAGCTATAAAAAAGTTTTACACCCAAAAATCCAAAAAAAATAATAAAACAGATTTTTAAATCAGTATCGAATGACCACCTAAAGACAGCAGGTTTTCTGTCGCGAGAATCCAACAACAACAGACAGCAGGTTGAAAATACCAAAACAAAATATACTTCAGTAAAATTTATGTATTGCCAATTTGTAAAAAACGTAAACCGGAAACTGACTAAAATAAAAAATAATACTAACAAATAAGTATAAATCTTATTGAGCAGTTCTGTATTTTGAATAGTGGGTACTTTTGATAGTTTTGTCATAAATAGTCCCGACCGCATTAGTATTTTTGCTGGAGTTAATTATAGGCCAAATAGTTAGGCTGCGGGTTTTAATTTAAAAGGCTTCAAAATCTTTTTGAGTTCCCCGGATTTTCTTAGTTTTAATATCTCAGTATTAAATTTTTCAATAAATTCGGGATTGGTTGCTTTTTTCGAAAAAGCGATACGAAATTGATCTGTTTGAGTCGTAAAGACAATTTCTACATTTTTTACTTTCAGCTTTTCTAATGAATTTAAAAAAACATCTTGGTTGGAAAAAGCTAAGCCTTTATCGCCGTAGCGTCCTGCGATCAATTTACTAAGCACAATCGGTATTCCAGTTTCGCCAATAACTTCGAGTTTGCCAATTTTTGCTTGATGAGCAAGAACCGTTTTTTCTGCGCTTGAACTCGAAACCGTCCCGACTGTGGCACCAGCCAAGTCGTTCAGAGAATTTACTTTTTTAAAGGTTCCAATGATTCCAAAGTAACTCATGTTGGAGCCAACGACTGGTATCGATAAAGTGGTGAAAGAGGCCCGATCTGCATTTTCAACCAAGCTCAGTACGGCGGTTGTGGATCCATCTTCAAGCATAGAAATAACTCGCTTCATCGGCAATGATTCGAATCGGCAGGTTATTTTCATATTCAAACAAACACGTTTGGCGACTTCCAGCATTCCCCCTTTTAAAGTGTCTCCATCCGTCCAATTAAACGGTTCATATTCTTGCATGATAAATTTATACTCTTTAATATCATTGGCTTGAGCGACCAAAGACATATTAATGAGCAGCGTTATGGCAACTATTTTCTTAAACATAAAATCCCCTGTCAATTACAGACTAGACGAAAAACTGCCAAAAGCATAAAGTATTTTCAATGAACTTCAGTTGGCCAAAAAGTTTATCGGTATCGATCACGCGTAAGCTATTGGCCACGTTGTTAGTCTTGAGTGGAATTATTACGACCATTGCCACAATAGTTCAGCTGAGTTTTGATTACTACGTTGAAGTCAGAGATTTAAAAAATGAACTTTCCAGGATCGAAAGTAGTTTTAAAAACAGCGTTGCAAACTCGCTTTGGGAATTAAACACCCAACAAATTCACACGCAACTTGAAGGAATTATTGCTCCTGCTGGATTAGTTTATGCTGAAGTTACGTCGGGAGCAAAGCTCTATGCAACTGCGGGGACGAGGCCCGAGAAATTTCATTCGTCTCAAACCTACGCGCTTCAGTACAAGAACTCCGGCCGGTTCATTGAATTAGGTCAACTCACTGTGGTTGCGACCTCGGATCACATCAAGTCCAAAATTCTGCGGAAAAGCTTTCTCATTTTCGCCATTCAATTCTTGCAAACTTTGCTGATTTCTTTTTTTATCTATTTGGTCATTCAAAATCTGGTGACCCGGCATTTATTGACTATTAGCGCCTACATGAAATCGTTCTATTTAAAATCCTTTCCCAAACCCTTGAAGTTAAATCGTCGCCTGAGAGACTTTGACTCATTAACCCTTGAATCCACCTCGAGCGACGAGCTCGATATTTTGGTTAGCAATATTAATTCTATGCGACAGGAATTAGAAAATTCCTATGCGAAATTAAATCAATTGAACACACAGCTAGAAAATAAGGTTGAAGAAAAAACACATCAGCTCATGATGCAACGTCAGCATCTAGAATATTCTTCAAAAATGTCAGCCCTAGGTGAAATGGCGGGCGGAATCGCTCACGAAATTAATACTCCTCTGGCCGCAATAAGCGGCTCTGTTCAACTCCTGCTCAAACAAATGGAATCTGACTTACCAATAGAAAAATCACAATTGCTAAAAACTCTTCAACGTAATCAATCCACGGTTGAAAAAATCGCCCAAATTGTGAAGGGGCTTCGAACGTTCTCTCGCGATGGAGGTGGCGATCCTTTTGATGAAATATCCGTAAAACTTTTGGTGACGGACACGATTTCACTCTGCCAAGAAAAAATTAAAAACAACCAAATTCAATTGTCATTTTCTGTCGTCCCAGAAAATTTGAAGATGACCTGCAGATTTGTTCAAGCCAGCCAAGTGCTTTTGAATTTAGTGAACAACTCTTTCGATGCGATCTCGGCCCTACCAGAAAAATGGATTGGTATCGATGCGTCCGAGACCGAAAAAGTGACTCTGATTTCAGTGACCGATAGCGGTTTGGGAATTTCTGATGTTCTTAAGGAAAAAATATTTCAACCGTTTTTTTCAACCAAAGAGCTCGGTAAGGGAACAGGATTAGGTCTTAGCATCTCTGAATCGATCATGCATCAGCATGGCGGACGTTTATTTCTTAATGATCAATCAGAACACACTTGTTTTGTCATGGAATTTCCAAAGCGACAAAGAGAATAATATTTTTTGGCGGTCCGTTTGCTATCACGCTGATCTGAACAATGGGGCCACCGAATCTTTTACTTCTTGGTTCTTGAACTGATAAATTTTAGCATCTAAAAAGTAATGAAGCACATTAACAATCATCACCGTAGACTCTATGCCAATCCGAACAAGTGAATCCACAGCAGTGCTCTCAAATAGAGTTCTTACAGTGACATAGTGAATAAAAAAAGCGGTGCAGGGAACTATGATCCAAAGCAAAAATGAGGAATTTAAAAATTCACTTTTAAGCATGCCACTTCGTGTTCTAATTCCAAGAAAATTTTGTACGTATTCAAGTCCGTGAAAAACCATTGCACTCGTGCCAATGCATAAACAGGAAAAGAGGCGATCGTGAATGCCAACACAAACCACTTTTCAATTCGGTTTGATCGACCGCTTAAATCAAGTTGGCTTGATAGGCCGTAGGTCTGCATGTTGGTATGATGTATCGTGGTTGCAAAAATAAAGACTCGAAGAAGCACAGAAATTGCTAAACTTTCTCTCACAAAATAGGACGCTAAAAACGTCAGAGCAAAAGTACAACCGAAAATAGCCAAACACCTTAGCTTAAAAGTCTTTGAGCTCAGAAAGCTAAGCTTTCTGAATTCCGGAAAGCAGTACAGCTTGATAAAAGTTATAAAGACATGAGTCGTATTGAAAAACAAAACGCCAATTAAAAAGTAAATCCATGGATATTCTGATCGCGCCATCAAGTAATTTGGCTTGGCGAGGAAGTACCACAACATGAAGAAGCTCAGTATGGTCGTCAGTGTCAGAAAGTGCTTAATCGCCGCTTGAATCTTTTTCTCCCCAGTTATAACTCCGAGTCATTAGCCACAGCCATATTGTAAAATAGGGACTTGTGCGCTGTAAAACATTAAGTGTTAGCACCAAGACCAAGCTAGGGTGTTACCAACCCTTCGATCCCTGGTGGGACCGGCGCTGCATTTCCCATTTTTTGGGAACCAGAGTCAGAATTTAAATTTTTTTAAGTGTGTGGGTTCGTCTCGCTTGACAAATGGTGCAGGTGACGTCCAAGTAGTCGAACTGTCTCTTGCCGTTAAAATTGTTTTGGTGACGTGGAAAAATATTAAAATCAATTTAAACGAGGTGGCAGTTCTTCGGTTTATTAAAAAGTTGACCGTTCCAGAAATCTGTAATGCCCTCCACTAGTCTCGGTCCACCGTTCAGGCGAGTATTCGAGCTTTTCGTAACTGTAGAGTTTTACGACTGAATTTAAATGATTTCGAAAAAAATCTCATCGAAATGGAAATAAATTATGAATTTGAAGAAATTAAAAAATTTGGTCGAAAAAGCTGACTGATTAAATCACTCAGCAGGTTTTAAGCTAGTGGTTTAGACATAGGGCAACAGAAACAGCCTAAGCATCGAAATCAATTGTAGTAAAGACAGATTAAAAATCGTACCGCAACTTAGCTTTATTTTTATTATTTAGGATAAATTCTTTTAAAAGCCGGACGTTGGCTTCAAGTGTTCTGATATCGCAATCCTGCATTAATTTTTTAAATGTTCGCTCGCCAACAGCATCTATATCGTTACGATTTAAAATAAATTCTGATTGATAGTCAGGGTAAGAATTATTTACTTGATTACTCTCCAAAACTGAAAATCCAATGGCATATTCGACTGACAGATAAGATACAGATTCAAAACTGTCAGAAATTTTCCGATTATCTTTGATCATCAAAGAGCTGACTTTAGAATCTTTAGTTTCAATTAAAAATTTCCTAAGTTGCATATAGCTAAGGCTAGGCGTTTGCGAATTTAATGAAATAGCTTGAATAAGGTCATCAGTATTTTCTACTAAGCTAAAAATTTTTTCAGAAACGTTTTTTTGATAGGTATCAAAGTATTTGGAATTGGCGGCCAAATTAAACCAGCTTTGCGATTCTGTTAAATTATTTCTGCGCTGTTCGATGAGGGCCATAAAAACTATAGGCGCGGCGTTGTCTGGATCTTCCGAGTGGATCTGTTTTAAAAGTAGCATAGCTTGATTTAAGGATTCTTCGTCAATGGTCATTTTTGAATTTAATCCTTCGATAAGACCTGCTTTTGTTAATCCAAGAAAAAAAGAGTCCTCAGTACTAGTACTTTTATAATCCAACGGTGGCTCTTCGTGATTGTAAAACCAGGCCCCTACAGTTTTTTGCAAAAAGTCTTGATTTTTTTCAAAAAAAACTTCTGGACCCATTTGGCGCTGTACACGTTCCCAACATAATTGGTTGGCTTCATCTTGTTTTTTCTTTTTTTCAGCTTCAAAAGTATCAATTTTTGAAGTCGCATTTGAAAATTCATTCTTATTTTTTGTTGATATTTGCAGGTTAGAAAGTTTAGTGGGCTTAAGCAGAATTTTACTTACTTTCGTTGCTGGGATGGCTTTATTTTTCGAAAAAAAAATAAAACATAAAGCATAGACATAAAACAAAAATTATTACCAAAAGTAGAATACGGAGGTTGGTTTTAAAACGCATTTTTAATTATTAAATGACAGAATTAAACGGTCAACACCCCAATGAATTTGATATACGGGCGGCTAGGGCGCCTTGAGCCTTTTTATAGAGCCCAAACCGTCTTGGTAGAAACGGGTGCATTGGATTTTCACAACTCAAGCGGGTTCATGGTACTGACTTATCCCCCATGAGTTCCATCAGGAGTTGACTCAGTAATACCTGCAGTACTGATCTGGGGCGTTCATAACATTCAAATTTTGTAAAACCGATTTTATTTGCAATATCAAATACTTGCGGCGGACTGCAAAAATCTAATACCTAACTCTATACCCCCTGAGCAATGTTATCTGTAGGATCTTTCATTGGCATCTATTCAAAAATTGACTTTCAATAACCATTTGGTTATATTTAAAGAATGAAAGTTTCTTTCTTTTCATCAAACTCTGGCCGTTGTTACGTTGAAGACTTTATTGATGATTTGATGACAGGCGATCAAGCAGCCATCTTAGCTGTTTTAAAAGATATCGAGACCTATGGTCTGTCAGCGGTTGGATGTCAGTTTCGTCAGATTGAAGGAAAGCTTTGGGAAATTAAAATCAAAGCACCTCAAGGTGGCTACCGCATATTTTATGTGATGATTTCGAGCGTAGAAATGATGTGTTTACATGCTTATAAAAAACAAGGGCAAAAGGCACCGAAGAAAGAATTAGAAATTGCCCGCAAGAGACTAAAAGAGGTGTTGTCATGAAAAAGAAAATTCCAAGTAAATCGTTAGACCAATTGATTTCTAAATATCAGAAGAAAGAAGAATTTAAGATCTCGTTCAATGAACGACAATTTTATTTGCAAATTGCTCACTTGCTTCGTGATCTTCGCGAGAAAGTAGGCCTCTCGCAAGCTGAGGTTGCAAAGAAAGCAAAGGTCAGCCAGCCCATGATCGCTCGCCTTGAAGGTGGAGATCATCGAAGGACTCCAACAATTGAAACAATTCACAGAATTTTGAGCATTTTAGGTTATCAGTTAGTTTTAGAAGTGAAGCCGTCTCGCGCCGCTTAGCAACCTGATAAACGGTTGCGTGATAAGAACCCCTTAGCTTCGGCGGGGCATTAGAGCTCGAATACTTGCCAAAGTGGTGCGACAACCCGAATACGGGACGAATCAAGCGTACTACATTGATTTTATTCAGATAACGACTGATTTCGTAGCAGCGTCACTATTTGATTTTTAGTTTTAAGGATGGAATAGCTTTGCGGATCTCTTCAACATCAACCAAATTCCCTTTGATGTATTGATGAATGATGCTTCCGAGTAAAGTCTGATATCCCAACCCTTTTTTGGCCGAAATTTTCTTAAAATCTTCGAAATCTTTTTCAGAAACTCGAGCCGTAAAGCGGGATTCTTTTTTATTTTTTGACATTTCGATAGCATCAGACCGATTCGGCACTGTGCCGCTGACGCGAACAACAGTCTGCGAATCGATAGGTTGATTCATGAACTCTTCATCGTTCATTTTTTTACGTCGTGCCATATTTTAACCTCTGCTTTAGTCGCTTTGCGGGCCGACACGATACGAATCATGTCTTCATCACGGTAACAATAGACCACCAGTAAGATGCGAAGTTTTTCCGACATCCCGATAGCCTTAAACCGATGCTCGTCGCTTGAGTCGTCCATGATTTGTGCGTAGTCCGCACTTTCAATTACGGTCATGGCCTCTTCAAAAGAAACGCGGTGTTTCTTTTGATTAATTTTGTTTTTGGACTGGTCCCAAGCGTATTTCATCAGCTTCGATAATCGCACAATATTTGCCATTTGTCCATACATTCTCATTTTACAACACAGCGAAGCTAGACCGGATCGATAAAGAGAAGTAGGCTCATTGACTGTTATCAAGCAAAAAGCATTTACAGCGTTTTGTACGTGCCACCGAAGCGCTAAGCCCAATCACTTTTAACAAAGTTCGAACTTCGCTTGTGTGGTTTGGCTCTTAAGAATCTGCTCTGACAGCAAGTCACAAGATCATTTTTAAAAACAGAAAAGTACAAATACTTGAACTCAAATTATGCCATTTCCCTAGTATCACGTCCCTGGTTCTTGCCTAGTACCGCACAAACCACCCTGAAGTGCCTTAAACTATTGAAAGCATTTATTTTTTGTGTTTGTAAAATGAGAGCGTATTCGTAAATAGCGAATTTTACTTTGTGGTGCTAAATAAGAGAGTTTTTTGGGTGTGTTTCTAGCGAGGGTTTAGTGGCCAAAGTATTCGTCTGTGCATCTCTTGTCAGAATGTTATTTTGATTTTGAGAGAATTTTAATTTTTAATTTATTTTCTTCTAACAACAGCACGTCAACGGCTCCACCAGATTTAATTTGATGTGGGGGTATCAGATTTTTTGGAAGCTCAAGCAAAGTTGTACCGGATTGTACTTGAATCATTTTTTGATCGAAAGACTTAATTACTCCAACAAGTCTGTAGGGCCCAACTTCCATGGCCTGTAGTCGGCAAGACAGGAGAATAAAATAAATAAATTTTTGGTTCTCCATCAATGACAGGGGCAGTCAGGGAATCTGTTAGAATGTTTTTACTACAAGACGTTTTAACAAAAGGAACCCTAAATGCCCCCGAATCAACACGAATCTATCATTGGATTGCCAGATTTTAAAATCATTTCTTACCAAGGCACAAAGACCGTTGAAATCATCGCAGAATACACCGGATTGATCGGTTGCATTCACTGCGGGTCAATTAATCTTCGAAAAAAAGAGCGCTTTAATCGTGTTTTCAAGCACCATAGCATTGGGTTATCAAAAAGTATTTTGATGATCCAAACTCATAAATTTTATTGCCGTGATTGTAAGAAATATTTCAATCAGAGAATGCCTGGAATTTTGCCGTATCAAAGATCAACTGAACCGTTCAAAGATGAAGTCAGTTTAAAGCATCACGACGGCACATCGGTTTTAAAAGTAAGTCAAAGATTAGGTTTAGGCGAAGCTACTGTTGGAAGGTACTACCGAAAATATATTCAACGTGAATTTAATGAACACAAAAACGCAAGCTGTCCGAAAGTTTTAGGTATTGATGAAAAGAAATTTAATAAAAAATTAGGTTATCAAACAACGCTTGTGAATTTACAAAAGCATACAGTTTTTGATATTACGCTGGGTCGCACGGAATCCAATCTGGGAAAGTATTTGCGTAAAATGCCTGATCGAAAAAACTGTAAAGTTATAGTAATGGATTTAAGTGAGACTTATCGAAAGATTGCGCGTGATTATTTTCCAACAGCGATGGTTGTGGCAGATCGATTCCATGTTGTAAGATTAG
>JAYVHE010000254.1:0-5334 GCA_043771495.1 Bdellovibrio sp. | reverse complement strand
GCCTTCGATTGAAGGCAATCCGATTTTTTTCCCTTTAAGATTTTTGAGCGATTTAATGGTTCCGTTATCGACCAAATCTTTCTTTACCATAAGCCAAAGATATTGAGCGTGTTCATTTAGGGTGCCTTTATCCGCAACGATTTTAAAACCGGCGCCTTTTGAAAATGCATTAAATAGTCCTGCCGTAATATTACCCGCAGCAACTTGGATCTGATTTTCAGAAAGCAGTGTAACCATATCAGCTGTAGAGTTTCCCATGGTTACAAACTCCACGTCTAAACCCGATTTTGAAAAATAACCTTTTTCTTTGGCCAAGTAGAGTCCCGCAGAACTCAGCGCTGGCGAGACTCCTACAACAATCTTAGTTGCTGCAAAGACTGGGAGTGAAATGAGAACCGTTAATAAAATTAAAACTTTCATATTTACCTGCCGCGCTTAATCAGAAGACAATTAATTATATACTCTAATAATTATTCTAAAATATACTTTGCAAGGCTAGAAATTATTAGTCAAGAAGGGTGAAATGTTTTTTAATCTTGATCAGGTTACATTGTATAGCGACTCAAGACCATTGCTCAAAAATTTGACTTACAGTTTTGAAAAAAACAAAAGGTATTTCTTTTTTGGTCGCTCTGGGGTGGGCAAAAGTCTTTTACTTGAAACGCTGTCGGGCATTTACCCTCATTTTTCCGGTCAAGTTGAACGTCCTAGTGATACTGCTAAGCACTCTTCATTTCTTTTTCAACGAGATTCATTAGTTTTGTGGCTTAGTGTAAAAGAAAATTTTGAGCTTGTCGGCATCGACTCGACACAGGCTTTAGCTGTGTTAAAAGGTTTTGAATTTGAAAAGCTTTTCGAAAAATCGTCCGCCGTGTTATCAGTCGGAGAAACTCAAATCGTCAGTCTGGCTCGTGCGGTCCTTTATAATCCAAAATACTTATTCTATGACGAACCTTTTACTGGATTAGATTATTTCTCTAAAAAAAAGGCGTATCGATTTCTTTTAGAATTTTTGGACCAGCAAAAAGAGCTGTCGTTTTTTGGAGTGAGCCATGATTTAGAGGAAGTTTGTTTGCTGGCTGATGTCGTGCTATTTCTAGACATTGAAAAACAGATTCTAAGTCAAGTTTTACCAAAGTCAGAAATCAATTTTTCAAACTTACAAAATCTTTTGAAAATTCATAGCTATGTCTGAATTTCAACAAAGCTTTACCGATACCTTTTTAAATTCGAATTTTTATTTTTCGTTTGGAATTTCTTTATTACGACTATTGGCTGGCTTTTTCATTTCCTTGGTGTTTTCCGGCGTCTTAGTTTATTTGGGAGTTCGCTTTAAAGCCGTTGAAAAAGTCACCGGTTGGTTTGTGGCCTTTATGCAGCCATTTCCTAAAATTGTTTTGTTCCCCTTAATTTTGGTCTTCTTCGGACTTAATAGTTTTTCGAAAATATTTTTAATAGCACTGGGTTTGTTTTTTACGAGCTATTTAATCTTAAATAGCTCAGTCCGAAGTTTATTCGAAAATCGTTCTTTTAAAATCATCAAAATGTTCAATGTTTCACAAAAAAGGGTCACCTATTTTTACTACTTCAAAGGGCTAACTCGAGCCTTTGAAACAATTTTTAAAAATGCCGTAGGCTACGGCTTAACCTTAGTAGTAGTTAGTGAAAGCAACTTTGCAACGAACGGAATCGGTTATTTAATTTGGTCGTTCTGGGAGCGCTACGAATTAACTTCGCTGATGTTAACAATTCTATTTACTGGGCTGATTGCCATTACACTAAATTATTTGATTGATCTTAGTTTTAAACGTCAGCGGACACTATAAAGATAACCACAAAAATTGTTTACTTAGACTTAAGCCTGTACTTTTAAAGGTCGGGCTAATTCCTGCCTCATGCGACTAGCCAAGAGGCCAAAAATTCCACGAAAGCCAGTTCTAGCAAGGAAAAGAATTGAGTCGGTGTTAACCATTTGCTTGAATGAAATTGTCTTAATAGTGAGTGAGAAAGATGTCGTTTTTAGTGAATCTTTTACATGTCCGGACTGCTCAGGAAGAGCGGTTTAATAAGACAACCTTTTAGAACAAAAAAGCGCATGGAGGCGGTTTATGAGTTCGATCTTGGCGAAATTAGCAGAGCACACGAATATTGAAAAAGACACGCTAGAAACCGAATTGTATGCAGCATTGCGGGCTCTAGAAATAGATCCGCAAAACATGACCATCGATGAACTGCGCCAATGCCTAATGATCTATTTAGACGAAGTTTTCTATGATATTTCGCCGGATAAAGTTCACTGAAGTAATTTGCGACAGCTCATCGTCAAGTCAGGCGATGCCACCAAGAAACTATTTGAATTCTGAGTAAATCGTTTTTGAAGCGCGAGCAAAGACTTGTGCTCCTCAGAATCAACTGGCGCACGTGTAAGCCAATCAAGATAATTTTGTAGTTTTGACTCAGGCACAGACGCAAATAGTTTCATATTAAAGTAACTGACTTGGTTCGCGTTTAGAGCTTCTCGTGGAAGCTCAGTAGTTCTTAAAACAACCTCTAAGGTTGATCGTTCCGGTAATTTATTTTTTAAGTTTAATTTCGAAAGCGTCGCTCTTAATGAAAGATGACCATGAAGGTTCTGGGTGCTTTCAAAATACGACATCATTTCCGCTATAAAATGTTTTGGCCCCCAGCGAAGTGCCAAATCAGCGTTGCGATTAAATAGCAGAAGTTTCATGTCTACATCAAGTGCTTCAAAATTTTCGAGAAGTCTGCCATACAAAAAGTTTTCTAGATTTAAACCAAACACGTGGTGCCATTGTTCAGGATTTTCCAATTGGCGCAGTACCGCATCTAAGGATTGGCTGCGTCTAGATTTTTCAACTTCGGTTAGAATTTTTTTCGAATCCACCTTGAGGCCTTCATCAAACAACAACGCCATTAGATTATTAAGATACTTTTTTGTGGCTTTGTTTTCTTTTTTTAAACGCCCCTGTCGTTCACCTTTAATCGAACGCCGACCTTCTAAACCAAACAATGCGTTTTCACGCTGCATAAGTCCCTGAATAAACTCAATGCTACCAACAAAATTATTTTTTAAATTAAAATGATCAAAGATCATTTGGGCATCTGCGCCAGACGCCTCACGAATATAAACGGTTAGTTCCGAAGTTTTTGGGGGTAGCGCCTTGACCACGTGCCACGAACCTTTATAACGCAGCACCGGGGGCAATTGCGAAGGTGGAGTTGAGGCTCCATATTCTGCCGTCGTTGAAAGTACTAATTTAGACTTTTGGTCGCTCGGAAAATGCAATTCAACTATTAACAGGCTCGGCCCAAAACGTGCGCTATCCCAAGGATTAATCGAAAAATAAAATCCATCTCCGGCGCCATGATCGGCATCGCTTTGAGCCGCAATTAAACTTTTCCAAAACCGTGGACCTGCTTTAAATCCTGGTTTGTAAAGTTCGGAGTCTTGCGCTGCGGATTCCAATGCTTTTTTTACAGCTTCACCGTCACCCCAATTAAAACCAATTATGGTTTCACCGTGAGTTATCGAAATATTGAAAAAAATTACAATTACGATACCGAAGAATGTCCTCAAGAATGTGGGTAAGGACCCTTTTAAAATAGGATTGGACTGTTGCTTTGTTCGCATCCACAGTACCTAGCAAGATCTGGACTTGGATTTGGAGCTCTTTAAAATTGTTCTTTTAAAGGTTTAGTGCCCACATATCTGTGTGTGGAAGTACCGCCGTCATCTCTGCGTTGAGCGTATTTCCAAATCCAAATAACAATCTATTTTGGGTTTTATCGTAAAGCCCGACGCACGATGATCGCGCTGGAGGAGATTTTTTTGGATCCGCATTAATGAATACCGCTTCCCAAGTTGGATTTTCTGAATTTAAATTTAAACGCATTAATCCATCAATCGCGGTTTTGCCATCAGCTGTTCCGCCAAACACATAAAGGTAATTGCGATCACGATCGTGCGCCCAGCATGCATTACGGCGACCACTCAGTTCAGCTCCAGCAATTTCGCGCCACTGAGTGGGTTCTTCTGTTAAACTGAGTGCATAAGTTTTCTGATCTTGCACAGAGACGATCTCTCCCTCTGCACTAACACTCATGTGCCCTTGCCCGATCACAACAATAAGTCGAGCTTTGCGCGCATCGTAGGCGTAGGCAAATCCATAACGTTCACTTGGCATATTCATAACTTCAAAAAGTCCTTCTTCGACTTTTGCGTTCAATCCTGAACCGGTCACATTCACAACCGTCGTTAAATTTAAAAGTTGTTTTTCACCTTGAACAGTACCAATGCCGCCAAAATTCAGAAATGATGGAGTTCCAGTAACATGAATAAGTGCGTGGAGACTGCGTCCTAACGCCAGCGGATTTTTTAGAGTTGTCCATGTAACAGTATCTTTTTTATAACTGAATAATGTGGCTCGCGCTGATGGCTGACCATCCTGGTTTGTTCCACCTGTTACCAGTGTTACTTGGCGTTCTGGATCAATCGCTACACGCGCTAAGGCCGTCGGCACGTTTCCGACCTGTTTGAGCTTACGCCATTTTCCGTTTTTTAAATTCATCGACCACGTGTCTGATAGGCCTTCTTGCGGAAAACTAAAATCTAACCCCCCACTTAAAATAAGTTCATTGGGTTTTTCAGCAGGTATAAAAAATAATGGATGTTCGCGGTCCGAAGGCCCCGTTACTCCCGGAGTCCAGCCTGACAGCTTTTCCCAACTAAGTCCTGCGTAAGTAATTTGAAAAGAAAAAAATGTAATCACGACGAAGAATTTTTGCATAGAATTCCTTTCGATGCCTCTTTGCAAAAGCAGAGAGTTCTAGGGACTATACAACTTTGAAAGTCTAATTAAAAATTAGACTTTCTTACCTGCACAATAGCCAATCCTTATTGGGTATTTGTTACCTGCTAATTTTTTAATTGCTCGGCGGGTTTTTGCAGATCGTCTTTAATGCCGACTAGGCTGGATTTAGTGCGTTTATACTTATCTGGGAAAGGTTCAATCAAAGATAGGGTTTGATCAACTAATGCAATGGCTTCATCTTTCTTCTTTTGCCCTGTTAAAATACGAACCTTAACTAAATTTAATTGTGGCTCATTGCCTTCTTTAAATGATAAGGCCGAATTTATTTGAGTTAAAGCTTCGTCGTAACGCTTTTGTTTTAATAACATTTTTGCGTAACGATCATAATACACATATGTTTTTGGGTAACGTGTAATTAATTTTTTTGTTAAGGCTTCGGCTTCAGCGACATGTCCCGCCTGCGACATGTAATAAATTATATGAATGACTACGCCCGGCTCCC
>JAYVHE010000253.1:0-3111 GCA_043771495.1 Bdellovibrio sp. | reverse complement strand
ATTAATGCGGCCGAATCCATTTTGCTCGGCGACAGTCACTGTATTTTGGCAGGTGGAGTCGAGCAAATGTCGCAGATTCCCTATGTGGCGCGCAAAGTTCGATTCGATGGGTTACGCATGGGAAATTTCGAATTAGAAGATTTAATGACAGCGGCTTTAACAGATGCTCATGCTCAAATGCCCATGGCCATCACCGCAGAAAATTTAGGCCAAAAGTATGATATTACACGCGAGCAATGTGATATTTTTTCTATTAAATCCCAAGCTCGTTACAAAGCCGCCAAAGATAAAAATTATTTCGCTGACGAAATTGCACCTTACAAAGTCACTACTAAAAAAGGTGAAGTGGTCATTTCTGCAGATGAACATCCAAAACCAGATGCGACTTTAGAAAAAATTTCGACAATGAAATCACTTTTCAAAAAAGACGGATTAGTAACAGCCGCGTCGGCATCTGGAATTGTTGATGGTGCAGCTTGTTCATTAATTGCGTCAGAATCATTTGTGAAAAAGCATAATTTAAAACCGATGGCTCGAATCGTTAGTTGGGCGAGTGTTGGTTGCGATCCAACAATTATGGGAATCGGGCCTGCGCCAGCAGCGCGCAAAGCTTTAGAAAAAGCGGGTTTGAAATTGGAACAAATGGATTTAGTCGAAGTGAATGAAGCGTTTGCAGCGCAATATTTAGCCGTCGAAAAAGAATTAAAATTAAACCCTGAAAAAACAAATGTGAATGGTGGAGCAATCGCAGTTGGTCATCCACTTGGTGCATCAGGTACGCGGATTCTAAATTTATTGGCGTACGAATTAAAACGCCGTCACGCGAAGTATGCCCTAGGAACGGCATGTATCGGCGGCGGGCAGGGTATCGCTGTCATTCTTGAGCGGGTTTAAAAGCAGCCCGTGTTTTTTCCTTAAAACCATTGACGATCGACGACTAACTAGAGGATATTTTTTGTTTCATCGCGCCGATGGTGGAACTGGTAGACACGCAGGTCTCAGAAGCCTGTGCCAAAAGCATGGAGGTTCAAGTCCTCTTCGGCGCACATATTCGAACTTAAATGCCCCCCCCACTTTCAATGTCAAAATTTTACGATTAAACGGTTGTAGCGATTGATGCAGTTTGCACTTTTCATGCTTTACGTATGTACTACAACGTAGTACAATTGTCATTGATGCAGTACAAATGGGATCCTAAAAAACAACAAGCCAATCTTAAAAAGCATGGGATCTCATTTGAGGACGCTAAAGACGCACTCAATTGCGGACTTGTTATCGCATTAAAGGAAGATTCTGATTCTGGCGAAGAACGCTATGTCTATTTAGGTATGTGCAAAAAACTCAATGTTTTAGTGGTGGTCGTTGCTTATCCGGAAGAAGAAATAACCAGAATTATATCGGCTCGTAAAGCCAATAAAAAGGAAAGAAAATTTTATGAAGCGCAATTATGACTTTTCAAAAGGCTCAGTTATTAAAGGTCCTCTTAAGTCCAAATCGCAAGTGGATGCTGCTTTAAAAGAGCAAAAGACTCTGACCTCCATTCGTCTTGATATTGAAATCATTGAGGTTGCCAAGCAAAGGGCCGAAGCAGAAGGAGTCGGCTATTTAACCTGGCTCAATCGAAAACTGCGCAGCACTGTTCTAGGTGAAGTAGGACTTGAAGACCGGGTTCAAAAACTTGAAAAGGCCGTTTTCAAGAAGAAAGCTCTGTGAGATCAGATCCAGGGGGTATAGAGTTAGGTTTTTGGAGTATTTGGTATTTTTTGATAAATGTTTGTTCTCATATATCAACTGGCAAAGTTTAGCAGGGTATTTTCTGGGGAACACTCTTGACCAATACTTATGGGAATTGTGAACTAATACTTTATTCTCACGAGCTAGAGCAATATTCAAGAGCTGGCCAGCAAAGAATCGTAAATTTTTTATTCAATTCAAGAGTATCAAAATGGGATCTTCTCTAATTACCTGTAAACACTCAGTTTCCAATCTCTGTTTTTGTTAAATACCACTTTGTATCAAATCAAAACTTTGACGTCGAAAAATAGAACAGATGGTCTTCTAACTCGTCAGGATTCAAATAGCTCCTATTTTTATCTTTTTGAAACAGTAACAACCTTTGCAATATATAAAAATAACGACTTAAGAGTCTTTTATCGAAAGTCGATAATAAAAAGGGGAAAAAATGAAACGAATTCATTTTCTAAAGAATGTGGCCTTAACAAGTGTAATCATCTTTAACTGTGCAACAGTAAATGCGGCACGAAATTTCAGAGCAAATTACGATAAGGATGCTGAGTATTCATTTGTTAATTTTTCTGCATTTATCTACAGTTTCGGATCTGAAAGAAGTGCTTTCACTGCGAGTTCTGATACAAACTCGGGATCAAATACCACGACCAATTATTCTGGCGTAAGTAACAGTGACTTCGTACAATTTGGTCAAGAAGCCACTGGTTATAATCCAAATCAAAACCCAATTAGTGAACCGGAAATTAGACAAGAGATTGAAAACATGTCACCGCAGGCGGCTGATCAGCCTACAGATAACGAAAATATGGAGGCCGTTTGGGACTCAATTATCGCAGGTCTTGCGCCAACGGATACGCCTTTGGATGGCCCAGATGGCAGTGATTTTTTAAATGATCCGGAAATGTCTCAATTTATTGCTGAAACAAATGCGGCTGCAGCTGGATTGTTGGACTCTGACCAGGTGGTTCAGGGAGATTTCACTCCAGGACCTGAATCAAGTGGATATGAAGACTTGAGTGCAATGGTAGGCGATGGCTTCAGCGGCGGAGATAGCTTCAGCGGCGGAGATAGCTTCAGCGGCGGAGGCGGCGGCGGTAAAAATAACGATTATGCTTCAGTATGTAATTAGAACGACCGATTAAATAAAGATTCAATGACAAATAACAGAGAGAAGAATGAAAAACGAAAATAACAATTACTGGGTTTGGATTCTTCTTCCTGTTGCTTTGATTATTATATTTCAAAAAAATCGACTGCAAAAATTGATAAGCCGTCAAGGTAATGACCCTATTTTGAGTCTTGAAGATTCGACGGCTTCATTCAAAAATGAAAAAAGTACAGCTAAAAAAGCCCAAGAGCCCA
>JAYVHE010000252.1:0-4090 GCA_043771495.1 Bdellovibrio sp. | reverse complement strand
ATGATTCAGCTAACGTCTAGAAATTCCGATATGAATGCGGTTGGGGGTAAGCATGAAATGGTCCATTGCAATTCCGTCCTTTATTGTCGCAGGGGTGTGTGTTTATTTCTTTCAGAATTGTTCACGCCATTCATTTGATGCCAGTTCGACCGTGGAATTCCCAACTGAAGAGATTGTTGTCCAGTCGAATTCAGACAAACCAGTGAAGGTCATTTTCTTGGTTGATGATTCCTTTACTATGGCGCCAATGCAAAACATATTGGCTAAAGGTATTAAATCTGTGGCTGAAAAACGACTGCGGGGTACAGCTGTTTCAGCGATGGTGTTTGCGACATCGACTCGCCCAGTAGTGGTTTCGTCAGACTCTTTAAAAGTTATAAAACGAGAACTTCCACGTTTGGTAGGCTCAATCGACAGCAAGTCGTTCAGTCAAACAGAAATTGTGCGTCTTGAGACACTCGTTAAGTCAGCTGGAATTTACGGTTCCGCCGCTGAAAATATTCGCCATCGATTGGCGGCTTTGTTAGCTGATGATCGAGCGGATAGCTCCATTCAAAAGGGTGATAGAATCGCTTTCGTACTTGTTTCAGACGAAGACGATCCCAGTGATTCAAACGTCAGTTTCGAAACCACTTATTCGAAAATAAAGAAAATTCAAACCAAATCAAAATCCACACACATTTCATTCACATATTCGATCCCAGTTGAAGATGGTCCGGGCAGTGTGGGAACTCGGTCCGTAAATAACTCTATCGATGTTGAGCCTGGCCGCTTTCTTTGTGAGGGAAGTACTAATGAACAGCAACTTGCGGTGGTTCGTGCGTACTATAAATTCAATTCATCCATTAGCCAGGCAGCAAGTTTGCAGGTTACTAGTTGTATTGATCGGTATCCTTCGACCGCGAATTCTTTCGAAGAAATTGCCGCGTCGCTGGTCGATATTGATCCCAGTTCAAACTTCCAGGCCGCTCCGAAGTTTGATTTTGGCAATCAAGAGTTCGGATGTGCGATGACGAATTTTAAAGTGCGTTTCTCAAAGACTGAATATAAAGACTTCGCAACAGTCTTGGATTATATCGATGAAGGATTTTCGCGTATAAAACAGAATGCGCTGACTCCGACTGATTTTGGTTACTATACACTTTCCAGTCGGTCAGGTGGTTGTGTCGAAGAATTCCAGGATGGTAATGGCGTAGGTAGTTCCTTAGCCCTAAAAATGTTGGCATTAACAGGCACATCTGATGTGGACCAGTTTATTGCAAAACGTTTAATGCAGCTGACAGGCGGAGCCTTTTTTGTGTCGTCAATTGTTTCGACCGACGCTTCGAAACTTCAAGGTAGTCAAAGCGTAGGAAACCGTATTATTCAACTGACGAAAAGCCTCAGTGGAAATGTTCTTTCTATTCACGATGGCGATTATTCAGATGCGCTTCAACCAGTGGCTGATTTTGTTCTGCATGAGGTTGGATTAAGGTATCCACTGGATCCATCTACTCTATCGATGCTAAGAGGCGTAAGACTTTTTCGCGCCGGTCAAGAAATCGTATTAAATCCAGATGCCGATTACAAAATTGAAACATCAGCAATCGTATTTACTAGCGGTGTCGTTCATAGCGGAGATAGAGTCTTGCTTAATCTTTATGGTGCGAAGTAGTAAGCATAACCGAACAAATCGACACTGAATCTAAACAGAGTCAACGGTGCTTGTGACGTCTCGTAACATAAGCGTTGATGCGTGGAACTCAAAGAAAATCCCCTGGGGCCGGCCGGGGAGACTTTGGATCAGGATTGAAAAGGCCTTTTATCAGCCTTGTTTCTAAAAATTTAAAAGCCACAGCGCTGGGTCTTCAAGGCACCGTGGCTGGTCTGTGCACACTGATGGCCAGTGTTTTTTCTGGATATATCTGGGATCGGTTTGGTTCATTTTGGACTTTTTCTTTCAGTGCCGCATGGCAATTGCATCATAAGCAGCGCAGCAATTGTCCTGATAGTCCATAGGTTAGGTCGACTGTGTTCACTGCTTGAGAGCCTTCAATTGAATATGAAAGATGTAATTTGTTACCAACAACTTGTCCATTGTAAAGGGCTCTAAAAGTTGGAAAGCCTTCAACGGGCTCGGCTCCACCTTCGTGTTTAAATTGACCTTCAACTTCAAAGGAATTATTTCCGTCCAAAATAATCGGACCTGGAATATAACCCATGCCGCAACCTAAATCTAATGACGCTCCATTTTCGGTTACGCTAAAAAGCGCACTTATGAATTTAAACTCATTCTTCGGGTCATTGGCTGCACCCCAGTCGCCAATTTTTAAGGTATTTGAAATCACCACAGCTGATACCGCCTGTTTTGACTGGTCACTATTTATACTATCAGAGGTGATGCCTGTGTTTTTACAACCAGATGCAAAAGCCAATTGTAAAATGAATAAAAAAAGAAAATTCCAATTTGATACGTTTTTCATGCGAACCCCCAGAAGAAATTACTCTCTATTCAATGCAAAAGACAATCCACGATTTCTTAGATCCTATACACTGAGAACGTTTAGCTAATAAAAACTGGCTAAGGCTTGCTCAGTGCAAATTCTTTTGACAATTAAATATGATTGTTCTTTTCTAAGAATTTGTCTGCAACGCACAGGTAGTTATCAGAATGTTTACGAGATCGATAAGTCGATTGTTCTTGGTTCAGAGATTACAAGAGAGTTGGGTGTGGCTCAACTTTTGAATCAAAATACCGCTTCGAAAACAAAAGCTAAAGTGACCTTTATAAGTTCCACACAAATTTCAAACGAAATTAATTTTGAATACATTAAAATACCCGATGCTCCATTCACTTCAGCAGATCAAATTTTTAGTAGTCGTCCACATTCAAGCCTACAGAACTATTTCTACGCGTGTAGGTCCGGTGAAATGTACTCGTTACAGCAAAACTAAAGGCGAAGACAAAGAAGACGTTAACGTGAAGTCCAAATGGGGCAGGGAACTTCAACAACAGTCACGATCGTTTCTAATCAGGTCGGAGCTGAAGATTTAATTTCTTGCGGCGGGAATAATTTATACTTCAGTTCAACGACCGCATTAGATAATAAAAAAATCGTGGGTTCTTGGGCTGAAAAATTCACGAAGCTTCCACTTAAATAATCAGTTCACTTGTTAGGTCTGGATTATTTCAGGCCAGTTTCCTTTTGTTTTTTCGTAGATTGAATTTGATCATTTTATAAAATCTCTAAACAGAGTCAACGGTGTTTGTGACGTCTCGTAACATAACCGTTGAGCTGTGAAACTCATAAAAAATCCCATGGGGCCGGCCGGGGATACTTTGGATCAGGATTGAAAAGGCCTTTTATTTGTCTTAGCCTCTTTACGATCAGTTTCCCAACCAATTAGAGTGGCTGGGACTTTGGTTTTCGAGTAAAGCCACAGCGTCCATTGTGCAGACTGTAGACGGGCTTATCGACTAACTTTGGAACCAGGCCTAGCGCATTTCGGTAATTAGTTAATGAACTCAGTTGCGGTAAGTCAATAAACTCATAGCCATGGGCCAAAAGCGCCGGGATCAACAGACCGAGCATTTCTGCGGTCTTAGTATGAATATCATGCATGAGTAAAACACCACCTTGAATTTCGTGCGTCTTATTAAAATAGCCTCTGGCACATTGCGCGGGTGTTAAATTTGCTCCTTTGGACCAACATTCCCAATCAGCGGCGTTTGCAATTTGGCCATCATTGTATTCGATGTTGCGGCCGACGTCCCAACAAATAGGACCAATGTATTTTTTAATTTCCGGATTTTCATTCAGAGTTTGGGATGCATTTTGTAACCACGAACCATAGGGTGCTCGAAAATAAAATTCGTTGATGCCTGGTGGAACATATTTTTTAATTTCCTCATGAGTTGAAATCAACTGTTTGAGCAAAAGGGAGAGGTCTCTTTTGTAGATATCCTTCAGCAATAAATCGTGATCATAGGAATGATTTGCTAAGGTATGGCCCTCGTTGACGATACGACGGGTCAGCGCAGGATTTTTTTTTATTTGCTGACCCAAAGCAAAAAATGTAGCTCGGATTCCATATTTCTTCAAAATAGTTA
>JAYVHE010000251.1:0-2129 GCA_043771495.1 Bdellovibrio sp. | reverse complement strand
GTCCGTCGACGTTATTTTCACGAATTGCGCACCGAATACGAGCGATACGAAATAGCGTAGTTCGGATATGAAAACATGAGCAGATGAGCGGTATAACATCAAGTTCAGGGGGGCGGGCGAAACGGTTTGGGTAAGCACGAAAAGCGAACGTTGCCCGCTCCCGTGCAACGACTGGTTAGACAGCGGTTTAAACATGGATCCCGCCAATCGCACACCACGAGTTGAAACCAGGAAACGAAAGACGTTTGTTTTCAAAATGAGTTCGCGCGCGGTGATGAATCCGAGCAAAACCGATATTGGGCCATTCAGCGTAGTTTTCACGAAATGCGCACCATAAGCGGACGATACGACAAGCGTCGTTCGGAAATGGAACCAAAAGCAGATGAGCGGTATAACATAAAGGTCACGGGGAATGCCAAACCGGAAGACGATGATTTATCAGAAACATTTGTGGCATTCTCCCGTGCAGCGACTGGTTAGGCCAAATCGATGAATGGAAGATCAATCCCATTCTTTATAGCATTTGCCATGTCTCTAGGGCTTTTGTTGTTTTTATTCTTATGGTCAGGGTTTGCGTTCGCTTTTAATAATGCCGTAACGATGGTTAGATTTCCTCGACTATTCATCACGGCAGTCCACAATGGTCCGTTGCCATAAATGTCATGCAAGTTTACGTCAGACCCAAGGCTGATTAGTTTAATGACAATGTTATGATGGTATTTTAGAGCTGAAAAATGAAGGGCCGTATACCCATTGTCATCTTGTTGATTGATGTCGGATCCATTTTTAATCAACAAATCGATGGCATCAACATCGCCATTTATGGCAGCGTGATGTAGGGCAGACCGACCATATTCATCGATTCCTGGACGTGGAATTCGTTTGGGATGTTTTTGTGTCATGTCGTTTGGTCTAACATAAAAGTCACGGGGCGGGCGATAAAGTGATGGTAAAGCAGGATAAGCATTGTGGCCCGCTCCCGTGTAGTGGCTGGTTAGTCCGAGCATGTCATGCTAGGAAAATATTCGCTGACTCAAGTTTTTCCCTGCAGAATTTCGCGTCTCTATCTTGCCATGCTGCGTATATTCCAGAATGATACATTAATATATCCAGTCCATTGATATCATCATGGCATCCGCCTAAGGTAATCATTGCTAGTTTATGATGATTGCGTGCATCGATTTGCAAATCCTGTAAAAGTTTCAGAGATAGACATGTAGTCGTTTGAATGCTGAGTCCATATGTGTATTCATGAAACCAATCTCCCGTTCTGAAAAAATCCACATCGTCGTCCGATCCAACTTTCTTTCCGTGTCGTTCAATGGTTTTACACACAGAATCATCAAGTCGACACCAGATATCATAGCCATTTTTAGAGATTTTATTTAATTTAAAAGAGCATTCACGCCTAAATTCTGTGAATTTATCGAAGGGAAGATAGGCAATGGCTTTAGCTGTATTATTCATCTGTCAGACTAACATAAAGGTCACGGGGAATGCCGAACCGAAAGATAATGATTTACCAGAATCATCCATGGCATTCTCCCGTGCAGCGACTGGTTAGGCATCAGTTGTTGGGCGTTGATCACGCACATCAATCCCAATAGATTTAGAATGTAATGATACATTATTAAAAATTTTAGTAATCATATTTTTGGTCGTTTTATCAAGGGCTAATGGAGGAACCCATTTTATTATACCTGAGTGAGATGGGATTCGTAAAGAATATCTACCCGGTATGACAAAAGGCATAATAATTCCGACTGCCAATGTCGCTATTCCATAGCCAATCCCCCGTGCTTCAACTTGACCACCCTGAAGTAGATACCAAATCACAGTCAGGCCAATTAGTATCATTATAAACGAGAGCGTCAGAAGGCCAAGCGTCTTGCGACGACATATTTCAACAAGTAATATTTTATTTTTATCAATGCGTTCGAAATAATAAGGGTCAGAAACCGCAAACATTTTAGATTTCAATTTATAGATGCCCTTATTTGAAATAGCGATGCCAAACGGGACAGTATGATTATTTAAAGAAAAAAGTTCCTGGTACAGAAGAGTTTCATCTTCTTCTAAATCGATAGGCTTGGGCATTCATTGATCCTATCTGATGTCTAACATCAAGG
>JAYVHE010000250.1:0-11044 GCA_043771495.1 Bdellovibrio sp. | reverse complement strand
CGTATTTTTCCAAGGTTTTAGAATGCCGCTGGTTGAAAAAGATTTCAAAATTTCGGAGTTAAATTCATTTCAAATTTATGTTGGTAATAGCGTTCAAGGTTTGTTGTCGGCAGCGGTGTCTCACAATGAATTGAGTTATTAAACTAATTGTCTTTTTTTGCAGAGGCTTCAACTGGTGTTGGAGCCGCAGCTTTTTCAACGGGTTTCTTTTTGATTTTGATTTCCATTTCGCTTAATTTTTCGGTGTCGTCTGGTTTTGCCGTCTTTGTGCGATCTTCGACTTTACGACTTTCTTCGGCCATTTTTTTCATAAGTGGATCTTCGCTACGGTCAAATTCTAATAACATAGAATTAACTCGGTGTAGACTCGAAGTAAAATCTGAAATTAATAATTGGTTGGATTTTCTATTATAAATCATTTCACCGTAACTGCTTGAGGCTATTCGCCCAATTTGTTGCTGCATCTCTGCGGCAGGAACGTTTTTCAGAGTTACAATCCACGTGGCCATGCGTTGTGGTTTTAATGAAGGTAGTGAAGTAGAAATTTCTAAAGCGTCTCGTTGCGCCGAGCGCGCGTTGCGAATGACGTAATAGTCTTCGCGTTTGTTCATTGAAAATCCATTGATTGCGACGGCTTCCGAAAGTTGATTGAGTGCTTCTTCGGTTGTAATTTCGCTGGGGTTCATGATGGTTATGTTGCCCCGTACTGTCGAGTCGATCACCATTTTGGTGTTTGTTGCTTTCGAATAGGTATCAATTATTTTTGTCAGTTCCTCGTTAATAAAATTGAACTTCATTTTTTCTTGAGCTGAGGCCCAATTAAATGCAAAAAGTGTAATAGCAATCGTTAACATTTTCATACATGCTCCTGTCCGCAGAACTAAAATCTGGGGGTATTATTTTGTATGACTTAATTTTAACTTGCTGGCTTTATTTAGCAACTCATTCCACTCAGCTTCTGGATCAGACTCAGACACAATTCCGCAACCAGCAAAGTAAAATAAGTTTTCATGAGTTGCGACGAAAGACCTAATGGCAATATTTAATTCAAAATCATTCTGCTGCCACCAGCCAATAGTCCCGGTGTAAAACTGACGCTCGTAATTTTCATATTCAGAAATGGCTTTTAAGCTTTCGACTTTGGGGCAACCGGAAATCGATCCACCGGGCATGGTTTTTTTTAAAATCATCGGCAGTGTCTGATCAGTTGCAACCTGAACTTCAGAAAAAGTGTGAGAGGTATAAGGAAGTTGAAGATGTTTTCGATGAGCATTTACCGTGGCCGGTCCTGTAGAGACAGAATTTAAATCATTTCTGAGTAAGTCGACGATCATAGATAACTCAGCGGCCTCTTTAGGATTATTGATTAAATCAGTGTAGCCAATAGCACTTGTGCCCTTAATAGGACGAGAAATTAATTGCGAGTCTTGTTTCTGCAAAAATAGTTCCGGCGATAAACTGAGGATACTAAAATTTTCACCGGGTAAATAGGCCGGATAAGTTGGCTGAAACGAATTCACATAATTTTTGAAGTGTCCTAGTGATTTTGAATTCGACGGGGCGGAAAAAGCGGCTGTTAAGTTGACTTGATAAAAACGGCCCTGATTAATTTCTTGAATTAGGCTTTGAACTTTTTTACAAAAATTTTCTGATGTCGTTAAAATATTAAAATTCGGAACGTCGGCAGCGATCTCAGTAATTTTTGTCAGCCCTTGATTGGGATCTAGCAAATTGTGATCATTGAGGATATAAACCAAAGAGCCGGGCGATTCATAGTATTTAATTTTGTCGACCGAATGTTTTCTAGTCAGTAAATTAAATGCGTCGAAATCAACTTGTAAGATTTTTATTTGATCAAAATAGTTTTTTTCAATATTCAGTAGAAAGTCTTCGGTGCTTTGTAGGCTCGGTTTTTCCAAACGCAAATAATTTTCTGACCAAAGCCACTGATCTTTGTAAAAACATATGACTGGAATCATTTTGAAATTCCAGACTGAGCCGAAGACACTTTATTAAGCCAGCCGACTAAATAGGAAATTAAAAAACCTTGATCAGTTGTTAAAAAAGATTCGGGATGAAATTGCCAACCCATCCATGTGTTTTTTTTGTGTTCAATCCACATTGGAATCTCGTCACCAGAGCTAAAAGCCAAAGTAAGAAAATTTTCGGGAGCATGACATTCTAATGAATGATAGCGAGCCACGGGAAAACTTGGAAACACAGCGTTTGTAAAAATTAAATTCGAAGTTTTCCCATGCAGCACCGGAAAGTAAGGCGTGACCTGACCACCTTCAACGATCGTCATCATTTGCATTCCCAAACAAACTCCTAAAGTGGGCTGATTCGGATTTTTTTTAAGCCATTCTAGTGTTTGCGAATAATCAGCGGGTGATTTTGGGCCCGCGGATAAAACAACTAAGTCGACGGGCTTTGAAAGCCGCAAATTTGTAAGCTCATCTGCGTTAATTACGTAAACCGCAAATTTTTGCGCCAGCCACCATTTTAAATTATGGGTAAACGAATCTTGATGATCGATGATTAAGGCATTTAATGAGCGTTTAGGGGCGTTTAAAGGTGTTTTCATCTGGTTTGTTCTTGGGGCAGTCTAGCCCTTTTTCTAGATTTTAAAAACTACGAAAATGACCCTTGATCTTCCGCTTTTTACATATTATTTATATATGTAAGTAATATGTAAATAAGAAAACTGAAGTAACTAACGGAGTAACTATGCCTCAGAAGAAGCACCACCACATTTTTTTAAGACTTAATAAATTTGAACGATTGTCTGTGTACATTTGGTTCTGCCAAGTAGTGCTGAGCCTTATAATGGTGGTGGCGTAACATGAATCTTTTTGCACTAACCCAAAACCGCTTCGGCGCCGGAAGGCCCTGTCGAAGCCTGATCCTGCAAACCTTTCTTCTTCATCTTTTCAACAAGGGTAGTCCGATTAAGGCGAAGTAAAATGGCTGCTTGGTTTTTATTCCAGCCGGTTTTTTCTAATGCTTTCAGAATCAGTTTGTTTTCGAATTGATCGACGGCGCTATTAAAATCTAAACCTGAATCTGGAATGTCTACATTGGTTGATTCCAAAGCAAATGATGCTGTCGATTTGTATTTAATTGGTAAATCAATCAATTCAACAACTCCGCTTCCTTTTAATATCGAAAGTCGTTCGACTAAATTTTCTAATTCACGAATATTTCCAGGCCAGTTGTACTGCGATAAACTACCTAAGCTCTCATCGGAAAAGCCAGTCAGAGGATTGGCTTTTTTGGCATTAAAGATTTTTACGAAGTGACTGAGTAAAACCGGAATGTCAGTTCTGCGTTCGCGTAATGCCGGGACGTGAACTGGAATTACATTTAATCGATAAAATAAATCTTCGCGAAATCGTCCTTCGCCAACCGCACGTTCCAAATCTAAATTGGTTGCTGCTATAACTCGAACATTAACAGACACGGTTTTTGTACCGCCGACGGGCTCAAAACTTTTTTCTTGTAATGCGCGTAAAATTTTAACTTGTAATGATGGTTCTAGATCGCCAATTTCATCCAGGAACAAAGTTCCGTCGTCGGCCATTTCAAAACGACCAAGGCGGTTTGCAACGGCTCCGGTAAAAGCACCTTTAACATGGCCGAAAAGTTCGCTCTCTAATAATTCACTTGGGATGGCTCCGCAATTGATCGCGATGAACGGACCTTTTGCGCGCGAGGAATTGTAATGAATTGCACGGGCAATTAGCTCCTTACCAGTTCCAGATTCCCCGGTGACCAGAACAGTTGATTCGGTGTCGGCTACTTTTTGAACCAGGTCTAGGCAGGATTTGATTTCCACACTTTCGCCAATAATTTGTTCGAAGCCGTAGCGTTTGTGAAGGGCTTCGCGCAATTGCTTGTTCTCGTTTTGTAAAGATTTGTGATCTAGGGCTTTATCCACCAAAAGCATTAATTCTTCTAAGCTAAAAGGCTTTGTTAAAAAGTGATAGGCCCCTTGTTGCGTCGCTTTCACAGCCATTTCCACAGTGCCAAATCCCGTCAGGATGATCACCTGAATTTTTGGATAAATGGTTTTGAGTTCTTTCATGAAATCGATGCCGTCGCCATCTGGCAAATTCATATCTATAATAGCTAAATCAAAACTATTATCGCCTTGGCAGAGCAAACGAGCTTCTTCGATTTTTTGCGAAGTAACTGCCGTGTAGCCTTTGCGATCAAGCAATCTAAAAACTGCGGTTCTAAGGGTGGATTCATCATCAAGTACCAGAATACGAGGTGCTTTCATATTTAGACGTCCTTCCATGGTCGTTCTTCTTAATTAGCTACCTTAAAAGAATACCTTAAAATTTGACGTTGCTGTCAAAAAAACTACATGTTGAAAATCAATTCCGGACTTAAGATCCACCCTAGTTGATTGATTTAAGTCGAGGTCGCAAGACTAATTTTTAGACCGAACCAATCGGGATATGGCGAAAAGAGTTCTCCTCTAAAACCTTGATCTATCAAGAGTTTCTGGATATTTAAGAATTCAATCGCACGTAGTGATTCCGAGATCTGTGGTCTAGACGTGTTTGAGATAAATTCTAAATTAAAACCCATTTGGTCTTGGGAAGTTTTTACCTCGATGATCCGAATCTTCTGATTTTTAGATAATAAATCGCGTTTGAATTCTTGCATCAAAAAGTAAATGATTCCCTTAACCGTTTTAACAAATAATTTGTCAGACAATTTATAGCGAAGGCTTTCATTGAATTGAGTCTTAGATATCTGAATTTTTGCGTCTTTAAGTTCGCCGTCCATGACTTTTATGGACTCGTTAACTAACTCGATCAACGAGTACTCAGCCAATTCATTAAGATCATTTTTTTGGGAAAATTCTTTCAAATTGCCAATAATTTTTTGGATTCTTAGTGATGTGGCTAACATGTCCTCGATTTCACTCGTTTGCGTAGGACTCAATGGTGCGCTCATTTTAATTAGTTGCAAAAGTGAGTGGACGCCACCAATTGGATTATTTAATTCATGAGCGATCGAGCTTGAAATTAACCCGAGCTCTTGGATTTCGCGATTTTCATTAATTTTGCGTTCTAATTTTTTAGTTTCAAACTGATTAAAATAAATGTTTAGAAAAAGTGGCTCGTCATCGTAGTCTGTTTTAATTGTTTGTGAAGCAACGGCATATTCAAAGCCAGGTCCAGTCAAAGCAAACGATTTACCCATTTGGCAATTTTCACAAGGAGCCGTTCGATTGAAAAAAGTTTCATAACATTTGGGGAGTGTGCCATAGGCAGACTGAGGCGTGAATTTTTTAAAATGCTGACTTGAATCGTAAATATTAAAATTGCGATCTGTAATGAGGAGCGGCTCAGGAAAAGACTTCATGGTGGCAGAAAGGGCCTTCTCTTGCTCAGCCAGGGACTTCGTTTTTTCGTTGCGTGAAACTGCGAAATTAACGCCGTCAGAAATTTTTTCTAAAAAGGTCATTTCAGTCTTTTTAATGCTACTGAGGTGACTGCGAATAAAAAATAAATCAAATTCGGTAATTGTTTCTGCAATTGCAAATTTGGCATAACTCACCTTTAAAGCATCGTCTAATTCGGCTTGGAGTTGTTGTGACTGCGGTTTAGGAACCAGTTTAACCCAAGCAAAATCTGCAGCTTTAGGAATATATTCATTTAAGATCGACTCTAAACGTAAATAATCATTTTCAAACGAAACAGAGAAAAGTATTTTTTTTAAAATTTCATTTCGTTTGTTGGCGCTATAAAGTTTTAACCTGGACTCTTTTAAATCGGCTTCCTGGGATTTAATTTTTTGAATCCATTCGGACTTAATAGCTTCATAATCCGAATTAAGTTTGTGCGCAATTTCTAGGAGCTGTTCGTTTTGCAGGTTTTCTTTTTGCTGTTCTATTTTTTGAATAAGTTCTGCTTTGGAAAACGAGTTTTTTAAGTAGACGGCGGGGTATTTAAAATCACGAAAGTGATTAATATCGACCAACGTTTGTGGATCGTTAACTAATAGAATTTTAAAGCCTTTTTCTTTGAGAGCAAAGTGCACGTCGATTGGATTTTTTAAAAAAAAGTCGTAATCGATTATTTCAATTGGAAACTGGGTCATGGTCTTAATCGCTGGATTTTGTTTGCTGTAGGCCAGAAAATCAAATTCTTGGAATCGATGAATCAGTTGTTGGTCTTCTGAAAATACAACGCCTTGTATTTCACTCAAGCTGCTGATGCTCATAAGTCGCAAACTTCAATAAGATCAAAATGGTTTTTAACATGAAAATCGATTTTTTTTAAAAAACTTTCATCGACTTCACCACGATCTTCACCAAATTGAAAATAACAGCTTTTGGCTCCGATGCTAACCGCATCTTTAATTTCTGACGATAACGAATTACCAATGCATAACAGTTCATGTGGCTTTAAATTTTCCAGTGCAAGTATTTTCAAAAAGCTATCTTTTTTGCGCTCTTTGGCAAGAGAGTTTATTACAAAAATCTGTTTGAAAAATTTTTTGATTCCCAGGGATTTTATTTTATCTTTTTGTGCAACGTCAAAGCCAGCGGTCACAACGTACATTGCGTACTTAGGCTGTAAATATTTAAGGTTGTCTATGGCGCCTGGTAAAAGCGGTAAATTTTCGGGAAGTGACGGGGAATAAAAGGCATCGACGGCTGCGGCGAGTGCGGATTGCGTTTGTTCTGTGCCATGATTTTTGGCCAAAAAATCAAAAACGTCTCTGTGCGAAACTGATCTAATCATCTCGACGCGAATTCGTTCACAATCCTCGGTTGAAAGTGTTAATCCGTTGTCCTTCAGAATTTTAAATGCGTCCAGAGTCGCCTTGGGCGCTAGGATGCCCGAGGTGTCAATTAGGGTGTCGTCTAAATCAAATGCAATTGCTCGTATCATTCACGATTCAGTGTGCCGACAAAGTCACATTTTGCCTAGGGCTAAAAAGATTTTCACTGACGTAGAGCATCGGAATTGATTAAATGTGGTGATGAAAAATTTCACAACAATCGTATTGGCTGGAGGCCTTGGGACTCGAATGAAAAGTCCGCTGCCAAAAGTGTTACACCCGGTTGCGGGCCTGCCTATGATTTATCGAATTATTACCGAATCAAAAAAGGCGGGAGCTGATCACGTACGAGTTGTTTTAGGACACGGTTTGGCGCTCGTTCAACAAGTCATTCTACCTTTGCAAGTCCAAACATTTCATCAGAAGGAACAGCTGGGGACTGCAGATGCAGTTAAAGCAGCCGAGGTCAATTCGATCGAAGGTTTAGTAATGATCGTCAACGGAGATCATCCCCTTTTAATAGCCGAAGATTTTCAGTCGTTGTTAATGGCTTTTGAAAAAAAGAATTTAGACTTAGCCGTCGTCTCTGTAAATTTAAAATATCCAAATCAGTTTGGACGCATCGTTAGAAAAAACGGAACTTTGCAATCGATTGTTGAAGCCAAAGATGCTTCGCCAGAAGCTTTGCAGATTTCTGAAATTAATACAGGAATTTATATTACGCACGGTCAGCATTTAGCGAACCTTTTGCCAAAAATTAAAAATGAGAATTCCAAAAAAGAATTTTATTTAACGGACATCATCGGGCTTGCCTTAGAAGCCAAACTAAAAGTTGATGCTTTGGTTTCAGATAATGAAAATATTGCACATGGAGTTAATAGCCAAGCCGAACTTGCACAAGCTACACAAAAGGCTTTTGCGCGCAAAGCCGAAAAGCTAATGACCGATGGTGTGATTTTTATTAACCCAGCAACAACGTACATTGAAGACACAGTTCTTGTAGGACCAGGTTGTGTTATTTACCCGGGAGTATTCCTACGTGGTAAGACCGCCATAGGGCCCTATTCGGTGATCGAGCCGAATTCGTTTATTTCTGATTCTGTCATTGAAGATGGTGTGCAAATTAAAATGGGTTCACATTTAGAAAAAGTGATCGTCAAGTCAAAAGCCCAAGTCGGCCCGTATGCTCGACTTCGTCCGGATACAGTCATTGGTGAGTCTGCAAAAGTTGGAAATTTTGTTGAAATGAAGAAAGTGAATTTCGGTGCCGGTTCAAAGGCGTCCCACTTGACGTATTTGGGCGATGCTGAAATTGGCGTTGATGTGAACATCGGTTGCGGCACAATCACGTGTAACTACGCCGCTGATCATAAGAAATATAAAACAATAATCAAAGACCGCGTATTTGTTGGAAGCGATTCGCAATTAGTAGCTCCGGTAACGGTTCACGAAGACGCAATTATTGCGTCTGGGTCAACTATTACTAAAGATGTTCCAGCAGGTGCGTTGGCCATTGCACGAAGTCGTCAGGAAAATAAAGACGGACTCGCACAAAAATTTAAAAAGAAATAAAATATAGGTGTTGTATGTGTGGAATCGTAGGCTATCTAGGCCCTCAAGATCCGAAAAAAGTTATTATCGATGGTTTAAAAAAATTAGAATACCGTGGCTATGACAGCGCGGGCATTGCTGTTTTACACAATGCTAAAACCAAACGGGTGCGCGCCGAAGGTAAATTAAAAAATTTGGAAGAAAAATTAATTTCTGAAAGCTTCAACGGCCACTTAGGTATTGGTCACACTCGCTGGGCGACTCACGGCGCACCAATCGAGAAAAATGCGCATCCACACCAAGTTGGTGAAATTAGTATTGTGCACAACGGGATTATCGAAAATTATTTAGATATTCGCGAACAATTGGTTTCCCGTGGTGCGGATATTAAATCCGATACAGATTCTGAAGTGGTTGCCCATTTAGTTTGGGAAGAAATTCAAAAATCAAAAAATTTATTACAATCCGTTCAAAAAACTTTACAAAAATTGCATGGGGCTTTTTCGATTGTAGTTATGTGGGAAAAATCGCCGCATGAATTGATCGCCTTTAAAGACGGCCCACCTTTAATTGTTGGCGTTGGCGAAAACGAATTTTTTGTGGTCAGCGACGTTCAAGCGGCTCTTCAGCACACAAAAAAATTCGTACATCTTGAAGATCGTGAAATTGTTCACGTTCAAGAGGTCGAAGGCAAACAGAATATTAAATATTACAAGGCGGTCGGTGAATCGACCGAGCCGATCGAAAAAAAGATTACCGTTTTAGATTGGACGTCTGAGCAAGTCGAAAAAATGGGTTTCAAGCATTTTATGCTGAAAGAAATCTACGAACAACCACGTGCGGTGGCCTCCGCGATTGCGCCGTACATTGATGTTAATGAAAATACGGTGATGTTTCCAGAAATTGGATTTAGTAAGCCATCCAGTCGTGGTGCCCAAGCTGCTTCCACTCAGGATATGTTTAAAAGAATTGAACGCGTATTTTTTATTGCGTGTGGAACAAGTCACTATGCCGCGATGGTTGGAAAATATTTGATTGAACAAATTTGTCGTATTCCGGTCGAAACCGATATCGCCAGTGAATTTCGTTACCGCAAACCGGTGATCCCACCAAATACCATGGTGATTACAATTTCGCAAAGTGGTGAAACGGCAGATACATTGGCCGCTTTACGTTTAGCTTTAGAACAATGTTTGACATCACTTTCAATTACGAACGTAGCGCACTCTTCTATTGACCGCGAAGCGCACGGCCACATGTACATGAATTCAGGCGTTGAGGTCGGTGTTGCAAGCACTAAGGCGTTTACAAGCACACTAGCTCTTCTGAATGTATTAGCGTTACAAATTGCTAAGGCCAAAGGTGTGTTGCCGCAACCAAGTGAAAAACAAATCGTGCAAAGCTTAGTCGCTGTACCAAGCCAAATGGAAGGCGTTCTTGCCTACGATAAATATTTTTCGGAGGCCGCTCAAAAACTAAAAGAGTTCAAAGGCTTTCTCTATTTAGGTCGTGGAGTGAGCTACCCGATCGCCCTTGAAGGCGCATTAAAATTAAAAGAATTAGCGTACTATCACGCTGAAGGCTACGCGGCCGGCGAAATGAAGCATGGGCCGTTGGCGCTGATTGATTCACGCATGGCGATTGTGGTTGTTGCACCAAGTGATGATCTGCTTGAAAAAACCATTAGTAATCTTCAAGAAGCCAAAGCTCGCGGTGGAAAAATTATTTCTATCGGAACTGCCGAAAATAAATCACTGAAACAAATGAGCGAGTATTATTTGTCGTTGCCGAGTGCGGTGTGGACGACGAATCCGTTGCTTGCGGTTGTGCCGTTGCAATTGATGGCGTACCATTTAGCGGACAGTTTAAATTATGATGTGGATCAACCAAGAAATTTGGCAAAGTCTGTTACCGTTGAGTAATAGTACAATAATAGGCTTCGTGCGCGGGTAAAGCCCCGATGTTTACCATCGGTGAATCTAACAAACAATTAAGCCGGCTTGTAAGAATTTTTTTGGTTCTCTAAGCAGTAGCCCCCTCGAGCCCTACGAACATAGCGAGGATTCTTGGGATCAGGTTCGATCAAATTTCTTAAACGTTTAATAGATACGTAAATTTTGTTGTCGTGTAATCGCGGATTATATTCGACCATCCAAAGTAGACGGCAAATTTCTGATTTACTAACGGGCTCTCCACGAGCCGCAACCAGACACGACAAAAGAGTATGAACAAGATGCTGCTGGCCAAAGTCGATCCGACCTAAATTTTTCTCTTCAACAATTGTTGCTTCAGCATTGATGACTAGGTCTGTATTTGAGATTGTCATTTTTTGCAGACGAGAAATGTTTTCTTGGATACGCTGACTTCTGAAGCTGAGCTCTTGCGGATCACAAAGAGAATCGGCATGACGTAAATAATTTAAGGCGAGCAGGGGCTGGCCAGAACGCTCTAATATTTCTGATCCAATAATCGTTGCTTTGATGTGATTGAGTAAAGATTTTTGCGATCGTATCAATTCGCGCGCCTTTTCGATGCGCGTCCATGCTCTGGTTTGATTTCCAGCTCTTGATAAAAGATCTGCCGCATTAAGCTCGACGGCAATTCGTGCATTGAATGACGATGATTGAGCAGAAATTAATTCCAAACGGTCCAGAGTAGAAAAAGCGTCTTCAAACCGAGAGAGTTTGAC
>JAYVHE010000249.1:0-4797 GCA_043771495.1 Bdellovibrio sp. | reverse complement strand
AACGGCATTACTTTACGAAAAAGGACTGGACGCTGAAGCAAACACTCTTTTGACAAAACTTCTGGGTGTCGGAATTCAAGAACTTAAAGAAATGTCGTTTTTGTCGAACACGATCTTCCAATTTAGAAAGTCATCGATTGCTTTGTCATCAAAACCTGAATTTAAAGATTTGGAATTTCCAAAATTTGTAAACCTTTCGGGGATTTTCCCGCGCGATGATGAAAAGCTTTTTTACGACGAAACTCAAGTTAAAGATAATACAAATCTTAAAATTGCAGAAAAGGTCGTTCGTTTTATAAATAAATACTTAAAGCAACGTTCGTTTTCTTCAGAATTAATTGGTTCAGACAAAGCTGACCGCAGTGAATCAGATATTGCTGTGATTATTCCGAGTGCTCGAAGCGAATTTCTTTATGCTTCAGATCAAGTTTTATGTGGACGCAAGAATGTAATAACCCCGAGCGATTTTAAACAGGCCGAAATCTTTAACAATTCTAAATTTATTTTAACTGAATCCATTCACTCGCAGATTACCTCTCCCCGTAGTATCGGCATGGCCTCGATTCCTTTGTTTTGCATCAACCCTGAAAACTGTACTCACCCGAATTATCGGTATCTCCTCACTTATGTCGCCAATTGCGAAGACGGCCAATGCGACAAATCGGCCGAAAGCGACATCATAGACCGAATGTTTATCGTCAACGCAAACGACAACGAATATTCAAAAAAGTTGTCTGAACTTAAAGATCTCCAAGGATTTTCATTAGATATTTCATTGCGCGTTCCACCAGAATACGAACTGCCCATTAATTTTTACGAGCATCTTGCGCAAAGCGGCGGTGGCACTTGGATTCTGAACCAAAATAAAAAAGCGATATATTCTGTCGCGCACATTGATAACAAACTAATGGCCCAAAAATTTAAAAATCAAAACCAACTCATTCAAGTAAAACTAGCTCGCGACAACGAGTTTTTTTCTAAAATTATTACTGAACACGAAATCACTTTTAGATCTGAGCAAAACAAAGATATTCGTATTCATATGACAGGTTTAATTAAACCCCGATTTGAACTAGCAAAAGAAAATGATTCGTCCACGCCGCCAGAAATAACTCAAAAGACTGCAGATTTTTATGAGCTGATAAAAAAAGGCGTAACTATTCCGTTACGAATAAAAATGCCAGAGTCTTTGTATTTTGATCGCAAAAATAACGACAACGCCGAAATCATAGTTCAAGCTACAATTAAGCCTGGGTATTCAACGTTTGTTGAATTAGACTACCGGCAGGGCATTAACTGCAATCGTTAAAATTCGTCGGACTTATCGGGAATCTGCTGAAACGCAATTCTAGTTTTTGCCGTCTCTTTCAAATTCAATAAAGATGCCGGCATTAAAGCTTGATGTCCAAATTTTTTGTAAATCTCGTCGAGGGCCTGATTCAATTTTTCTGCTTTAGGATCAGCAAACAAAGACATCTGATTTATATTTGCTGTATCCAAACCACCTAACACCACCGAAATTTTGAATGGAGATTCAATATAGGTGCTATTGGCAATATGGGCTTGCTTCATCTTAATTTTATACTGCAGCTGTTTTTCGAGCTGCAAAAAGTAATTTAACAATTGTCGTCGATCATCAGTGGGATGAAACTGCAAAGATTCCGAATAACTATTTTGCTCTTTGGTCTTAATAGAAACTTCTAATGTACTGCATTTTCGCTGATTCCGACGCAGACGATGCATTGATTTATTCAAAAGCTTTAATCCGATGTGACACGCACTCTGCACATTACGAAATTGCGGCGGCAAAACGTGTTCAGCTGAAAAAGACTTTTGCTCGCTTTCTGGCCTTTGAAAAAATGAGCCCCGTAATTCATGAGCGACTCGAAATCCATAAATGCTTCCCCAAATTTTTCGCACGTGTTGTGGGTCTAACTTCATCAAATCATTCACTTTATAAATGCTATGGGCCTCGAGCCGAAACTTCATTTGCCGACCCACTCCCGGGATCACTGAAATTGATTTTTCTCCGAAAACCTTTTGAATACTTTCAGAAGGCACGACAACCAAGCCATCTGGTTTCACTAAATCTGACGCCATTTTTGCGACCAAAATATTTGGTCCTAAGCCTACCGAGCTCGTTAAACAATTTCCGACTCGATGACGAATATTATTTTTAATAGCCACCGCCAACCGAGTTGCATTTTCAATTTCGGTTTCGCGACCAATCAGCTGACAGGCCATTTCATCAATCGATAAAACTTTTTCAATGGGACAAATTTCATCAACGGCCTCGATGATCTGCTCATGAATCACTAAATAACGGCGATGATTACCTTGAAAAAACTGAATCTGCGGGCAGAGCTTTCGAGCTTCACTAACGAGCGTTCCTGTTTTAACGCCAAAGAGTTTGGCTTCTCGACTGGCCGCTATAACCGATGTCGATTCAGCCATCGTTGGAATCACCGCGATAGGTTTTCCGCGCAGCTCGGGCCGATCTTGTTGCTCACAGGTGGCAAAAAATGAATTGAGGTCCACCAATAACCAGGCAACTGTGTCTTTCTTAACTGAAAATTCTATTTGATCCGCTTTATCAGTTTTTTCGTTTTTTTCAGAGGCAAAGTCTTCAAATGGGTTTACTTTTAACTGCGACATAAAATCATTTTACATATAATTTACATATTGTACAGAAACTAATTAATGAGGGTCCAGTTCAACAAAACTGCAATTGTTTGGAGCACTATCAGATAAGTCCTTGACCGAAACGCCGCTGTTCATTAATTTAACCAAACTGTTTTTGTTTTGTATCAAACGATATTTAAAACGATTGCGGGAGTAGCTCAGTTGATAGAGCGCTGCCTTGCCAAGGCAGAGGTCGCGGGTTTGAATCCCGTCTCCCGCTCCAAACTTACATTCTGGAATTTGGAGCTGTCTCCGCAAAGTTCAAAAAACTTTAATAGTAGCCAGCCTCTATAGGATACAAAATCACGGACATACAGCTGCATTTCCAGAGTAGCTTCCGCCTTGAGTGATTGTTCCGCAGGTTGGAATATTGCCCCGTTGCAGATTGCCACTATTCGAAATATTATTTCCAACTGTTAAATTAAATCCCGCCATATCAAGTGTTCCCGCCGAGATTGTTAAGTTTTGCCCGGCATTGTTGAAGCGGGCATCAGACAACAATGTGATTTTTGCGCCCGAGGTTTTGTTAATGACGGTAGGACCTGGTAAGTTCACGGCACTTGCCTGATTTATGGTTGTATTGGAAGTTCCAATTAAATTCACACCCAATGAACCTGCAATGCTTGTCGTACCTGTTTGAACAACATTTCCAGAAATGTTTAATGTGCCATTGTTGACATTGGAATTGGAAAAACTTGAAGAAAAAGTAACTGTGTCGGAAGCATTTAGTGTTTGGCCACTAAAATTATGTGTCCCGTTATGCCAAACAAAATTAAATCCAACATTTCCTAAAGTGATTCCATTTGGAGCATGCGTGATACTTGTGCCCTCTGAGTAAAAACTAACTGTCGAACTTCCAGGGTCAACAGTTCCTGCCGTGTAAGTGAATGGCGCGTACAAATTTATTGTACCTGACAACTGGGCTGTGCCACTGGCTTTATTAATTTGTAAAGCAGGCCATCGTCCACCACTTCCCGTAAGCACTTGAGTTCCTGTGCCCGAAACAACAATCGTCGTGCTCGGCGAACCAGGTCCTGTTCCATTGGAAAGATTAGTGACATTGCCAGCTAGTGCGATAGTCCCGTTAGTCATGGCCATACCGGATCCCGAGGCACTTCCGAACTGTAGATTTCCATTCACATTAAATGTTCCTGAAATACTGTAACTTCCTGCCCAGGTTACTAAATTCACATTGTTGTACAGATCAGAGGCGGGAGTGATTGCGGCTACTGTTCCGCTCAAAAGATCCACCGTCAGCGTTCCGCTATTGTGGTTAAACGTTCCACCAGTCTTAGTCCACGGACTCCTTTGCTGAGTCAGTGTTCCGCTTGTTGAAGTAAAGACTCCTCCAGTTAATGAAAAAGCGCCGCCATTAGTGATCGCCGAATTACCGCCCGCAAAAGTTCCAGCGGCTTGTTGCCACCCACGCGAACCCACGGCCAGCGTATTTCCAGAACCTTGAGTAATGGTGCCTGTGTACGGTGAGTAAATTCGAGTTCCTCGAACGCTCGAATTGGCATTGATAGTAGTGTTACAAGTACCACCACAGTAAGTATCTTGAAATACGACGATATCACTTGCTCCCGGTGCAACTCCGCCTTGCCAATTTCCAGCGGTCGTCCAATTTGCATTCCCGCCAGCGCCAGTCCAATTAAAATTATAGGTTGAATATCCTGGACAATTTATTGTTCCGCTGTTGTTGATAACTGCAGGCTGAGGATTGATCAACTCCCCACCGTTACATTTTAATGTCGCGCCCACACTGACTGTTAAGACATCGTTCACATTAAAATCATAGCCAGAGAAATCTAAAGTACCTGAAGAAATCGTAAAATCACGACCGGCCGAAGAAAACAGTGCGTTCGTTGCAAGTTGAACACTGGCACCACCGGTTTTTGCGACTGAAAATGTGGTGTCTAGACTCGAACCTGAAACCCATGAAATCGATCCAGTTGTTGTTCCATTTAGAACAAGCAACACGGTCCCGCCTTTTCCGCCGTTACTAAAACTAACTCCACCGCGAGCCTCTATCGTTCCGTTATTTACCCCGCCTGGATAACTATTATTTCCATCTGCAAATGATAACGTCCCTGTTACGATCATTGTGCCACCGTT
>JAYVHE010000248.1:0-27005 GCA_043771495.1 Bdellovibrio sp. | reverse complement strand
CCCGTTTTAAAATCCCAGATTACACATGTCCATGTCACGAACCCATCAGGAACCCTGGATTAGCCCGTCGGATAAAACTTTAATCAGGAGGAATTATGTATAGAGTTGAAAATATGGAACAAAGTAAAGCCGCATTTGGAATTTTTAAAAACAACGGCGAGGTTCGCACAGCGCGACTCATTTTAAATTCATTGGGATTTACCAACTCGGATATCGCCATTTTGTACCCGCCCCACCCAGGTCCCCAAGATTTTTCACAACATCAACGAAACGAAGTCAAACATGGAGCCATGATTGGTGCAGCCATCGGTGGTGTTTTACTATTTGCAGCTGGAGTTTTTCTTAGCGCTCGAATGAGTGCGATAGATTTGGCAACATCCTCACCGAATAATCCGCAATTTTATCAATTGATTGTACTTGGACTCGTTGGCTTAATTAGCGGAATCATTTTAGGAGCCGCTTGCGGAGCTCTGGCCGGAATAGGAATTCCAGAACGCGCGGGCAATCGCTACGGCGATTATGTCGATGCCGGCGGGATTTTGATGTCGGTTCACGTTGATGACGCCAACAAAGCGCAAGCCGCTCAAGAAATTTTACAACGTGCTGGTGCGCAGGACGTAAATCTAATTCAAGAAAAAGCAGGTTGGGATACGGTTTTCACAAAAATCGTGCGAAATCAAAAACCTTATGAAAATCCTATCGACGTCGAACATTAATTGTCACCCAAATATGAAGATTTATTCATAGAGTTCCTATTTTCGTCACATGCATTGCTATTGCTCTAATCGCAGGTTTATAACTATTTCAGCATGAGAATGGATCAGATAAATACAGTCGAAATATTGACAAAAGGTCCTGGACTTCACGCCAGTGCCGACATTTCTAGAACTGATTATAATTTAGCTGAAGCCATGCCACATTTAGTGTGGATGACCGACACCAATGGTGCCGTGACCTACATTAATAAAAACTGTCTTGAATATGTCGGTTCTCACACAACTAAAAATTCAGCCGAATCCATCAACATCGAACATTGGATGCAGGCACTGCATCCCGAAGATGCCGAGCACTCCTTTAAAAAATGGAGCCACTGTATTTTGACGGGCATGGTGTTTCATCACGAATATCGATTACGTCGTCATGATGGGGTCTATCACTGGTTTTTAGGCCGCGCGATTGCCGTGCGTGATTCGAAAAATCGCATCACTCGGTGGATTGGAACCGCGACCGACATTGAATCTCAGAAAATTTTATTCAGCAATCTGCAACGCTCTAGAAATCAGTTACAAGTAATTTTAGAGGGCATGACCGACGGAGTAACGGCTCTAGATCGCAATGGTCGAATTATTTACGCCAATCGCATTGGCGCGCAAATGTGCGGATTTGACAGTGTCGAAGAAATGATTAGCACGCCCGACGAAGAAATCATGAGCGGCTTTAATCTGTATGACGAAGAAGGTTTTCCATTTCCGGTCGAAAAGTTGCCGGGCTGCCAGGCTTTAATGGGCGTTAGAAATCCGTCCGAGACTGTGGTGCAAATTGTATTTAAGACGACCAACGAAGTTCGCTGGGCGATCGTCAATGCGGCTCCCATTTTTGATGAAAAAGGTCAGGTGCATTACGCCGTATCTATTTTCCGCGATTTCACAACTCACAAACGCAATGAACAAATATTAAAAAATCGCGAAGCATCACTTCAACTGATTGCCGATGCAGGAATTATTTTAAATTCATCGCTGAATTACTTTTTTACATTACAAAAATTAACTGAAAGGATTATTCCTCAGATGGCCGATTGGTGCGTTATCGATATCACCAACACAGCCAACAAACCGCAATCGATTGTTTGGCATACTCATCCCCAGAAGCGCTTATGGGCCGAAGACTACCAAAGAGATTTCCGCTTCGATTGGAATGCGTCTGATGGCGCACCCCGAGTTATTAAAACCGGGCACTCTGAACTTTACAGTCACGTCACCGATGAAATGTTAAAAGCCTCTGCACAAAGCCCGGGTCAATATACCGCCATGAAACGCATTGGAATGAGTTCGATCATGATTGTTCCCATTATTGGAGGACACCGCATCCTGGGAGCCATGACTTTCATTGCTTCAGATTCCGGTAAAAAATTTAATTCGTTAGATTTAACGGCCGCAGAAGACATTGGCCGACGGGCCGGTCAAGCCATCGATAAAGCTTTACTCTTTGAAAGTGAACGCGAAGCTCGCAAGGTCGCCGAAAATGCTAATCAATCAAAATCAACATTCTTAGCCAACATGTCTCACGAGATTCGCACGCCGTTAAATGCATTGATTGGTTTCAATGAGCTGCTTCGTTCAGATTCTTTATCGGCAAAAGAGCGAATAGATTATCATCAGATTATTCAGCGCAACGGAGAACTCTTACTGTATCTGATCGATGACATCCTCGATTTGTCCAAAGTCGAATCCGGCCATTTAGTATTAGAACTCTTAAATACTTCGGTATCGCATTTAATATCTGAAATTTCAAAATCTAAATCCCTCAAAGCGGAAGCCAAGGGCCTGACCTTTTTAGTCGATATTGACACTTCAGTTCCCGAAGAGATCGTTACGGATTCTTTACGGCTGAAACAAATTCTTAATAACATTGTTGGCAACGCTATTAAATTTACGGCCGCAGGTCATATCCGAACGCATATTAATTTTGATCAAAAAAACAGTCAATTAATTTTCACCGTCAGCGATACAGGAATTGGAATTCCTGAAAATAAGAAAGATAAGCTCTTCCAACCTTTCATTCAGGCTGATGCTTCAGTCACTCGCCGTTATGGTGGCACCGGTTTAGGTTTGATTTTATCTCAACGATTAGCGCAAAAACTTGGGGGTCAAGTCTACCTCAAAGAGTCCAGTATCGGACGTGGCTCCACCTTTGTTATCGAAATTGCAACAAGCCTGAGTTCAGATCGACCCGCAGAAAAAAATGTTTTCCTTCCAGAAAAACCTTTACAAGGACGTAAAATTTTAGTGGTCGATGACTCCATCGACAACACGATCCTTATTGAACATATTTTAAAAAAACGCGGCGCTATTGTAGAATCCGCGGACAACGGTGAAATCGGCGTCACAAAAGCTTTGTCTCAAACTTTCGATATTGTTCTAATGGACGTACAAATGCCGATTATGGATGGGCACACGGCCATCCGCTTACTCCGGGAAAAACACTATGTTCGCCCTATTATTTCTTTGACGGCACACGCGATGCACGAAGATCGCAAAAAATGTATTGAATCCGGTGCCGACGACTTTTTAACAAAGCCAATACGCACTGACTTGTTACTGCAAACTTTAAGTCGCTACCTCAAATAACAGGTGACCCTATCCAAATGCGAAATGAATTTTTAGAGGATTTTTTTACTGCAGATTCTTTTTTAAAATTTTGCCGGATTCGCCTTTTGGCAGATTTGGCAGAAATTGCACATAGCGCGGAACCTTAAACTTTGCTAAATTTTTTAAACAATAGTCCATAATATTATCGGATGTTAAATCACAACCCGATTCTAAGCTGACAAAGGCTTTTCCAACTTCGCCCCATTTTTCATCGGCCGTTCCAATGACCGCCACTTCGCGAATTCCCTTTAAACTGCGAATTACTTTTTCGACTTCGGCGGGGTAGACGTTTTCACCACCCGATTTGTACATTTCTTTTTTTCGTCCGACGACGTAAAAATAATTTTCATCATCAAAACGCACCAAATCACCGGTGGCTAACCATCCGTCTCGAATTGTTTCGGCGGTGGCTTTTGGATTTCTAAAATATTCGGTCATACACGCAGGGCCCTTTAGCCACAATTCACCAACTTCGCCCGGCTTAACATCAAGACCCTGTTCATCAACCACCCGAACATCAATGTAAAAATTAGGAAATCCAATGGAGCCAATTTTTCGAATAGCATCGTCTTCATTTAATGAAAAAACATTTGGACCAAATTCAGTCAGTCCATAACCTTGTCGAATCGCAACGCCTTTATCATGCCATGTCTTGATCAGTTCAATAGGCATGGGTTCGCCGCCGACAATTCCGTAACGAATTGAATTCAATTGCACCGATTTAAATGTTTCAGACCGCGCCATCATGTCCATGGTTGTTGGAACTCCAAACAGCAATGAACACTTATGTTTTTCAGTTAATTTTAAAATTTGGTCGGCGTCGAATTTTTTTAATAAAATAATCTTTGCGCCTCGGTGAAAAAAAGGTGTCGTTAAGACATTCCATCCACCCGTGTGAAAAAACGGTAGAAATATGACCGTGGCATCTGATTGGCTAATGTTCAGTCGCAATGTGGTGTTAATCGAATTCCAAAAAATCATTTGCTGACTGATCACAGCGCCTTTTGGCGACCCAGTTGTTCCTGAAGTATAAATAATCATAGCCGGATCTTCGACCTGAGACTGAAAAGTTGAAACATAATTCGTTAAGGACAAATCGACATGCGCCGCTAACGATTTCAAAGAATGATCAGTTTCATTTAATAAAATAAATTTATTTTTAAATGAGGCCGGCAAAGTTTCTAAAGAACTTGTAAATGCTTGCTGATACACAATCAACTGACAATCTGAATCCACCACAATGTGTTCAACTTCACGCGCCGTTAGTCGATAATTGACCGGCACTAAGCAGGCCCCTAAACGCGCGCACGCAAAATACAAAGAGACGTATTCTAATTCATTGAGTGAAAGCACCACAACACGATCATGACGTTTAATTCCAAATTTATTTTCTAGAACGTCGGCGTAGTGTTGGGCCGACTGGTACAATTGCAAATAGCTGAGCGACTGATCAGTGTCACCGTCAATGAGTGCAATTGTTTTGGGGGCGTAGTGCGCCCATTTTTTTAACCAGTCTAATTCAATATTCATGTATCGTAAGACCATTCCAAGGCGAGCGCCGCCATCGATAATCCGCCGCCAGAACCCAACATAAAGACTAGATCACCTTTTTTTAATTTATGCGATCGTGCGGCATCGGCCAAAGCCATGCCCACTGCGGCTGATCCCGTGTACCCAAAGCGATCCATGATGTTGTGGGATTTAGTATGTGGTAATTCTAATTTATCCAGCGCTTCGTTGATACTGTTGATATTGATCTGAGTTAAGAAAAAATGCGAAATATCTTGCGGTGTTTTATGAATGCGGTCCAAAATTTTTCGCGTTAAACGCGGCCAATGAGTGCCGTTGGTTTCAATAGGAATTTTTTTAGCGAAATCTAATAGGTGCCCTTTGCGTTCGATCACGTCATGAGTCAAAGGACGAAATGTTCCACCGGCGTAGACGCCCATGTAATCATGATATTGTCCGTCGGTGTAAAGTTCTGACGCTAAAATTCCTAAACCATTTTTGCTGGGTTGAATAATTGCGCTACCAGCGCCATCCGCAAAAAGTGTGGCAATTCGATGATCATCAAAATTTAAATACTTCGACATTCCGTAAGCGCCGACGACTAAAATATTTTGGTATTTTTTATCGGCCGCGATGTATTTAGAGGCCATATCAACTGCTGTTACAAAACCAGCGCACGCTGAATTGACATCAAACGTTCCCGCGTTGGTGGCGCCAATTTTAAATTGCACAACAGACGCCGTCGACGGCGACAAATAATCTGGCGTATCAGTGGAAACAATAATTAAATCTAAATCTTTTGGACTAATGCCAGCGGTTTTCATAGCCTCTTCCGCAGCCGGAACAATCAGGTCCGAAGTCACTTGCTCGGCGCTCATCCAGCGGCGTTCCTTAATATTGCGTTGTTCCCGCAAAAAACTATCGACATCTTTTTTGTACATGTCGTTAAAGAATTGATTAGTCACGATTTTTTCTGGTGCATAAAAGCCAGTGCCAGCGATCGTTGCTTTACGAATTGAGATTTGCGTTTCTGACATAGTTTGGTCCTCTTAGTGATGAAGACAATTAATTGCGCAATCGCTTCGTGAAAACAACAAAATTCTTTGACTAACCACTCGAATTTATGGGACTCCTCTACTCTTTGATTCACAAACTATTGGGGAGGGTTTTATGTCGCAAATTACTTATAATTATAAGGGAAAATCTGTTGTTGTTACTGGTGGTGCCCAAGGAATCGGCTTTGAAATTGCGTTGCAATTTTTAACGGCCGGCGCACAAGTTTCGATCTGGGATTACTCTGAAGAGGCTTTAACAGTCGCTCAAAAGGAACTCTCGCAATTTGGACCTCAATTGCACGTGGCTCGCGTTGATGTCACTAACCGTGAATCCGTGGCTGCAGCGTCTAGCTCTGTGCCATGGAGTGTAGATGTTCTAGTAAACAACGCTGGAATTACGCGCGACAAGTCGTTTGCAAAACTGCAATCTGACGATTGGGATTCAGTGATCGCCACAAATTTAACCGGATTATTCAACGTGACTAAAGGTCTTTTTGAAAAATTCACACCAACGTCCCAACATAAGCGCATCATTAACATTTCTAGCGTTGTTGGCCTCTATGGAAACTTTGGACAATCAAATTATGCAGCCGCTAAGTCAGGCGTTATCGGCTTAACTAAAACCTGGGCCAAAGAATTTTCGCGCAAAGGTTGGACTGTGAATGCGGTTGCTCCTGGTTTTATTATGACGGCAATGACTAAAGCGATGCCTAAAGAAGTTTTAGATCAGATCGTTGCAAAAGTTCCAGCAGCTCGAATGGGTTTGCCGTCGGACATTGCAAGTGCGTGCTTATTTTTAGGAAGTGATCAGGCGTCTTACATTACTGGAACTGTCATCAGCGTTGATGGCGGCGTCGTTCTTTAATTTTTTGAATCTTTTTTGCGAGGGGATGTTCTATGAAAAAATTTTTAATTCTATTTGGTTTAGTTTTTGGCCTGCAATTTTCTGCACAAGCAGCAACGGCTGAATATGATTTTGAAGGCTTCGTTCGCGTCTCTGCGAAAAAAGAACTTTTTATTCAATGGCAAAAAGCTGACAGTGGAAAACCAACCGTCATTTTGTTGAATGGATTAACGTATTCAACAAAGCAGTGGGACGCGTTTGCTAACAGTTTACATACTTATGGTATTGGCGTAGTTCAGTACGATATGGATGGCATGGGAAAAACACTTTTAAAGTACGCTCCCATTGTGGCCCCGATAGCTTATCAGACACAAATTCAAGATCTTAAAGGATTAATCACTCAACTTAAAATTGGAAAGGCCAACTTGGTTGGACTTTCCTACGGCGGCGGGATTGCAATTGCTTTTGGCGAAGCTTATCCCCACTTGGTGCAAAATTTAATTTTGATGGCGCCATTTACAGAACCCATCGCAGCTCAAGATTTGTTCCTGAAAATGCAGGTGCTGTCGACGCGAATGATGTACCCCTACAACCCTTACAGCAACGATGAACTTTACGATTATTTTTTGCGTTTAAATGTTTACACCACATATCCATCGGCCGAACCGATCGTTTTAGAAAATCCATATAAGCTGGAAGCCACGTTTCGCATGGTTCAAGGAATTCGAAAACTCGATACAGCTAAAGCCATCACGCGCGCTCCAAGAAAATCGGTGCATTTAGTGATCGCTGGACAAGACGAATACATTGATCGCAAAGTTTTAGAAACGTTTTGGACCCAGGTTCCAGAATCTGCTCAAGCCTCTAAGATGATTTTATTGCAATCAAAACACAAAATTCCAGAACATATCCCAGATTATTCTGCCGACTGGATTGCGACGATTTTACTCGACTCACAACGTGTTCAAAGCGGACATTTGTTTGAAGGAAATCCGGCCACTGGACTTGTTCGAAGTCGAGCTGGCGATGAATTTGAAATTGGTTTAAACAAATAAGGAGTTTATTTTATGTCTAAAAATCCTCAATTAAAATTTGCGGTTCAAGATGGAACTGGCTTTACCATGAATTACGAGGTCATGGATGCCGTTCTTCCTCAAACAACATTATTTATTCATGGCAATTTAGCTTCGAATCGTTGGTGGTATCCCACTCAAGATGTCTTGATGAAAAACAATCAATCCTTGGGCTTCACAGGGGGCTTCACAGGAAAAATGATTACGGCTGAATTCCGCGGTTGCGGTCAAAGCACGGCTCCACAAACTGAATCTGAGCTGACCATGGATCGCTTAGCAAATGATTTTATTGCATTAGTTAAAGCTAACAATTGGGGAAAAATTAATTTAGTCGGACACTCGACGGGCGGACTGATAGCTGGTCTGATGTTGGCTAAAGCTCCTGAACTTTTTAATAAAGCGGTCTTATTAGATCCCGTCGGCGCTAAGGGCGTTACTTTTCAGGAGTCAATGACAGCGGCTTTTGAACAAATGAAACAAAATAAATCATTAGTTTCAATGATTATGGCTTCGACGATTCATAAAAACGATGATCAATCTGATTTTTTCCGTCAAGTTGTAGTTGAAGATGCATTCGCCGCAGTCAGCAAAGTTGGAGTCTTAGTTTTAAAAGCCTTAGACGGCTTAGATTCAACAGCTCAGATCAGCACAGTGACTCACCCTGTTTTAGTATTGCATGGTGAACACGATGGTTTACTTCCGATGGAAGACTCAAAACAAATGGCTGCTTTAATGAAAAATGGCCAGTTTAAAGTGATTCCTGGACACGGCCACTGCACAAACGTTGAAAATCCAACAACGTTCGTACAGCTTATGTCTGACTTTTTATTTAAGACCTAATTCTTTTCTCTGAGCAGGCGTAAATTCAACAAACGTTTCGCCTGCGATAACACCTGATTGATATTTATTCGCACGAGTCATTTGCATAATCAGAGTGACCGCTTTTAAAGTTGATTGCGGTTGGTCGCTCGGAAGCACGTGACCTGATTTTGCAACAATAAAAAATCCCATACTACCTTGGAAGTCTGCGTTTTCAGTTTGCACTGCTTTTAACTGTAAATTAAAACGCTCTTCTTCTTCTTGATCAACAAGGATGAAGTGTTTGCGCACTGGAAACTCCACGCGATTTAATCGAAAGTTTTCAGCAGCGCGAGCAAGCGACACGTAACCTGCAATAATGTCGTCTGTACGAGGATTTGGTCCATAAAAATCTGGGTCAGCTTCTAGGCGCGCGTTCACAGACTTAGTCCACGTGCTGTTGTAAGCTGAATCGCGTTGCGATCGAACAAAACCAGTCATAAATGGATTTAACATTAAAAAGTCTTGGTAATCGCGTGCGGATTTAGTTAAAGAATCTCCGCCTTCAACCGGGTCACCCATTGGGACCATTTCAATAAAGCCCGCGAATTTTTTTGAATCTAATTCGTTTAAAATTGCTGACGAATACGATAACGAAGCTACAAATGGTTTTACAATCTTTAACTGTGCAATAACAAATTCAACTTCTGCTGCGTAGTCTTTTAAAGTCATGGTGTTTTCTAAAAACACGGGAGTTTCATTTGTACCAAGAGCCGAAATTGAACGCGGGTGTGAACTGGTTGCGATCGTTAATACATTAACTTTGTAATCTGCAGCGGCTTGGAAAAACTTGCTTTCGGATTTCATTTCAAGACTGCGATTAATTCCAGGTAACAAAACGAGAGTTTCTTTGGCGCCTTTTACTTTTTGATATTCAGCAGTTACGACACGACCTAGCGACATTTTAAATTCTAAAACATTTGCACGAGCTGTAAAAGAAATTAAAAAAGACAATAAAATAAACGACTTCATAAGTTTGTTGGAATTTTTCATAGACGGTAGTGATACCCTAAACTGGTTGTTTAGTAAATGCTGGTGAAAATAAGACATAGAATTATTTCAGTTAGGCTGTTAAACTTTTTAACGTTATGGAAACACCAAATCAAAAACCAGCCATTCCAGCCATTATAGACCAATTTCCTTTAGGATTTCAATGGGCCACCTTAGATCCCTTTTTGTTTTGCGTGCATCACCTTGATCATTATCCAAAAGGTAACGGTCAGTTTGGACCTGACGCCATTCATTTAAAAAATCGCCAATTGGGCTCGGACTTTGAACCGCGTGATGGTTTTAGAATGTATCATGGCGAAGAAATCCCAGGATTCCCGGTCCACCCGCACCGCGGTTTTGAAACGATTACGATTGTGCGAAGTGGTTACGCGGATCACGCCGATTCCTTAGGGGCCGCAGGTCGTTACGGCCAAGGCGATGTGCAATGGATGACCGCCGGTTCTGGCGTGCAACATTCAGAAATGTTTCCACTCTTACACACTGACAAAGAAAACACCTTAGAACTTTTTCAGATCTGGTTGAATCTTCCGAAAAAAAGCAAAATGGTACCCGCTCACTTCACCATGTTCTGGAGCGAAAAAATTCCTAAAATAAATCTCGATAATAACAAAGTCGAAATTTTCCTGATCGCCGGCGAATTAGAAAACCAAAAAAGCTTAAGCCCACCACCCGACAGCTGGGCCTCAAACCCAGAGAGCGAAATCGGCGTCTATTTAGTCAAAATGCAAACCGGCGCCAAGTGGACATTGCCACCAACAAAAAATCCAATTTCAAGAGTACTTTATTTTTTCAGCGGCAAAGAACTCATCGCCAACAAAGAAAAAATTAACAAAGGCAAGGGCTTACGACTTAACAGTCAATCCCAACTCGAACTCGAAAATCAAAACGAACCCTTAGAATTTCTTGTCCTCCAAGCCAAACCCATCGGCGAACCCGTCGTCCAACACGGCCCCTTCGTTATGAACACCAAAGAAGAAATAGTCCAAACCTTCAACGACTACAACAAAACCCAATTCGGCGGCTGGCCCTGGGACACCAGCGACGTCGTCCACGGCAAAGAAATACGCCGCTTCGCAAAATACCCCAACGGCAAAATCGAAAGTCCCGAATAAATTCCCGAAAGAAAGTTTATTCGAGGTATTTTAAACCTAATTTAAAAATGTTTTCGTCGAGTTGTGTGGACCACATTATTTCAGCCGCCATGGCGTGGAGGTTGCCGACTTTGACGAAGACTTTTTGGTTGAGTTTGAAGCGGTCTTCGGTGCTGACCAAGATTGCGCAGCCCGTGAATGATTCGTTAAGTATGAGACCTACGACAGGGTTTAAGCTCGTATTTTTTAATGACATGTAGGCCACCGCTAATGGGTCTGGCTTGAAGCGAGTTGCTCGAGGAATTTTTGTGTTTTTTTCGACTGGTGCGGGTACTTTTAATTTTTTTGCCATACAGTTATTTAACCACCACTCTTGCTTGTTTCCAACTGGACTGAAGTACTAGAAATTAGGGAATTGATAACGGGCCTGTGCGTTCTGTGTTATTTTTATTCAATGTCGTCATTAGGATTTTGGAAAAAGTGTAGTGCTTGTAAAAAAGAAATCGGTTTTAGCAAAATGTACTATGAATGTAATGTTTCGACTTGCAATGGTAAGCGCACAGGTTATGCATTTTGTACGGTTCAATGCTGGGAAGTTCATTTGCCTGGTGCACGTCATCGCAATGCCGGGGCGATCGAGAAAAAATCACCGGCGACAGCTCCGCCTGCGACAACCACATAACTTTCAATTTTAACCGACTTTAAATAGCCATAGTGTCTGTAATGGTTCTGAATATCTTCAAATATAATTATTACCTGTAACAATTTTTGACGCTTTGGTGCTTATTTACAATTTATCAAAATTGTACTCATCATCCAAATCCTCTTAGGGTAAAGCTAAAGTTATCAATGAAAATCATAGGGGGAAATTATGAAATCATTAACTATTAATACGCTCGTACTTTGTGCGATGCTCGCTTTATCTTCGTGCAACAGTTCGAGTTCAAATAAAGGTGGAACTACACCTACTCCACCACCAAATGGACCCGGTGATGTTAACGTGGATCAGTTTGATGCTAACGAAAACTCAACAGAACCACTTTCTGAAAGTGATCAAGACGTTGCAATGGCCGCAATGACCGATGTCGGTCGCGCTACTCATGTGCAAGGTAAAACTCAAGATGCCAACACGCCGGCAACTCCGGGTGGACAGTTGATTGATTCGACAAATAAATTTTCGTTATTGAAAGACAATCAGGGCCAAGATCAAAATCAAGGAAGCTATTATGATCAAGAACAACTTTCGCAACAAATAATTGCGGCCGTTAATAATCAACAAAAATGTAACCCAACGGTGACTGGCAACCAAAGCGCAACAGGTGGTGATGTTAAGTTCACAACATCCGGTGCGCAGTGCCCGATGATCATGACGATGCAAATGAATTCATCAGTAGCATCAACGGGCCAGATGCAAGATATTAAAGCCAGCGGAGCTTTTAAATTTGCATTCAATGAACAAGCGCTTACAAAATTAAAGGAACAAGATCTTATTTCTGGCGATACGACAATGTCAGTCACAATGAAGTCTAAAAATTCTGAACCAAATGCAGCCATTAACGAAATGGGATCTTCTGGAACAATAGAGCAATCTGGAAAATTAGTGAGTAAACGATTAGGTCAGATCGAAGCCAACATGAAAATGGTTTTCGCTTTTGAAATGAAAGCTCCTCAAGGTCAAATGCCATCTTTTGTTTCCAAGTCCGTTGCACAGATCGAATTAAAAGCTGTGAACAAACGCGCGGTGTTGACTGTTAAAATGGATTCGCAAGCGGCTGAGCCTGTGAAATGTACGTTGAACAAAAAAGCCATCGATTTACAGCTTTGCGAAGAAATGATAAATAAATTAAATCTTAATAAGCAAGGCCAAAGCCAGTCACCCGTTGCTGACGGCGAAACAAATAATCCGCCTGTGCCTTTTCCTGGCGAAGACGAATTTAACTAGTTTTTTATAAACCGTCTTAGAACAAAATAATAATGATGTTTCATGTGTGCTCCGTACCAAGCGGAGCACATGAGTGAAGCGCGCAAACAGTCAAATTCACCTGAAATCGTCTGATACTCATCGCCTAAGCCAAGCATGTGTCCAATTTCGTGAGCGATAACAACCGCCGTCCATTCACGACCCCAATTTGTATCATAAGGCCCGCGAGTATCGTTTTGAATATTCACCGAATAATGGGCAAGGCTTGCTTCGCTTACCATTTTAAAAGAAAATTTATATTTAAAGTCTGTTGCGATTTGGTTTTCATTCCAAATACGTTCGGCATTTTTCATTTTTTCAGCAAAATCAATTTTATCTTGAGCCGTGGGGTTTTTGAAATGCACTCGAACTTCAATATTTAAAATGTCATTCACTGTTGTTAGCATCATTCGATACGGTTTACGAAAAATTCCGGCATAAGTGATTGAACCCGAAAGCTCGGTCTTTGTCGTGTAGGTATTTAGATTTTTTTTTGCAATCAGCGAAGGGTCCGGAAAACTTTTATAAGTATCTTTTAAATGAACGCGAAAAGATTTAAACGTTTCAGCGGGATTGTCGGTCCGTAAATTTTCGGCCATTAATTTTTCGTAGAGCCATTGGTAATTATCTTCAGCATACTTTACATCTTGGGCTTCGATATCTGAAATATATTTTATTTCGGCGGCCGATAACTCGCGGGACCCAGCATCATGGACAAAACACGAATACGCGCTGATTTGAAAAAACACGATCGAACAAACTAAAAATTGTCTGAAAGGCATTAATACTTTTGTCATAGGACTTTAGTATTAAGACAGTGTATTAAATATTCAATTTTTCTTGAAATAAACTAGACCATTGGCCAAACAAATCGTGCAGGCTCAGTCGGCGATTGGTGTGATTTTGCAAGCGATCCATCTTTGAATTTTGCAACCCACACGGCGAGATCAGTTTAAATAAATCCAAATTGTTAGATACGTTTAGGCTGACTCCATGCATGGTCATGCGATTTTTAATTTCGATTCCACAAAAAGCAATCTTGCCTTCGGATGTATATAGTCCAACTTGTTTTAAATCGATCTGCGATTGGACGCCGTAAAACTCAAGTAGTTCTTGGGTCGTTTCTAATAACAACTGAACATAGCCCCTAACCGACAAACCCTGCTCGCGTAAATTCATGTGCGGATAAATCACGAGTTGTCCGCGGGAATGTACTGTGGCCAGGCCTCCGCGTGTTGAACGCATAACAGGTAACACAGTGTTGTGAAAAATTTCTGAATCCTGTGCCCGGCGACCCAAGGTAATAACATCGCGGTGTTCACAGCCTAATAGGACTATCTTTTTAGTGTGTTGGATTTCCTGACAGACTTGTTCTTGCAATTTATAAACAAGATCATAATCCGTTAGATCTATAAACCGAGCTAGGAACTTCGGTCGCTTTAAAATGAGTTCAATAAAATTCGACTCGATCACTTTCTTTAAACCCCGCTCCGGAATGTATTACACCAACGGCCCCGTCTTGTCCAAAATAACTAATAACTTCTAAAGTCCCTTTCACTTTACCGGGTACCTTTCCAAGCTCGTAGCCCATTTGGGAATCATAAACTTCGCTTGGATTTTCAACAACCTTCATGATATCGCCAATTTTCACACCAGAAACCTGACCGACGTTTAAATAAAACTTTTCCCCGCGGACCGCAGCAATACGGCCCTCCCAGCGAACGGTATTTAACGCCTCTTCAATTTGGTTGGCGTAATCTAAAAAGGCATCCTTAATTAAAATTTCGACTAATTCTGGATTTTTAGCAAAAATTTCGTCTTCACGCGCGCGCTCGACGACTCGCGTGCTTTGCTCTTGAAGGCTGACGGTTTTTACGGTGTGAAATAATTCCTGACCGTTGTGAACACTGACTAAGCGCAAACGCACAACGACTTCATAGGATGATTTCATATCGCGAATAAGTCCAACCTGATCGGCTGCTTGCTTCAAACGAACCTCAATCACTTGCCCTTCTAATAAAGAGCTGATTGAAGTGCTGCGTTCTTCTTTAACTAAATCGGCCGCCAGTTTCTGCAGGTCATAAAGTCCTTGCGCATCAGATACATAATTTTTAGCATCTAGGCCAATTTGATTGGGCTCTAATAAAATATATTTTTCTTTTTCATTAAGCGCATTTACAAAAGCCACACGAGCATTAATTAAAACATCAACTCCACGCTTGGATGGCTCCTTGTCTAAAAACGGTAAAACGACAATGCGCTTTTTCGGTGAAACTTGGTCGGGATTTTTTCGGTAATCGACATCTTTAATTTGTTTGCGAATCAAATCGGATTTTTGCGAAGCTTGATCGGTGGCCTGATTTCCATCACGATATTTTGGCGCAAACACACACGAGCTCAAAACCAAACTACTTAAAAAACCGCATAAAATTATTTTTCGTTTCATTGTCTTATTATAGGAAAGTTTCACATGAGGCTGCAAGGGCAGCATCACCAAAGTCCAGTGCAATTCGACGAGCTATGGAGCTCTAGATGAACTTTTTGTTTCACTCTGAAACACTCAGGTAGCCAATAGTCAATTTGGGAGACTTAGACACGTGTATACCCTATTCACTTGATGTCTAAACTTTAATTAATATCGATTTTATTAAAGCTTCTAGTCGTTTAAAAACGGACCGGCCCTTGCTTTACAAATACGCGGGGGATCAATGAATTTTAATTTAGCACGATTAATAATATTCGCGATTTTATTCTTCGCGTTTAATAATTGCTCGCGTGTTGGATTCATCAATTTAGCCGAAGACTCTGATTCTCATTCAAAACAAAACTATGACATCCAAACGGTTACTGTTTCGGCTCCAATTCTTGCCGTAGACATCTTACTAGTAATTGATAACTCGCCATCGATGGCCGCTGAACTTGCGAAATTAAGTTCGCGTTTTTCTAAGTTTTCTGAGTCGCTTGCTGGAATTGACTGGCAAATTTGCCTAACGACGACAGATGCTGATTTCCAAGCGGGCCTTGTGATCGAATGGGGAAAAGGACTAACTGTTTTAAAACCCTCTGTATCTGATTATGCTAACATTTTTAAAAATAAACTCAGTGCAAATACATTAGCTAATGGCTCTGGCTTCGAACAACCCATTAAAAGTGCCAACAAAGCTTTTCAATTAGCAACAGCTGCAAATGCAGATTGTTTTCGTTTTGGTGTTGCAAAATCAGTATTGATTATAAGTGATGAAGATGAGCTTAGCGATGGCTGGATCGCTCGCGCCGGTGAACCGACAAGTGGACTTACTCCAACTGCCTTAAATTATCCAGATTCTTTAGTAGCGACTGTCCACGAAAAATTTCCATTTTCTTCGTTGAGCACAAACGCCTTTGTTGTTTTACCAGAGGATACAACGTGCTTGGAATCGCAACGGCAACAGGGGCAGGTTTACGACATTCGCGCTGGATATCCCGCTGTAAGAATTTCTGAACTTGTGTCTTTAACTCAAGGCTTAGTTTTTAACATTTGCAGTTCGGACTATGGCCCAGCATTAGAAAAAATGAGCGCGGCCATTGTGTCTCAGCTCGCAACGACGGAGTTACCTTGCCCGTCATTCGGCGCAATAATTCATTCAACAAGTTCGATAAACTCCATCCACCAGAACCGAGTCGAACATCTTGATGGTCATCGTTTAACGTTCGATCCGGCATTGGTTTGGTCGGAACAAATTGAGGTTCATTTTTCATGTAAATAAAAATTAAAAAACATTTTTTCACATTAATGTCTAATTATCTCTGAGGGGGGATATATGAAACTACCAAAATCGAATTTTTTCAGAAAAATGACTCTAGCAGTCCCATTCCTAACACTAGCACTGCTGTTTTCGTACACCAACTGTACTTCTAAAATGTCTTCTGGGACAAACACCAGCAGTAGTACGGCCGCTGGACAAAGCATGAGCGAAGAAGAACAACTGATGGAAGTTTTGACGAAAGCGTCCAATTGGTCAGCTCAACTCGGCGCTTACAGCGACTCGGCCACGGTATTAATTCGCGGAAGTTTGGATACCCGCCGCAATCACATTACGAACTTAATTAAAGTCCAACGTTTAGCGATTAACGATCCCATTTTAATTCGCGAAGTCGATTTATTAATCGTTGCCATCGGCGAAGCCCAATATCGCCTCTTGCAACTTGATGTCGGTCGCGTTGAGCGCGAAAGTAAAGAGCGTGACCGCGAATTACAAGCGCAAATCGATGATTTACGCCAGGAACTTGATCGTTTTAAGGCTCAAGTCAACGCGCGCTTTGCGACTGTTGAACAGCGCATAAGTAATTTAGAATCCCGTTCTGAATTATTAGAGCGCTTAATCAATGACTATCGTGCGGCGTCCATTTCAGCTGATTTAGCCTTGAAGGCCGCTTTAGAAGATTTAAAAAAATACACCGACACACAGATTGTTGATTTACGAAACATTAACAATGAATTAAAGGCTAAGATTATTGAACAAAAGATTTTGTTAGACCAATTGTTTGTTTCAAATTCAGTAGCGGCTAATTTGAATAATCGTTTGTGTACAATGAACAACACCGGCGTTATTAACGACACTCGCGCACAATGTTCAGGATCAGAGGCTAACCTATATTCGACAGCTCAATGTTGTTTAACTGTTGATGCCGTTAACTGTAATGTTTTGTTCCCAAGCGAAGTTCAGGGCGGTGCCCGTTCGCAGTGTTCGGTGCTGGTTGCGACGATTCGCAATCACTCGCAGCAGTTGGCCGCGATTCGTGAAGTCGATGACAAACAAACAAATTTAATTGGAAAACTTTTGGATGACGTATCCAGTTTAAATAATCAAGTTGCGATCTTAACAAATGGTTACGCAGCGATTGCCAGCGTTATCGATGGCATCGTTGGAAAATTAAATCAATTGGATCAACGTTTATTAATCGTTGAATTTAAGGCGTCCCGTGGGGAAGCCGTCTCTGCAATCTTAGAACGCGCTGACTTAAATTTGGCGTGGATTGCTCGCCGTCAAGCCGATGTAAATAGCCGCTATTGCCGTCGCAACGTTCAAGATGCCGTGAACAAATTTGATTACGAAGCGGCCCGCCAAAATTGGGAATACTGTAATGAAAAACTAGAATTTTTAACTCGCGCCCATGAGCTCACGCAGTTAGCAAAAGCTTACGCCAACGGATTAGCGTCCATCAATGTGGAATCATCATGTGGTGCAATTATCAACGGCGTGACCGCTGAAAACTTGTCGGTTCAGCAAATGATGCAACCAAGTATTTTTCAAGCGATCCAAGACAAATGTACGACGGGCGGACAAATCGTTGCAAAAGCAATGATGTTTAACGTTGTTGCGCTACTTAATTCTGTGGGACCGGATTTCCGCACAGTTAATTACATGAATAAAAAAGCAAAAATCGCCCAATTGATTTTCTTTGGTAAAAATATTAGCGAAACTTCAACCGCTGAAAAGCAAGGTTTTGAAAATGTCGACCCAACCGACGCTAATATTTCAAAAACTCTTTATGGTCGTGTTGAACGCGCCTTTAAAACTCAGTATGTTGAAGGCCGTATGCGCACAATCAGTGGAACCTACCCGGAATCGGCATCAAGCTTTCCAGAATTCGTCGCTGATTTTGATGAGGCCTATTCATTAGCCGAAATCAATTCAGCAGCAAATCCTTATTTAGCTCGATTAAAATCATTAGAAGCTCCGGGAGCTTGCGTTGAGTGTGGTTTCAAAGTTGTATCACGGACATCTTTCACTCGTGATGGGAAACAACGCTTTCAATTTCCAAAAGATTCGCAATCATTATGCCCTGTCATCAATGATGTTGTGATCTTAAAAGCAGCTGATGGAAAACACTACCCGTTCAATTTATCGTATGATTATTTTACTGAAGTCTTACAACCACGCTTAGATGGTGCAAACCATCACACAGCTGTTGCTGCCGATGATGCTGTAATCACAAACGGTGAATTTTCAGTCACGGGTCGTTCTGCGGACTTTATCATTTCTAGAAATATCGGTGGCATCGCGCAATTAAAATCTCGCCGCATTCTAACAATCACAAAACCATGGGGCACAGCTTTCGCTGGTCGAGGGGCTTGTTTACATTACGATCTTGCTGCCGTCATGAAAGATCAAGAGTACGTGGTGCCTTCAGAATTTGCGAATGATCCAGCTTACTTTATGCGTTACTTAAGTGGCTTCACAGCGTCTGCAGTTACTGCGAAAGCCGCACAAATTGGTGGAAATGCTTTTGGTGTTAATATTAATTTATCTGCGCCGGAACTCTCGAGCATTTTGGTTTATAAAGGTGCCGTCGACCAAGCTAGTTTAAATCTGCGCGCGCTATCAAACAATAACGTCACTCAACTAGGTTCTACGTATTGGATGACTCGAACAACAATTGGATATGCGGCGGACAGCATTTTGGTGTCTCCACAAAAACCATTTTATGGAACCCCAGATAGTCACGGTGATAAATTAGTTCGTGCTTACGAGCAATTATCTGGAACAGTGAACAAACAAGATTTCAGATTACCGGCATCATTGGCAGGTAACTAATATTTAAATAGAGGTCTTTAGTCCTAAACCCCAGATTCATCTGGGGTTTCTTTTTGTGCGCTGATCAAAAAACGGATTTAATATGAATATGAATTTCTTTTTCATTCTGATTTGCACTCTCATCTCTGTTTCGGTCCAGGCCGAGTGCGTACGATTAACAAAAGATGTTCGCGCCAAAACTCAACCCGACAAAATTTGGGTGTCTTTTAAAAAAGATGACATGTTTAAAGTTATTAAAAAAAGTCCTGACGGCAAAAAAGTCTATGCCGTCAAGGGAACACAAAAGGCCGTTTTTTTAATGACCGCCGTCAGCGAAGAATTATGCCTTCATTCGGTAACGGCAAATCCTGTTGCACCTCCACCGCCTCCGGAGCTAACTATTAAGAAGCCACTTGTTCAACCTGCAGAACCCAGCGCGGTTAAACCAGACTCGGCACCATCGCCAAGTCTCTGGAGCAATGTGCGTTGGGGCGCAGAGTATCAAATGCATGCAAACACGTCGTCAGCGAATTATCGTGGTTTAATAACCACGATTCCAGACGCAAGTGATGTGAGCTCATTACAAGACCCAATTATTGTTGATATCAATCGCGGCGCAGGATCTATGCTGGGGTTAACAGGCGAATATAGGTATTCAGATAAAATTGATTTAGACGCGCGTTTCGGTTTACGAAAATTAACTTATAAATACCAACAAAAAGCTAACCCAGGATTATCACCTGTGGCCTTAAATGGTTTGCCGACGTCGGAAAAAAGTTTTGATATCAGCCACTATGTTTTCGGCTTTGGATTTAAATATTTTTATTCGGAATTGCCAGATCAGAACCTGCGTTTTTTCGCCGGCGCACAAGCCCAAATTCTGTATGCGAATAGTTCAGAAATAGTCATTAACGCTTTAGTCGGTAATCTTTTTAAAAATACTCCAACCACAGTTTCAGTCAAAGTCGATACAATCAGTTCAGATGGCTTGATGAATTTCGGACTTCAATGGAATAGATTTAATTTATCTTTAGGCGTAACGCCGTATTTGGCCTACGTGATAAGCCTTGGCGGCAGCATTAGTTTCTAAAAAACTTCGATAAAATCAGTTTGACCCAGTGCTTGGTGTGATTCTTCAAAAAAAGCATCTGATAACTCAACTAAACGTGGTTCAGAACTCGCAAGTTCGACGCGTTTATCATCTAGGGCCATCACAAGACGAACATTGGTGCTCCCTTTATGATTGGCCATGACGGCCTCTAGCATTGAATACTGATCAGTGGTTAACCGATCTAAGCGAAATGAAACGCGCTTGGTTTTTTTAAGGGCATCATCAAATAAAGAAATGCTTTCAACCATAATTTTTGCGGAGCCGCCGTTACTTTCAACTCCACCACTTATTAAAACCGGACGCTCTTCCTTAAGAAGAGTTTGGTAGCTGGCAAAGGCATCTGGAAAAATCACCAGCTCGGCTGTTCCCGTTAGATCTTCGATCTTGGCAAAGGCCATTCGAGTGCCTTTTTTAGTAATCATTTCTTTAAGTTCAATAATTAATCCAGAAACAATCACCTTTTGACGATTGTCTTTGTACTTACGAGTGGATGGATCAAACTGGCGCTCATTCGCATTAGGCGCGGCTGACTTAATCTGCGACAACCCTTCAACGGTATGAGTTGCCCAAACTTTGGCAAAATTCTCGTAGCCTTTAAGTGGATGATCACTCAAATAAAAACCTAAAACTTCTTTTTCATAAGCTAAGGTTTGATTGCGCGTCCACGTGCTCAATGGCTCTAAAATAACTTGTTCTTTTTCTTCCGACATTGCGAATAATGAAACTTGTCCGGACTCTTTGTCTTTTTGAGCTCCTGATGCAAAGTCTAAAAATTTTGAATATCCGGCATAGAGTTCGGCTCGATTGTAAGTGAAGCCATCCAAAGCTCCGGCTTTTATCAATGATTCGATGACTTTTTTATTTACTCGGCGCAAATCTAAATTTTCAAAAAATTCTTGCAGCGAGCTAAATTGTTTCGAAGGCAGTTGTTCTCGCGCTTCAAAAATGGCTTCAACGGCCGCAAGTCCTACGCCTTTAATGGCACCCAATCCAAAGTAAATTTCTTCACCTTTAACAGTAAATAAATAATCTGAAAAATTAACGTGTGGGGCCTTTACTTTCAAACCCCGTTTAGACGCATCCTTAACGTATTTAACAACTTTGTCTGTGTCGCCCAGTTCGGTCGATAACAGTGCTGCAAAAAATTCAGCCGGATAGTAATGCTTAATCCACGCCGTTTGAGCGGTAATCACACAGTAAGCCGCCGCGTGAGATTTATTAAATCCGTAATCGGCAAACTTATACATTAAATCAAATAAATCATTCGACTTTTTTGAATCGTGTCCGCGGTCTGCAGCACCTTTTAAAAAACGCTCGCGGTGCTTATCCATTTCCTCTTTAATTTTTTTACCCATGGCCCGGCGAAGCATATCGGCTTCACCCAGTGAGTACCCCGCAACAATCGACGCAATCGCCATAACTTGCTCTTGGTAAACCATGATTCCATAAGTTTCTTTCAATACACTTTCAGAAATCGGTAAAATATATTGGACTTCTTGCTCACCGTTTTTACGTTGCGCAAAGTCTGGAATGTTGGCCATTGGGCCTGGTCGGTACAATGAGGTGATCGCCGTAATATCGGCAAATGACGTTGGCTTAATTTTCCGAATGGCGTCAGTAATGCCTTCACCCTCGAATTGGAATACGCCCGCAGTATCACCGCTTGATAACAACTCATAAATAGCCGGATCATCGATGCGAATATCTTTTTCTAAAATTGTTTTATTTTTATTTTCTTGGACTAATTTTAAAGCGTGCCTTATATGAGTTAAAGTTTTTAACCCCAAAAAATCGAACTTAATTAAACCAATTTTTTCGGCGTGCTTCATGTCGTACTGAACAACATTTTCATCGTCACTACCGCGATACATCGGAGCTTTTAAGGTTAGATCACCATCAGCAATAATAACGCCCGCCGCATGAATCCCGGCGTTACGAACCATGCCTTCAACTTTTAAAGCTAAATCCACCATTGTGGCAATCGTTGGATTTTGCTCCATGGCTTCTTTAAGCCGTGGTTCCATTTCTAAAGCTTCACTAAGAGTCACGCCCAGTTTATCTGGAATCAAAGAAGTGACCTGGTTTACTTCCGCAAAAGTCATTCCTAATACACGGCCGACATCTTTTAAAGCGGCGCGCGTTTGTAATTTACCATAAGTAATAATTTGCGAAACCGACTGGGGTCCGTATTTTTTAGTGACATACTGAATCACTTCACCACGACGATCTTGGCAAAAGTCGATATCAAAATCGGGCATCGATACGCGTTCAGGATTTAAAAAACGCTCGAACAGAAGGCCATTTGGAAGCGGATCCAAATCAGTGATTCGTAGCGAGTACGCCACCAAAGAACCGGCTCCAGATCCCCGGCCCGGTCCCACTGGGATTAAATTATCTTTAGCCCAGTTTATGAAATCTTGGACGATCAGGAAGTACCCATTAAAACCCATACGATCAATAACCGTTAATTCAAATTTTAATCGATCAAAATATCTGGTTTTGTCCTCAGGGGACAAGGTTTGTCCAAGTTCTGCGAATTCTTCAAAACGTTTTTCTAAACCCTCGCGCGAGCGTAATTCAATTTCTTCTAAAACCGAACGACCTGCTTCGGTGGGAAAACTCGGTAGGTGATAAATCGGTTTGCCGGCTTCGTCTTTTAATTTAAACTTTACATTGCAACGATCCGCAATTTTTACAGTATTTTCTAACGCCTCAGGGTAATCTGCAAAAAGCATTTTCATTTGTTCTGGACTTTTAAAATAAAATTCCGACGATCCCAATTTATATCTAGATTCATCCGAAAGTGTTTTATTCATTCCAATACAAATCAAAACTTCCTGCGCGATTTGGTCTTCTTGTTTTAAATAGTGAACGTCATTGCTAGCGACAATTGGAATATTTAATTGTTGATGCTGTTCAAATAAAAAATCATTAACGATCTTCCAGGCCGGCAAATTGGCATTCATTTCTAAATAAAAACGATCACCAAAAAGAGCCTGTAGTTTTTTTATTTTTTCAATGGCGGCGGGTTTTCCATCTTTAAGAAACGTATCGACGACTTCTCCGCGAAGTCCTCCCGACAAACAAATCAGATCTTTTGAGTATTTTTCTAAAAGCTCGTAATCAACTCGCGGCTTCCAATAAAAACCTTCCTGATAACCGGCTGTGGAAAGTTTACATAAATTTTGATATCCTTCTAAGGACTGCGCAAGTAACACTAATCGGCGCGGGCCTAAAACCACTTCAGAATATCGTTGATTGGGGTCTTGTTTTTTTTCTAAACGCGAGGACGGAGCAACGTAAACATCAAGACCCAAGATCGGTTTAATATTTTTATCTAAACAGGCAAAATAAAATTCAATCGCACCGAACATGTTGCCATTATCGGTCAGCGCCACCGCCGGCATTCCCATCTCACTAGCGGCTTTGGCGATACCTTTTAAGCGGCACGAGGCCTCTAACAAAGAGTATTCAGAATGAACATGTAAGTGAACAAAACTCATTTATTTTTTGCTTCAGCTGCAGTGATCGCGTCACGTAGAGCCTTCAAGCGCTCTGGAACGATTCGACGATTTGGATCTGCGATGCTTGAGTTAACCAGCATGTAGTCGATGTAAGCAACTAACGTCGATACATTTTCAGGGCTTACGCCAGACGCCGCACCCATCGGGTGATCTCCAATAACCGCGCGGGTTCTACGGGCTTTTTCAGGATCGGTCGCTTGACCGGTTCCAGGTCCTGTAATGGTAACTCCATCCATCCAGCCAATCGCTTGACGGGCCGATTGTTCAATGGATTTAATTTCGTTACGCAAAGTTAAATATTTCATATGAATTCCGCTGACGTAAAAAACGCCTTCGGGTTTAGTGTTCACAATATCATGCAAAGAAATTTCAGGAGCTTCTTTGACTAAATCGATTCCTGAATAATCCGTCCATGCAATTTGGCACTTGTGCTTTTTCGCTAATTCAAACGTTTCAATGTAGGAAATAGTCGCGCCTAAATAATTTACGCCGATGACTTTGTCAGGATATTTTTCACGAACTGACGCTAAAACTTGATCAAGTTTTCTGTAATCACTGCCTTCATAAACAATGGCGTCGCCACCGTTGGCAAAAGTGGTTTCTAAATCACGGTGAGCATCTTCGATGGAGCCATTGGTATATCCAACAACCCAAATTTGTTTTTTATTTTTTGATAATTTTTCAATTTCAACACGTGGATTCACGTCCACTCCTTTACCTTCGTTGGCTTGTACCGTGCGTAGACTCACACACGCACCTAAGCTTGCAATCATCGAAACGATTAATCCCCAACGAGCAGTTATTAGGCCAGCTCCAGTCATAAAATTTTTCATTTAATTTCCCCTCTATTAAAAAAAACTATTCCCATTCAATTGTTGCCGGAGGTTTTGAAGTGATGTCATACACCACACGATTAATGCCTTTGACGGAATTAACTATTTCCGCAGAGACTAATCTCAAAAAATCCGTGTCAAAGCTATACCAGTCCGCTGTCATGCCATCGATAGATGTCACAGCGCGTAGGGCTAAAACAAAATCATAAGTGCGCCCATCGCCCATGACCCCAACGGTCTGCACTGGCAATAATGCACAAAATGCCTGCCAAATTTTGTCGTAAAGGCCATGTTTGCGTAAATTTTCGATAAATATGTGATCGGCCTTTTTAAGAATGACAAGTTTCTCTTCGGTCACTTCGCCAATAACACGAATTGCTAAACCCGGTCCTGGAAAAGGATGGCGGCCAATCATCTGCTGCTCTAAACCTAACTCAAGTCCAAGCCGGCGAACTTCGTCTTTAAAAAGATGGCGAACCGGTTCGACTAATTTTAAATTCATTTTTTCTGGAAGCCCACCCACATTGTGATGCGATTTAATGGTCACACTGCCACCAACCGAAGAAATACTTTCGATAACATCAGGGTACAACGTTCCTTGAGCTAAAAATTTAATTTTATCTTTGAGATCACTCAAATTCGTTTGGATGACGTTATCAAAAACTTCAATAAACGTGCGACCAATGGCTTTGCGCTTTTCTTCGGGGTCCGATTTGCCTTTGAGCGCTGTCAAAAATTCAGAGCGTGCATCGATTCCATGAACATTCAGTCCGATTTTTTTATATTGAGTTAAAACATTCTCAAATTCATTCTGACGAAGGAGTCCGTTATCTAAAAATACACAGTGGACGCGATCTGCACCCAAAGTTTTGGTCAGTAAAGTTGCCACTACACTTGAATCCACGCCGCCACTTAAAGCACAAAGCACATGATCAGAATGACCGACTTTATTTTGAATATATTCTTTCGCGGCCTGATGTGTGCTTTTTGCATTCCAATTTGGCGCGCCTGCGGCTTGAAAACAAAAATATTTTAACATTTCTGTTCCGTACTGTGAATGTGTGACTTCGGGATGAAACTGAAAAGCCATAAATTTTTTAGCTGAATTCAATTTACTAATAAAAGCGTTACTAATAAAACCAGCACAGTGTTTGTCGGACTCACAAAGATTTTCACTATCTGCTGGAATTTTATCGACGATATCGCCGTGACTCATCCACACTTGGTGCGTTTTGGGAATGTCTTTGTCGATCGTTTTTGTCCAAGTAATATTTTTGATTCCATATTCACGATGGTCCGATTTTGTAACAGCACCGCCCATTTGATGCGCGATCAGCTGCATCCCATAACAAATTCCCAGAACCGGATACAGATCCAAAAGTTCTTTAACATTTCGAGTTGGCGAGCCCGCATCATAAACCGAGTAAGGTCCGCCACTTAAAATAATTCCATAGGGATTTTTTTCTTTGATTGCAGCCAAAGATTCTTTGTAACTCAAAATTTCTGAATAATATCCAAGCTCACGTAATCGCCGCGCAATCAACATTGTCACTTGCGAGCCAAAATCTAAAATAATAAAACCACGTAATGCCATCGGCTATTCCAACCGGTAGTTCGGTGCTTCTTTGGTGATACTCACATCATGCACATGAGATTCTTTTAAGCCCATCGCCGTAATTTGCACAAATTTAGCTTTCGCTTGCAACTCGTCAATATTGCGTGCGCCTAAGTAGCCCATTCCCGATTTTAATCCACCAATCAGCTGGTGAATAATTCCACTGGCGCTTCCTTTATAAGGCACTCGCCCTTCGATGCCCTCTGGAACCATTTTATCAACGTCGTTTACATCCATCTGACCATAGCGATCTTTTGATCCAATCGACATCGCACCCAGGGATCCCATACCGCGATAAACTTTATAAGTACGACCTTGATACAAAACTGTTTCCCCAGGAGATTCCTCGGCGCCGGCTAAAAGATTTCCGACCATGACTGAGTTTGCACCCAGCGCTAAAGCTTTTGTCATATCGCCGGAGTATTTAATTCCGCCATCGGCAATAATTGTTTTACCAAATTTGCGAGCTGCACCCGAGCATTTCATCACCGCAGTAATTTGCGGCATACCGACGCCGGCCACAACTCGGGTCGTACAAATACTTCCAGGGCCAACGCCAACTTTAACAACGTCACAACCGGCCTTGATCAGCTCAT
>JAYVHE010000247.1:0-11412 GCA_043771495.1 Bdellovibrio sp. | reverse complement strand
GCACACTATGGGGAAATAAGGCCTGGCACCTTTTATTTTCTTTTTTGCGCTAAAATATAGTATTCGCGGCCTTCACGTCGCGGCAATGATTTACGAAATCGGTGAGCCACTAAAATTTGAAATTTTTTTTCTAAATAGCTTTTAATTTCCAATTCACTGCTGCCATAGGGTGGGCCGGCCCGTTTTAACATCGCGAAAAATACGCCCATCAATTGCCCTTGATCATGTAAGACGCGCGCGTAAATATCGATAAGCCGCTTACGCTCAGACGGTGGAATCGCGCAGAAACACGTGTGCTCGACAACTAAATCATAAGAGTGATTCCATGAATGATCTAATTTAAATATGTCTTCTTGAATAAAAGTTAAGTTCGTCAAATCTTTGTAACGTTGGCGTCCGTTTTCGATGGCGATTTTAGAAAAATCCACAACTGTAACTAAATGACTGGCTTGCGCAAACAATGCAGCATCATGCCCTTCACCACCACCTAAAATTAAAATCCGCGATTTAGGCAACTTCATTTTGGGCAACATTTCTGTAAGTGCGCGTGCCGGTTCCAGCATATTCCAAATCGGATTTCCATCGGAGTGGTACACATTTTCCCAATAGCCTGGATTTCTAGATTCGCTGATTTCAAAATAATAGGGTGGCGTCATTATTTTGTAGCCACCTAACACAAAAAAATCATCGTCGTATTCGTCACAAAGATCAAAAAAACCATCCATGCATTCTTTGCTTAACCGAAACGGGACACTTTTTTGGGTTAAGCCACACAGACGATCTTGGTAATCAAAACTGAATTTGTCTATAATGGCTAATAATTCTTTGCCATTTTGTGCGGTAATCCATACTCCACCTTGATCGGCTCGGATTTTTTGAACCATTATTGGATGATCCGCAGCTTCTACACTGTAAGTGTAATCATGATCCGAGGTTTCAAGCGCAAACAATTCTGTTAATTTTAAATTCTCGATCAGTAAATCGATGTGATCTGGATGTTGAATCGCGCGGCCATCGGCTTCAAAAATTCGACCAAATGCATCGATGACCAACGGCTGCGAAGACATTATTTATTTTCTGTCGGAGGTTCTGTTGTCGACAAAGAGGTTGAATCACTCGTAGGTTCGGGATCAGGAGTAATTGCTAAGCCATCTGTAAATTCAATGGTCTCTTGGCCTGTTTTAACTTTTTGTAGAATCCATTTTTTAACAGTTGGGTCTTCTGATAGTCCGCGCGACAAAATCGCATCCCCAGTAAAACGCTGTTTAGTGTTTTCAGATGGATCTTCAAACTCATAAGAAAAATAAGCACGAATTTTATTATCGTCGATTTTTTCAGAATACATTTTTAAGAACTTTAAATTTGTAATGTTGGGTCGTTTATTCTTAATTGTGTCTTCAATCAAAATTTGCAGGCGACTTTGAACAGCTGCATGCACTTCAGTATTCATAGAATCAGGAGTTTTAAACTGGATCCAAGTCCACGACATCGCAAAAATAAATAAGATCAATGAAACAATTTTAGACATATTTAATTTCCTTCGTTTTTATAGGAAACCATGCCCACTAATTTTAGGCAAGAATACCCCCTCATACGGACTAAAATCTGGACACTCGAAAGCAAGTAGGGTTTATTGACTCTTATGAGCAGCCTAGAAAACATTAAAACATCGACCTATTCAAAACAGCTGACCAAGCTGATCGAAACTCAACTGCAGTACCTGGAATCGACTGACTTTCAGCTCTGGATTCAGAATAAAACTCCTCGTTCTTTGCAGCCACTTTTGAAGTGGACCTTAAATCATACTTTAAACTCTGCGTTAGATTGGATTAGGCCAGAACTCCACCGTCACGGCTTTCAAGTGACAAAGATAAATTTGTCGACGTTAGAGGCGGAACTAAACCCAGCGGCAAAAACCGATCCTAAAGAAATTCCGCTTTCTGTGGTGATGAGTAGCTTAGAAGAGTCGCTTAAACTATTTTTTAATCAACACGTTCCCGGGCAACAATTTGAACTTTTGATAAGCTCTGTGCAAATTGAGAAAAAACAAAAGTGGGACGATTCTGTAAAAATCAAAATGGCCTTTGATGAAAAAAAATTAGATCACGATTTGTTACTATTACAGAAGTACAAATTTTTTGAATTTGAAAATCAAATGACGATCAAAACCGCGCATAAAAAATCCAGCGATGTTATTCAATTTAAAGTCACTTTGAAATTGACTCCCCTACTTGCTTTTAATAAAAAGGGACCGCAATGATTATCGAGACCACTCAAGCTTCAACATCGGGTGAATTTATTAAAAATTCTACGGCGATGATTGCATTTGTTCAAAACTGGAAAAAAGATTTAGCCAAAATAAAATTAGGTGGGGGCGAGGACGCCATTAAAAAGCATAAGTCTCGCGGTAAGTTAACGGCACGCGAACGCATTGAAAGCCTTGTCGACTCACAAACGGCCTTTTTAGAATTTTCATCTTTAGCGGCATGGGACATGTATGAAGGCCAAGCTCCTGGTGGCGGCGTCATTACTGGTATTGGTGTTATTCACGGAATTGAATGTATTATTGTTGCAAATGACGCCACTGTTAAAGGTGGAACTTATTTTCCAATGACCGCAAAAAAACACTTACGTGCGCAAGAGATTGCGATGGAAAATGGCCTGCCTTGTATTTATTTAGTCGATAGTGGCGGCGCGTACCTGCCATTGCAGTCGGAAGTGTTTCCAGATCGTGATCACTTTGGTCGAATTTTTTATAATCAAGCCCGTATGAGTGCTCAGAATATTCCGCAAATCTCTGTTGTCATGGGTTCGTGCACAGCCGGTGGAGCTTACGTTCCCTCGATGAGCGACGAAAACATTATTGTTAAAGATAACGGCACCATCTTTTTAGGTGGTCCGCCATTAGTTAAAGCCGCCACCGGTGAAGTCGTCGACGCGCAAGTATTAGGAGGAGCTACGACCCATTGTGAAATTTCTGGTGTTACAGATCACTTTGCAGAAGATGATCAGCACGCTTTGGAAATTACGCGATCGATCGTTCGTCATTTAAATCGTCGCAAAGTTGTTCAATTAAAAACAGTGCCGATCGAAGAACCTTTATATCCTGCTGAAGAACTTTATGGAGTCATTCCGGCCGACTCGCGCCAACCATTTGATGTTCGCGAAGTGATTGCTCGCATTGTTGATGGTTCTAAGTTTCATGAATTTAAACAACTGTACGGAAAAACATTAGTTACTGGCTTTGCGCACATCTGGGGAATGCCGGTGGGAATTATTGCGAACAACGGAGTGCTTTTTAGTGAAAGCGCACAAAAAGCGGCTCACTTTATTGAACTCTGTGAGCAGCGTGGAATTCCTTTAATTTTTTTACAAAACATTACGGGCTTTATGGTCGGAAAAAAGTACGAGCAAGAAGGCATTGCTAAACACGGAGCTAAAATGGTTATGGCCGTCTCAAACGCACGTGTTCCAAAATTTACAGTTATTATTGGCGGCTCGTATGGGGCCGGCAATTACGGAATGTGCGGACGCGCTTATCAACCGCGCCAACTATGGATGTGGCCTAACGCCCGCATTAGCGTTATGGGTGGCGAACAAGCGGCAAATGTTTTGCTCACTGTAAAAATGGACCAACTGGCGGCCAAGGGTCAAACCATGACAGCCGTAGAGCAAACCGAATTTAAAAAACCAACGTTAGAAAAATACGAACGCGAAAGTTCCGCGTATTATTCAACAGCCCGTATTTGGGATGATGGAATTATTGATCCAATCGACACTCGACGAGTCCTCGCATTGGGAATATCAGCCAGCTTAAACAAAGATTGGGGCCCGTCGTTACAGGGCGTTTACAGGATGTAGGACACTATGAAAAAATCACCGTCGTTAAAAATCACTCCCGTCCATTTACGATTAGATCATATTCAAAATTATTCGGTTGTTACTTTAAATCGCCCGCAAGTTAAAAATGCTTTTGATCCCGATATGATCGCTGAATTAACCTCGGTCTTTAATTTTTTGGGTTTACGCAAGGAGACTGATTTTATTCTACTAAAAGGTGAGGGATCGGTTTTTTGCGCAGGTGCAGATTTAACGTGGATGAAAAAAATGATCAGTTACACAAAAGCTGAAAATAAAAAAGATTCTGAAAAAATGTGGACTATGTTTGAAACTCTGAAAAATTGCCCTAAGCCCATCGTTGCAAAAGTTCACGGCGCGGTTATGGGTGGCGGTCTGGGATTAATCGCTTGCGCCGACTATGTTTACGCTGAAGACAACACGCAATTTTGTTTTAGTGAAGTTAAACTTGGATTAGCTCCGGCTGTGATTTCTAGTTTTATTTTACGAAAAGTTTCTTTTGCTTTTGCGCAACCTTTAATGATTGCTGGTACTTTATTTTCGGCGGATCAATCTTTAACGATGGGTTTGGTTCAGAAAAAATATTCTGGCGAAATTTCAAATGACGACGTTTTAAAACCATTTTTGCAAGCCGGTCCGCAAGCCATGATCGCCACAAAAAAATTGCTGGCGCAGCTGAATTACGATTCACAATGGTTAAAGAAAAAGGCATTAACAACGTCTTTAATCAGTGCTTTACGCGTGAGTCCTGAAGCACAAAATAGAATTAGCGCTTTTTTAGATAAATCTTCTAAGTAAATCAACTCAATAAAATTGGACCACTAAAATTCCTTTTGTAAAAAATAGTCGAACCCTACGGCACTTTGAAAACTCCCTAAACACTTGAAACTTGATATTTTTAGACCGCGGCCATCCCGGTGCTTTTAAAAGTCGGACCGAAATTCGCTAAGGTTAATCTGTCGTTTATCGGTCGTTTACTTTTGGTGGTGCTACTATGTTTTCACGGATGTTAAAACTTACATGTTTTGTACATGTATTCGTTATTTTTTTGTCGTTTTCAAGTTTTGGAAGCGAAGTTTACGACCCTACAAATGATATTTATGCAGCCTTTGGCGCAAAGTGTAATGGCTTTGGTAGTATAAACAGTGCGGCTCATCGCGAAGCCACCAGTTTAATGAAAATTATTGAAAGTATTCGTAACGATGCCAATTGCAATGGAATCGCCGGCGCCCTTTTAGAAATTGAAGGATTAAAACTGGCTGAGTTGCAAAAAGCGACCACCGCAAAAAATGATTTGGATACACTTTGGAATCAAATTTATGACGTACAGTTAGCGATGGATCGCGCGACAAGTGTTCCGGCAAATGAACAAGACGTGGCCTACATCGACGGACTAAAACTAGAATTAACAACTTTAAAAACAACAGCGGCAAAATCTTTAAGTAACGCTCATGTTGCACAATTAGGAATTCGTCGTAGCTCGATCGATACTTTTCAAAGAGCCTCTTCGAGTTTGTTTTCTAAATTAAAAAACAATGATTTGTGTTTAGTTAAACGCCCCAACTTAGCGACCCAAATCGGTGCACAGGTTATTGGTTTGGGAACAACCTTGTCGTCTGGAATTGTCGGCGCGTTACTTGTTAGCGTGGGCAGTATTATTGATGACTTCGTTTCATTTTTTAGATCAAAAGATTTAACGGACCGCAATCTTCGCACCTTCCGTTTAGGTGAAGCGGTCGGTTGTGCAGTCGAAAGTATGGCGACGACCTATTGCCAAGCTCGCGATACCGAAACAGTGATCGAACTGAATTCAAAAGCGCTTAATCAAAATAAAAGTACGGCTCCAAATTGGCTACGAGCTGCAGGCACAATGGCGCAAGGCTTAGACGCCTATATGGCTTGGGTGACCCGCGTCCACGCAGGAACACCGGCGGCGACTACGGGCCCCAGGCGCAAGACAAAAATAATGCGGTCGATGTGCAAACCAATCTACGTAAATTAAAAATTCAAACCGATGCCGCGTTAAATATGGCGCAGGTTCGCGTGCCGCAAGCGCAGGATCCACTACAAGCTAAACGGACAGCACTCGAAGGACTTGCGATTCAGCTCGCTGGCAGCGGTACGATCAGAAGTTTATTTCAAGAAGGCGGATGCGGACCTTTTATTTTTATTTTGTCTGGTGGTAAAGAGCGGACGCGAGTCATTCAACAAGGTGAAGAATGTGAAGCGTACTTAATTAAAAAGTTCCCGACCGAAGGCCTTCCTGATTTATCGGGCGATATCCCAAAGGCTCTAACGCAAATTTTAAATGAAGGAACTTCGGCCTCGAATGTTGAACTTTCACAAGTTATGGAAAGTAATGCAGAGGCCGTGATCGCCGCAGTCGAAAACACGGTCAATGGCAAATCGGCCCGAACTTTTTTAATAGAAGCTTACAATTATTTAGTTTCATTATTGGAAGATCCAGGAAGTATTGCGCAAAATCAGAATCAACGTGTGCTTATAACAAAAACAAAAGAACAAATTAAAATTGCTATGCAAATTTTAGATAGTGTTGAAGAAGACGATGACGAACCAACATTTAAACTCTTCAGCAGTAAAGTTATGCGCAATCAACCGAACATTAGCAAAATTGACTCCGTAAAAAAAGTTGCGGATCTGTCTTTGGTATTAATTCCATCGCAAGATCGCTTAGCTTTACCAAGCGCTTTGGCGATGATCATCAATCAAGATATCGATAAGCGTTTGTCGCAAGGATCAATCGACGAAAAATTAGCAGTGCTGTTGAAATTAAGCCCGCGCGACAGTTTGTCTGAATTAATTCCGAACATGCTCAGCGTCGACACTGCGATTTTACAAATCGACTCGGCGCAGTTATTAACCCGCAATAATTTGGTCACATTTTCTAAAACGTTTTCAGATATTATCAAAACTCGATTAGAAACTTTATCGTCTCCAGAATACGCCGGTGACAAAAGAGCCGAACGCGCAAAAGCTAATTTTTGTATTCAACTTTTATCAGTTCCACAAAGATTAGATTTCAATGTGACCGATTACTGCAAAGGCGCCTTTGTTAAAAGTTTACGTGAACATTCAAACATCAGAGTTGATTTTGATCAGCAATGGGGGAAATCATTCGATGAGCGTGTGTGTTCGTCTTATGATTTTCACCGCAAATCATATTTATACGGTGTGACTCAGAAAAATGTTTATAAGTAATCGATCGAAAGTAATTAGGGTGCCTGCACCCTTTTGCTTCATTCTACTTCAGCCCTAGATTTTGTGTCTAGAATCTAAACATTGTACGTGTTGGAAGAACCCGCTTAGCTCAAAAGGTCTAAAACTCTTCGAAGTACTTCAAGCACTAGTAAAACTAGCCTTAAGTACTCTCGAGTTTTGCGGCCAGAACGTCGATCCCTTCTATGTTTGGTAGATGGATTCGGCATTCGGCACCTCCTTTCGAAAAAGTGAGGCCGAAAGCAGGCAAAAGCGACTTGGGTGCAGACTCTAGTCGCTTTTTCATTTTTAGTCCCTAAATTAAAAGAATTCGAAAAATAATCCTGATTGTTAAAGCTTGCTCAGCTCATGCTTCACGGCCAGAATCGCTGAGCATGAACAACAACAAAAAAATTATGCTTTTAGGATCAGGTGAACTCGGCAAAGAATTCGTCATTTCAGCGCAACGATTAGGTCTGCACGTTATCGCGGTTGATAACTACGCTGGTGCACCAGCCATGCAAGTGGCGGATCAATTCGAAGTTTGCGATATGTTAAATGGCGACGAACTCAGTCGTGTTGTTACTAAACATAATCCAGATATTCTAGTTCCAGAAATTGAAGCCATACGTACCGAAAAATTAAAAGTCTTTGAAGATCAAGGCATTCAAGTTGTACCGACTGCAAAAGCCACGCACTTAACAATGAATCGCGATGTGATCCGCGATGTTGCAGCTCGCGAGCTCAAATTAAAAACCGCAAAATATGAATACGCTGAAAGTTTTGAACAACTTTATCAAACGAGTTTAAAAGTTGGTTTCCCAAATGTAGTTAAGCCTGTGATGTCGTCATCTGGAAAAGGTCAATCCGTAGTAAAAACCAAAAAAGAAATTAAAACCGCTTGGGATTTTGCCGTCGCCGGAATGCGTGGCGATCGTAAAAAAGTCATTGTCGAAGAATTTATTAAATTTGAATCAGAAATTACCTTACTGACGATCAAACAAAAAAAAGGACCCACTTTATTTGTGAATCCAATTGGTCACCGTCAAGAGCGTGGTGACTACCAAGAATCGTGGATGCCAGCCCGAATAACTCCAACGCAATTAAAAAATGCGCAAAAGATGGCAAAAAAGATTACAGACTATCTTGGAGGAGCCGGATTATTTGGCGTTGAATTTTTTCTGACTAAAAAAGAAATTTATTTTTCAGAATTGTCTCCACGTCCTCACGACACTGGAATGGTTACTTTATCATCGCAAAATCTTTCTGAATTTGATTTGCACTTGCGAGCTATCATGGGCTTACCGATTCCAGAAATTTCTTATTTTGGCCCGACAGCTTCGTCCGTCATTTTGGCGGATCGGGTGTCGCAAAATTTTCAAATTTCGGGATTGGATCAAGCTTTAAAAATTAAAACATCTGACGTTCGCCTTTTTGGAAAACCGTCAACACGCCAGTATCGTCGAATGGGAGTGGCTCTCGCCAAAGGTAAAAACACAGATGTTGCGCGCGCCAATGCCAAAAAATCGGCCGATAGAATTAAAATTACTTATAAAGATTAAAAAAAATAAAAGGAGTTCTCATGAAACTATTCGCAGCTATTACAACATTAATTTTTTCTTCAGTTGTATTCGCAGAATCAATCACGTGCCAAATTACGGAATTTGCCGACAACAAACGCCGACAAACAACCGTTACGGTTTTATCTGAAAACGATCCTCACGGCGGCTTAAAAACATTCGTCAGTGAATTGTTTCCTGAAATTTCAGGATTCGTTTCATTGTTACAAAAAGACGATCAATTTTTTGCAGTTATGAGTCTGTACTCCGACACATTAGGTACTAATTCAAGCGGTCAATATCAAATGGTTGTCGATGGCCAATATGCACAATTGCAACTGATTATTCCCAGCGAATCTTTGAAAATGTCTGGCATCGAACTCCTTTGCCAATTTTCAAAACCGCAACCGTAAAGACCAAGAACCCTAATCATTATTTGCATCTGATCAATGTTTATTTTCTACTTCCTTGGACTTTCGCCCTGTTTAATTTTTGTACGTGTTGGAGAAAATAAACCTTTTAAGAGAACAGTTCCAAAATTCGCCGAAAAATTTCTAGAATCAGAATAAAAATGCTGAGAATTTCTTTAGTTTTTCGGGGCTTTCGCCGATGCTTTACTATCTTGGTTAGTAAATAATTCGTCATTCGGAGATCCTTTCTTTGAAGTTTGTCCGAATGCAAATAAAAGCGATTAGGGCCTTGGCGTTAATCGCTTTTTCATTTTGTAAGCCAAAACACTTTAACATGACGACTGTTTAACAAATTTTGTCCCCACTCGGTGAGTTCTCGATTTGAGACGCGCTAGAACTAACGTATTTAAGACGGTGGGCCCATTTACTGTACCTACGCTCTTTGATAGAAAAAATAAATCAAGGAGCTTTTATGAAAAATCTAACTTTCGCATTAATGACAGCCGTTGCATTCAACACCTTCGCCCAAGGCGATGAGTACGGATACATCGGCTATGACAATAAAACAGGTGAATATTACCGAAGTAAAACACTTGTCGATTCGTGTCCGCGCGCTGAAAATCCTGAGTGTCCACGCAAATATGTAGATTTTTATTCTGAATTTGTTGATATCATTGCAAAGAAAGATGGTTTGAAAAACGTAATTATGCAGACGGCCTATATTACTGTCGGTATTAATAAGGACACCGCAAAAAATGATGTTGGCATACTACTCTCTGCACAAGCTGTGTTCCATGGGTTAAACCACCGAGCCAAAATTGAAAACCGAAACTTAACTAAAGATCAGCTCATTCAAGAAGCTCTAAAGGTCGAGAGCATTTCAAGCGGGATAACTTTCAATGCGATCGTACGTTTGATTGACGCTTACGATAAAGTGAAGGCCGCATTTAACGTACTTAAAATTAAATAATTGAAAATTGTGAATTAAGATTCGCGAGTTCGTTTTTTTTAACTATCGACAACCGGCTCATAAGCCGTCACAAACAATTCAGTTTCATCAATGAGCGATTCCTCAGGAAAATGGGCTTTAAAAAATCCAGCGTACTCAGTTTTAAATCGCGGTAATTGATCCGCGAATCCCATATACTTTAAAAGCTTTGGATCAGGCTCTCCATACGTGGTGATAAATGCATCAACAAGTTTAGCTTTTCCTTGGATTTCTTTTTCCATATCGCAGACTAAATAGGTCGAACCGACCTCTTCCAAACGCTCGTCGATAAGCCCTTTTTGCAAGCTTTCTATTCTATCCACTGGTTCGCACGTTACAAAAAGGCCTTTGGCGAGCACGTGCATCGAAACATGATCTAAATACAACCCAATTTTCATGTTTTTATATTAACAAAAGTGACAAAATGCACAAAGAATAATATAGCTAACCCTATGACTCAGGACGGACAGTAATTGTGAAAGATATAAAAAGAGTTGCCATTGCAAATCGCGGAGAAGTCGCTGTTCGCATCATAAAGGCGTGCGAAGAACTTGGATTAGAAACAGTTTTACTTCACTCAGACGTTGATCGAGGTTCACGCGCATTTCGTATGGCGACTCACAAAGTTTGCATCGGCGGCGCACCTTCAAGTGAAAGTTATTTAAATATTGAAAATAATGTTCAAGGTGCCATGGCTGGAGGCGCCGACGCCATTCATCCTGGTTTTGGTTTCTTATCTGAAAACGCAGACTTCGCAGAAGCCTGCGGTAAAGCTGGTTTAGTTTTTATTGGACCTTCTCCGCAAAGCATTCGTTTACTGGGCGATAAAATTTCTTGTAAGAAGCTCGCGCAAAGAGCCGGGTTACCACTTGTTCCAGGTTACGAAGGTGAAGACCAATCTGTAAAAACATTATTAGCTGAAATCGAAAAAATCGGACTCCCCGTTATTATTAAAGCCGCCGCCGGTGGTGGTGGTCGCGGCATGAAGCTGATTCGCGCAATGAGCGAAGCGCAAACTCAAATTGAGTCTGCACAGCGTGAATCTAAGGCCGCGTTCGGATCGGACAAAGTTTTCGTCGAAAAATATTTGGACCGCGCTAAACACATCGAGTTCCAAATATTTGGAGATTCATCAGGGCACGTTCAACATTTGTTTGATCGCGAATGCTCGGTCCAACGTCGCCACCAAAAAATTATCGAGGAAGCCACGTCCCCATCGTTAACTGATGATCTTCGCCGCCAAATGGGTGAAATGGCCGCGAGTATCGGGCAATTGGCACAATACAAAGGTGCTGGTACCGTTGAATTTTTATTACAAGACGGTAAATTTTTTTTATTGGAAGTAAACACCCGTTTGCAAGTTGAACATCCCGTCACCGAA
>JAYVHE010000246.1:0-3600 GCA_043771495.1 Bdellovibrio sp. | reverse complement strand
GGTGACAAATCGCGAGCTTTTTCAAACATATCGCAGGACTTTTCAGGCTCCTGTTTTTCTAAATATATCCAAGCTCTGATTATTTGAAGATCTATGGATTGTTTTTTAAAATCCTTGAAAGGAAGTTTTAAAGCTTCATCGATTTCGGCCAAGGCTTTTTCAAATTTTTTCTGAGCTTTATAACAGTTCGCAAAGCCCTGATGGATCGCCATCTTTTGGTAAAGTGATTGAGGTGATAAATCGCGAGCATTTTCAAACATATCGCAGGACTTTTCAGGCTCCTGTTTTTCTAAATATATCCAAGCTCTGATTATTTGAAGGTCTATGAATTGGTTTTTAAAATCTTTCAAAGGAAGCTTTAAAGCTTCCTCAATTTCGGCCAAGGCCTTTTCAAATTTTTTCTGAGCTTTATAACAGTTCGCAAAGCCCTGATGGATCGCCATCTTTTGGTCCAGTGATTGAGATGATAAATCGCGAGCTTTTTGAAGCATATCGCAGGACTTTTCAGAGTCCTGCTTGTCTGTATAGATCAAAGAGCTAAATATCTGAAGATCAATGGACTCTCTATTATCCAACAGTGGAATTGTTAAAGCTTCATCGATTTCGGCCAAGGCCTTTTCAAATTTTTTCTGAGCTTTATAACAGTTCGCAAAGCCCTGATGAATGGCTATCTTTTGGCCCCGCGATAGGGGTGAAATTTCCCGAAGCTTTTGAAACTGATCGCACGACTTTTCAGGCTCCAGTTTATTTAGATAAATCCAAGCTCTGGCCATTTGAAGATCGATGGATTGTTTTTTAAAATTCTTCAAAGGAAGTTTTAAAGCTTCATCGATTTCGGCCAAGGCTTTTTCAAATTTTTTCTGAGCTTTATAACAGTTCGCAAAGCCCTGATGAATGACTATCTTTTGGCCCTGCGATAGGGGTGAAATTTCCCGAAGCTTTTGAAACAGATCGCACGACTTTTCAGGCTCCTGTTTATTTAGATAAATCCAAGCTCTGACCGTTTGAATATCGACGGATAAACTTATGAATTTCATTGTAGGAATAAGAGCCAGCGCGCCGTCGGCTTCTTTAAGAGCTGCATCATAATTTTTTTGAAATTTGTAGCACAGAGAAAGTCCATGGCGAGACTGGATTTTTTGATACAGCGATTCTGGGGATAGATCACGAACCTTTTGAAACGCAACACAGGACTTTTCAGGCTTCCTGCTAAAATATTCAATCCATCCCTTAGAAAGGTAAATGCCCACCTCTTCGTTTTTTAGGTCGGCAAGCGGTAATCTAAGTGCCGTATCAAGATACTGAATGGCTTTATCATAATCTTTCAAGTTGTTGCTGCACCAGGCGAGACCGCTGTAGGTTTTTGCAACGAGTAAGTTATCAGTATTGGTTTTCGAAAATTTTAGAGTTTTATTAAAAATATCGCAGGAACGTTGCGGATTTTTAGACAATAACAAATATCCTTCAATAACGCGCGAAACAGCTAACCGTACATCAGAATCAGCATTTCGAACCGAGACGTCTTCCAAAAAATCCAATATCATTTTGTTGCGGTCAACGGAATCATCTTCCACATCTGATGTTAAAAACTGATCCACAACTTGAAAGCTAGATGCAATCCATTCGCGTTGATTCTCAATTTTAGTCTCAGCCAAAAAAAAAGGTTGTAGCTGACCGATAAATTCAAGCTGACGAACGTCATTATTTTTCGCGACCGCTTCAGCAAAAGTAAAACTCTGATAAATGATTAAGATAAACAATAGCCGCGAATAAATTCTCAGTCTGCACCTCGATTTAGCAGTCAAAGACCTACTATTATCGTTATTACTATTTAGGTATGACTTCTGACACAGTAAAATCAATCTGAAGGACTGTGTCGGCGGATAAAGCGTGTTGCTTCGCAAACTCTTGGCCCGTGGGAGTCAAAGTGCCGAACTCAGGAGGAAGAGTGAGCTTAAGTAGAGCGCCTTTGTTGGCTCCGACGAGTTTCATCAGCAGATCTCCAAAAACATTCGGAGTTCCAATTTCAAAATCTGTTGGCAATCGATTTTTTCCGGACTCGGCAATTATTACGGCTGTCTTGGCATTTCTAATCTTGTATTCAAGCTTTACTTTTGACCCAATGGCAATTTTTGGTCCGTCACCCGGGGCAGGGTTCTGAAGGTCCGCCTGAATCTGTGGAGCGACAACTGGGGTAGTCTCTTTCTTAAGAGCAGGCTGTACTGAAGCAGCCGGCTTTTCACTGACGTCGCTAGTAGATTTAATTTTTTGAAAATAAAAAAAAATTGCTGCTCCGGCTAGAACGATTACAACATAAATAAGGTTTTTCTTCACAATTGATCTCCAGGTTTAGAGAAACTTTAACCATAAAGAAAATATGTGTCAAAACATTGTTTAACGCGATTTTAAATTTTGTCATATTATAATCCCCGCACAACTTAAAAGGCTTTGTCTCTCGTCGAGTTGAAATTCATCAGTCGATTAGAGGTTTGTGTTAAGCAAATTTGTTGATTTCCAGATTAATGTCAACGTCATTTTGTGCGGTGAGCTTACGAAGTAAAGTCCAAAGCGCAGGGGTAAGTTTCTGTAGCCTTGCACTTTCTTCATTCGTCGCACATCTTCTTCGATTAAATAATTTAGAGATTTAATCGGGCATGTAATTGAAAGAAATCTTTTTAAACTTTGCAGTAATTTTAATTCATGGATTATTATTAAATTTCAACTCACCTTGAGAAATGGCCAATTGCGATTCTGGACTATTCAATGCCGCTAAAAAGACCGAACATTGAGTTGCAACGGACAATAACGGATAACAAAGGACAACCGATGGAAAAACAGACCTACCTAGACTTTGATGAAGCTGTTGGATTTTTAAAAACCACGCCCAGTACATTGTATAAATGGCTGCAGGCAGGAAAAGTACCTGGTCACAAGCTGGGCCGACAGTGGCGATTTTTAAAAGATGAGTTAGCACTCCATGTTTCTGGCAAAGGGCCCCTCCTACAATCCCAAAAAGAGATTATCGAGCTAACAAATTATTTATTAGGCCGCTCAACCAAAGAGACTTCGATTAATGAGCGCACGCCTTTAGCAGAACAGATTATTTGGGACGCTTATGATCACGGAACTCGAAAGATTCACTTGGTTGCTATTAAAGGTCATTTCGAGATCCGCTACCGACAGCGCAAAGGATTAGAAATCTTAACTAAAATTCAAGAAGAAACGTTTAATTCAATTAATGAATATTGGCAGAAGAATTCTTTGCCTCTACAAAATGAATCAAACCGTCGATTTTATTTAAATCGCAGTGTCGAAGAAGGTTTGCAGATTCGTTACAACCGTGTCGAAACCGTTTCAGGACCTCACATTACTTTAAATATTTTTAATCCGGACCAAGATGTAATGCCGCTTGAAAAAATTTGTAACAGTGACGAATCAACATTACAGCAGTTTAGAACCTGGGCTCAAAAGTCCTACGGTTTAATTGTACTCTCGGGCTCAGCTGGCTCTGGAAAGACCACTACATTCTATTCCATGTTACATGAAGTTCGCAAAACTGATCGTAACATTTTTACCTTAGAGCGTCCAGTTGACGTTGTG
>JAYVHE010000245.1:0-10392 GCA_043771495.1 Bdellovibrio sp. | reverse complement strand
TCGTCGGTGCGACGCGCTTTCCAACAGGTGCGGAGCATGTCTTCGCCGACTTGGACGTAGTTTTGATCCAGAAAGTAGGCCTCTTTATATGCGATACAGGCGTCATCAAATTGTTTTTGCGACTCGTAAATCAAACCACCTAAGTATTTCGAAAACGAATTCATTTCGAAACTCTGTTTATCGTCGTGGCGATATTTATTAAATTTAATATTTATTTTTCGGACTTCGACCATGGCTGCGTCTAGGTCGCCCATTTGAATAAAATTTAAGGCTAAAGAAACATTTAAAAATAGTTTTTCAAATGTATCACCCTTGTATTGGATCATTTCTTCGTTAAACAGCGTGGCGCCAGCAATACGAGATACCGAATGGTAATCCACATTATCTGCTAAGCGTTCAGCTTGCAGAAATACTTGATTACTTTTTTTATAGTCACCACAGATTTGCAATGCTGACCCGTAATCCATTAAATAGACTAACTGATCATCATTTGGATTTTTGCTGAATTCTTCAAGTTGAGTTAAGGCTTTGTCGCAATCGCCACTAATTAAACTCTGGCGTGCAGGATCAACTTTGGTTTGGTACGTAGCACAGCCAAAAAAGGCGAAAATTAACAGAGGCAAGAGTATTAGTTTATTAATAAAAACCTCTAAAGTTAAAGGTACATGTTAAAAGAGCGCATCATTTTATTGAATGCGCTCTGATGAAAGAACCTAAATTCTGAATCGGAAATTATAAACCGACAGATTTTTTCTTGAAGGCTTTACGAAGTTGCTTTTGATTTGTCCAAGATGTTAAGCCTGTTTTCAAATTCGTCATGTTCAAAGTTAGTTTGTAATAAACTGTTTTGTCTTTACCAACTTCTTGAACAATTGAATCTAAACGGCCGTTAAGAATAAAATCTGCACCAGTTTGGCCGCCGGCACCTTTTTTAGATTCTTCAGAGACCATTCCAGAATTTTGGTAATCATATTCATTTGAAATATCTTGGCGAGCTTCTTTATCTACAAAAGTGACGCGGCCAGAATTTGTTAACTCAACACGAACCATGTCCATGATACTTTGAGTATCGATGTGCTCAGACGTTTTATTCTGTAAATTAGTCACCATCAAGATTGGCATTTTTTGTGCGTCTGCAATCGAACGGTGAGCCACTAAAGAATCAACCATGTTTTTAACAACGACTTGCATGTCTGTTTCTGACCATTGGTCGTTCATTAAGTTTTGTTTGTTAGGGTCTTCGTACTCTCCTTTAACAAAAGCTTTTGGTCCGCAAGCCGCTAAGCTTGCAGCGACAGCTGCGATAGAAAACAATTTTAATAAAGTCGATTTCATAGATTGCTCCGTTTCTGTGTCATTATAATGACTTCGTCTATGAATGATTTTCTAAAATTGTGGGCACTTGCACAAGTGATATTTTTGAAGGTATTTTTTAGCAATATAATGCTGCAGCAGTTCATTATTATGGGGATTTCTGGTCGATCTAAAAATCAATATACAAATTGGTGTTAAATAAGCAACACGCCCTTGGCTTGGTCGAGTACTTTATACGTATAGGGCCGAACACTTTTTTAAGCGACGTTAGCGTTCTCGATATAGGCGGGTAACTCAATGGTAAAAGTTGTGTATTGCTTCGTGGCATCTAAATAGATTCGACCTTTGTGTCGTTCGATAATGCCTTTGGATACGCTGAGCCCAAGTCCCATGCCTTTGCCAATATCTTTTGTAGTAAAGAATGGATCGAAAATTTTTGACTGAATATTCGCAGGAATCGGCGGGCCTGAGTTACTAACTTCGATAACGACAGATTTGCCAACTTGTACTTCTAATTTAATCCACGGATTGGGTTGATCAACAACTGCGTCCAACGCGTTATAAAGCAAACTGATAAGCACCTGGGAAATCTGCTCATTACGCCCAAGGAACATAAAATCCGGGTAGCTTTCTGGTAGAATTAAGTTGATGCCTTTTTCTGTAATTCGCTTGTTGCAAAGTATTAGGCTACTTTCGAAAGCAGTTTGAATCTGACAAATTTCGAAAGGTTCGTGATCTGATTCCTTGGCGATTGAAGAAAGCCCTCGAATAATTTTTGCGATGCGATCGATCGTGCTAAACATGTCTTGAATATGTCTGTCGGCGACTTCAGCGTTCAGTTTTTTAGGGTTTGAAAACATTTGTTCTATAATGCTGATCTTACCGTGCAAAATGGCTAACGGATTATTAATTTCGTGAGCAAGTCCACCAGCCATCTGACCAAGTGCCGACATTTTGACTGAATTGACTAGAGCAGATTGATTTTGATGGAGTTCAGTAACGTCTAGAATTGTTCCTAAATATCCCGTAACATTATTGTCCTCGTCTTTAATTGAGGCCGACAACGCACTCACATACATGATTTCACCGCTGATTTTACGAACTCTATAGGTGCATGTGAAATTTCCGGTTACGTCTTTTGACTTCCATTTATTTAAGACTTTATCAAAATCGTCTGGATGAATTAAGGAAGTCCAATCAATATTCTGAACCTCGGACTCATTGATATCATGAATTTTGCGCCAAGTTGGATTTGCGTAAGTACACTTTTCATTTTTATCGGTTAAATATATACCAATCGGAGACAGCTCGCTTAATGTTTGCCACATCTTTTTTTGATTTTCGACTTCTTTAGTCATTTTGGACGCGAGGCTTTCAGCGCGAACAGAAATATTTTGTAATGAGGAAAGCACGAGAGCGAACAATAATGAAAAAACGGCGCCAAAAAAGCCAATCCATAATGAAACCGAACTAAGAGAACTCACAAATTTAGGGCCTTTTTTCCAATAAAGATTAATTCTGTGCCCGGCAAGCTCAATAGAGGTAAAAGTTTCTTTAGCGTTAAATTTTTTGAAATCGGTGGAAGCATAAGCTTCGGTAGTTCCGTCAACCACTTTCAAATTGATTTGATTTTCGAACTTCGCAATTGCTGAATTAATAAATAGTTCGTAGATGATTGGAGTATATATAAATCCAATGAGCGCAATCTTTCGCTGTTCAGTGTTTTGAACGGGAAACCCTTGTTTGTAAACGGGTAAAAGTATATGGAATCCTGGCCGTGAAAATTGATCTTGAATTAAGGTAATCGGTTTTGTCATTGTTGGTAAGCCGGTATCACGGGCATAAATTATGGCTTGGAAACGGTTTTCTTCTGATGAAATATTCAATCCCAAGGCTTTTTGATTTTCTAAATACGGCTCAATATATGTAACAACAAATTTTTCATTTTTTTCACTTTTAGGATCCGCATTTTTTAAATCGAATATTGGAAGATGTGCTCGATACCTACTATTTGATTTTTCAGGGACGATTAAGCCAATTCCAGTTATGCCGGGAAAGCGATTTGTCGAAAGGACTCGCTCTGAATAAACATGCCACTCTTTGTCTGATACAAATTCCGAAGCACCAATAAATCCGGCCCCGCCACCGATTAATTGTAGGTAATCGTTAATTCGATTCGATATTTCGTTTTCTGCCTGAGTAATTAAGCTTTTTAACTTTAATTCATCTTCCGACTCTGAGGATTTGTAAGAAAAATGAAATGTTAATCCGGCCAAAATCCATCCGACAATCAGCACGACTGAAGACCGCCAAAATAACTTTTCTGTTTTTATACTCTCAAGCCCCATCGAAGTAATGGCTAAAGCCGCTACAAAAATTTGTAAATGAATTAGACTTTCATTCACCGAAAAGCTACTTGTAAAGGGACCATGACCCGTACTGGTTTGGTAAACGGCATAGGAACAAATACATAAAGATGTTAAGTAAATCCAAAACGAATTGAACCAAAGTGCCGGCAAGTAGATACCAATGAAAATACAAAATAAATAGGATTTTCCAAAATCACTACCGAAAACAAAGTATGAAATCAGGATAGCCGCAATGGTAACGATCGAAAATTTAAAGATCTGTGAACTTTTTATAGAAATTTCATCCCACTTTGTATATGCAATTTTGTACGCCATTGGAGTGATTATAAATGCGCCGAGTAAGTCTCCAACCCACCACGTTTGCCAATTAACCAAAATATTATCTTTTGAAACAATTGAAGAAAAATATAATGCGGCTGTTCCTACCGTCGCGCTGGTTGCTGTGGACAGGACTATGATTCCTAGTCCAAAAATAAAAATAGTGTGAGCTCCATAGGTTTCTTTGCTTTCTAGTAGTCTGCGGCCCGCAAAATAAAATACGGCCGCTTCCAGCATGTTACCAAAAGCAATCAACGTGGTTGCAGAAATGTTCAAACCAGTTTGCAAATTAACTAAAAATGCTGCAAAAAAAATCCCGATCAATGAAGTCGGCCCAAAAATTATCATTGCCGAAAGTGCAACACCAGTCGCCGGCCACACCGGAGAAGCTTGGTTATTGATTGTGGCTAAATTTAACCCCAGTTTCGCCGTTAGATAGTAGGCTGCAAAAGTAAATAAAACAAAAGCTGGAATTTTGATTTTTGTCCAAATGCCTTGCACGCTCAGCCTTTCATCGCCGCATAGGCAAAAGAAGGTATGAAGGCATTTTCATCTTTAAAAAGTTCAGTATATTTTTTTGCAGCTAAAGGATCCATTTGAATTATTTCAACTCCAAGTCCAGGAGGTGCAGTGCTTCGTCCTGCGACTTGAATCCAACGGACTATACCGTACCCTTGAAACAAAACAGGTGTAGGACTTGCAATCTGAATAGAAAATTTAATCATCGAACCTTTTGGTGGTGGGGCATAGTTGTGCGCAATAAAAAATCCACCGCGTCCAAAATCAACTGCTTTTTGTGCCTTTAGACTTTTAACGTCTTCGCCCTTTTTTTCAATGATGATACTTTTGGGATCAGCCACAAAAGCACTTGAATTCCAACGCGCATAAGGCACCATTAAAGTTTGCTCGATGGCGCTACGAACGGCATTCGTGTTAAACGGTTTCGAAAATTTTCCTTCGGCACCGATATGATAAATTTCTTCGTTTTGTAAATCAGAAAAACCCGACATAAATAACACACTGATCTGGCTGCCATACGTCGACTTGATGCGCTTCACTAATTCGACTCCATCCCCATCGGGCATACGGATGTCTGAAAAGACCACGTTGTATTTGTTTTTTACAACCATTTCCCATGCGATATTACCGCTACTGGCACAGTCGACATAAAAGCCAAAGCCGCTAAACAACGCCGAAATTGTTTCTAAAATCATTTGTTCGTCGTCGACGACTAGCATTGAAATATCTGATGGCTTCATATCTAATTTATCGGCAAATAGAGCTCATAAGTTGATTATGACGTCTTAAAAAAATAACAAATTTTTTGGTTATTTTTTGTCACGTAAAAAACCTGTTAAGATTCGATTGAATTCTAATAAAATTTTGTACTTACTCAAAACAACTAGCCTGGTTTAAATCAGGTTAGTTTAATTGAACTGGCATTTGGTCTAGGTGTGGATCTTGTTAAACGAACTTAATTAAGACAGCACCAGATTCAACTGAGTCCCCTTGTTTTACACAGATTTGTTTGATTTTGACATCGCCGGATGCGCGCATTTCATTTTCCATCTTCATGGCTTCCATAATTAAAAGCGGTTTTCCGGCTTTAACTTCGTCGCCTTCTTTAACAAAGATTTCAATAATTTTACCAGGCATTCCAGATTTTAATTCGTTTTCGTTACCGAAGCCGCCACCTTTTTTCAATGATTCATGCAATAACATTTCATCATTAAAAATTTTAATTGTACGGAACGAGTTTCGAGTAAAAACGGTATATTCGGTATCTTGTCCTACGACATCAATCAAGTAAGACTTTCCGCCAAATAAAAAGCTGATGTATTCTTCTGCGGATTTAAAATCATTCTTAGAGATTTCATAATGAGCCCAGTCTTTGCCTTCTTGTTGCAAAGAAACTTTCCATTGATTGCGATCTTCGTGAACATCAACTTTATATTTTTTACCTTTTAATAATGCTTCAAAATACATTCTGTTACTCCGTACAAAAAATTAATAACTAAAAGTCAAAAGTGGATCAAATTCCTTAGCGCAAAATCGTCTAAGTCCGTAGCTGTAGTTTGCGACCAACACGACGCCAGTTCGAGGCCACGTTAAAACGTCGGACATCTTTTGATTTACGATCCTGGTAAGCTGTAATCGCTGCTGCAATCAAAAATACTGGATCATCGATGTCTTTAAAAATATCGGGTTCCAAAACTTCGAAATTCTTTTCGATGAACTGAGTTGTGTATGATCCATCTAAGAATTTTTTATGTCTTAGCACTGTTTTGTGAAGTGCGATGTTTGTCTTAATTCCAGTTAAAACAAATTCGCTGAGCGCTCGCTCCATGCGATCAATGGCTTCCTCGCGGGTTTCTCCCCAGGTAATAGCTTTGGCAATCATTGGATCGTAATAAATCGGAACTTCGTATCCAGGGTAAGCGTATGAGTCCATGCGAATAAAGGGGCCTTGCGGATGGCGACAGGCACGAATCACTCCTGGCGACGGTTTGTAAGTCACAGGATCTTCCGCACAAATCCGCGCTTCAATGGCGTGACCTTTTTGCTTAAGGTCCGATTGTTTAAAACTAAGAGGTTTTCCTTTTGCGACCCAAATTTGTTCTTTAACCAAATCAACTCCAACAACGATCTCAGTTATTGGATGCTCCACTTGTAATCGGGTATTCATTTCCATAAAGAAAAATTCTTTAGTTTGGTTATCAAAAATATATTCAATTGTTCCAGCGCCCAAATAATTAATCGACTTGGCCGCTTTAACAGAGGCTTCGCCCAATTTAATTCGTACATCAGGTGGAACACTTGGTGACGGAGATTCTTCAATAATTTTTTGGTGACGTCGTTGAACAGAACATTCACGTTCAAATAAATGCACGACGTTACCGTGAGTGTCGCCAAAAACCTGGATCTCGATATGTTTGGGATCATTTATGAATCGTTCAATGTATACCGTGGGATTGGCAAAGTAATTTTGTCCCTCTGATCTACAAGCGCGAAACGCACTTTCAAGCTCAGAATCAACACGAACAACTCGCATTCCTTTGCCGCCACCGCCAGCTGTTGCTTTGATAATAATTGGTAATCCAATTTTTTTAACTACGGCCTGAGCTTCTTCAACAGATTCGACGGGGCCATCACTGCCGGGCACCTGGGGAACGCCAGCTTTTTTCATCAACGCTTTAGCTGAAAGCTTATCGCCCATAGCTTCCATATTTTCGGGAGTCGGGCCAATAAATACAATACCGGCCTCTTTGCAGGCTCTGGCAAAGATTGGGTTTTCAGATAAAAATCCGTAGCCGGGGTGAATGGCATCAGCACCAGCATCTTTTGCGACTTGAATAATTTTTCTATAATTCAGATAACTTTCTTTCGATGGTGAAGGACCAATGTGGTAAGCTTCGTCCGCCAAAAAAACATGAAGACTGTCCCGATCCGCATCACTAAATACGGCGGCAGATAAAATTCCTAATTCTCGACACGCTCGAGTGACACGAATGGCAATCTCTCCACGGTTGGCGATTAATATTTTTTTAAATGGAGCTTCAATCATATTTAATTCTCACTTTCATTAGGTAACAGTTCCCTTTTTGTAAAGTTTCGCGTCATGAATTTTTAGTTCCCTTAATGTAAATGACGCGAAACTTTACAAAAAGGGAACTGTTACCTAGAGTTACCTAGAGAGGAATGTTTCCGTGTTTTTTTGGCGGAATAATATCGCGTTTGTTTTTAAGCATTTCTAAAGAATCAATAATACGACGACGAGTTAATGCCGGCTCGATCACTTCATCTGTGTAGCCAAGCTCTGCCGATACATAAGGATTACTAAACATTTGTTCATACTCAGCCGTTAATTTTGCGCGTTCAGCGGCTGGATCTTTAGCTTTGGCGATAGCCTCACGGTGAATAATATTAACCGCGCCATCAGCACCCATAACTGCGATTTCAGCTGATGGAAACGCTAAGTTTACGTCGCTTCGTAAAAGTTTTGAACCCATAACGATGTAGGCACCACCGTAGGCTTTACGAGTGATAACAGTAATTTTTGGAACAGTTGCTTCGGCATAGGCATAAAGTAATTTAGCACCGTGAGTAATGATCCCGTTCCATTCTTGATCTTTACCGGGTAAAAATCCAGGAACATCCACGAATGAAACAATTGGAATGTTGAAAGCGTCACAGTAACGAATAAATCGCGCTGCCTTTCGAGAAGCTTCAATATTTAAACAACCCGCAAGCACTTGGGGTTGATTTGCAACAACGCCAATTGGTCGACCATTCATCCGCGCGAAACCGACAATAATATTTTGAGCCCAGTGTTTGTGAACCTCTAAGAAATAACCTTCATCGACAACTTCGCCGATCACCAGCAACATGTCGTATGGTTTTTTTGGACTGTCTGGAATAATATTATTTAAATTTTCAACGAAACGGTTTGGATTATCTTTTGGCGCTAACGTCGGAGTATCATCCAAATTATTCGTCGGTAAGAAATTCATCAACTCACGAATTAATAATAAACAGTGTTTGTCTTCTTTTGCAGTAAAATGTGCGACCCCTGATTTTTGCGAATGCGTAGAAGCCCCGCCGAGTTCTTCTTTAGTGACGTCTTCATGAGTAACGGCTTTGATGACCTCTGGCCCAGTTACAAACATATAACTCGTGTTTTCAACCATGAACACGAAGTCAGTAATTGAAGGAGAATAGACGGCTCCGCCTGCGCACGGGCCCATAATTGCGGAAATTTGCGGAATTACTCCCGATGCTAAAACATTTCTAGAAAAAATATCTGCGTAACCACCAAGTGATTCAATACCTTCTTGGATGCGTGCGCCACCCGAGTCATTAATTGAAATAAATGGGGCTCCATTTTTTAGAGCTAAATCCATTACTTTACAAATTTTATTGGCTTGGGTTCGTGACATTGATCCACCAGTTACAGTGAAATCTTGTGACGACACGAAAACCAATTTTCCATTGATTCGGCCGTACCCAGTGATCACACCGTCGCCAGGAATTTTAGCTTTTTCCATTCCAAAGTTAGTACAGCGATGAGTTACAAAACGGTCGGTCTCAACAAAGCTGCCTGGATCTAATAGCACATCTAAGCGTTCACGCGCTGTTAAGCGGCCATCTTTTTTGTGTTTAGCAATTTTATCGGAACCGCCACCAGCCAATGCTTGATCGTTTCTGCGCTCAAGCTCTTCGATTTTCAGTTTCATCATTTCGTTCATGAAGGTATCTCCGTTAGATAGGTAAAGTTAAGGATATGCGCGACCGTATAGACGTGGGAATGCACCAGTTTCACGAACATGAGGTAATCCACAAATCCATGTTACTGCGCGCTCAAGCCCCAAGCCAAAACCCGAACTAGGAACACTGCCGTAGCGTCGGATGTCCAAGTACCATTCAAAATCTTTTTGATCTAGTTTGTGTTCTTTTATTCTTTGGATCAAAGTTTCAACGCTTTCTTCACGTTGACCTCCGCCAATGACTTCGCCATAGCCTTCTGTGGCTAACATGTCGCAACCCATTGCGTATCCAGGCTCTTTAGGATCTTCTTTCATATAAAAGGCTTTGATGGCTTGCGGGTAGTGATGCACAAACACCGGTTTATCAAATTTTGAAGAAATAATAGTTTCGTCCGGCGCACCGAAGTCATCACCAATAATAAATTCTGGATTCTCTTTTTTAATAATTTCGCAGGCTTCTTTATAATGTAAACGTGGAAACGGACCTTTGATTGCTTGTAATTTTGCAACATCACGTTCTAAAGTTTTTAATTCATCAGGACGATTTTTAATAACTCGTTGAACAATATACTCAGTGAATTGCTCTGCTAATTCCATATTGTCGTACATGTCGTTAAAAGCAACTTCTGGTTCAACCATCCAAAATTCAATCAGATGACGACGAGTTTTAGATTTTTCAGCACGGAATGTTGGGCCAAAACAATAAACCTTACCAAAAGCCCGCGCTGTGGCTTCCATGTAAAGCTGACCAGATTGCGATAAAAACATTTTTTCATCAAAGTATTTTGTTTCAAATAAATTTGAAGTTCCTTCGCACGCTGCGGGAGTAAAAATGGGCGCGTCAGTTAAGGTAAAACCACGACCATCAAAAAAATCGCGGATCGCAGAAATAATTTCGTGACGTACGCGCAAGATAGCGTGCTGGCGTTTTGAACGAATCCACAAGTGGCGATTTTCCATTAAAAAATCTGTGCCGTGATCTTTTGGCGTGATCGGATAATTTTCAGATTTACCGATGATTTCAAAATTCTGAACACCAATTTCAAAAACGTTTTCGTGTTTTGGATGTTTACGAACTGTGCCAGTAACTGATAGTGATGTTTCTTGAGTAAGTTGATCAAAACGCG
>JAYVHE010000244.1:0-5714 GCA_043771495.1 Bdellovibrio sp. | reverse complement strand
CCAGATTATTTGAAAATCTAAATGTGACGTGAGCCATATATTCAGTCGCTGACGACATATTACCTGCCGTCGAATTGTTAGCGAGTTTTCCGGCTTGTATCAGCTGATTAATTCCGTCTTGGTCAGCCGTCGCTACGGCTAAACCTAAACCGACAGAAAGTGATCCACCCGCAAACGCACCCTTCCCACCTTTTTTCTTGGCTGCAAAAGTTTCTTGTGCAGAAAAACAAAGTATCAGCGAAAACAGCAGTTCGAAAAGTTTTTTATTCAAAACATAACTCATAACGATTTCTCCTCTTAAAATAGAGTCCGTTATTAGTATCCTTAGAAATAAAAGCGCAGACAACCCAGACTAGAAGTAGGTCAGGGGCAGTAACCCCCGAGCTTCTAGATGGATTTCAATAATTGTTCGGCGTGATCGATCGAGGTTTTAGAAATTTTCTCACCTGAGATTAATCGTGCGATTTCTTGAACACGTTGTTTGTGATTCAATTCGTGAACTGTCATGACGGTCTGTTTGTTGATATTGGATTTCTCGATGACATAGTGAACATGGCCACAAGCCGCGACTTGTGGCAAATGAGTGACGCAAATGACCTGTTGGCCCTTGGCGATTTCTCGCAGTTTTTGCCCGACCTTTTCAGCCGTTGGTCCAGACACGCCGGTATCGACCTCATCGAACAAATAAGTACGTGGCAAATCCATTTTAGCATTGGCCGCGCTTTGAGTAGATTTTTTTAACGCTAAAAGAATTCGAGATAATTCACCGCCAGAAGAAACCTTAGAAATTGGTTTAAACGGGTCACGCGGGGATGTCTGCGTCATAAATTCAACGTCAGAAATTCCACTTTCAGTCACGTGCCCTAGTTTATTCACTTGAATATCAAAAATGACACCCTTCATGTTTAAATCTTTGAGCTCTTCGTTGATCTGTTTAGAAAGCTTTGTCGCGTTTTTACTGCGAACCGTGTGTAATTCTTCACTCAGCTTTTTTAAATCTAATTCAACCAACGCAAAATTCTTTTTAAGCTGATCAAAATTTTCATCGGCGTGAATAATCGCATGCACTTCGGCTTTTAGGCTTTTATAAATAGCATCTAATTCTTTCAGATCGGGATGATGCTTTTTTTGCAATTTACGAATTTGACTTAAGCGTTCTTCTTTTTCTTCAAGCTGAGCAGGGTCTAATTGTAAACGTTTAACATAAGAGTGCAGGTTGTAAACAGAATCGCCAATCATGGTCATGGCTTGTTCGATTGGTTCAATCTGTTTAACTAATTCTGGATCAATCGTTGCAAACTCATGCGCTCTTTTAAGCAAAGTCTTCAAGCGATACGATACAGAGTCATCATCATGATAAATAGTTTGATCGCAAAGATCTGTAAACTGTAAAATTTTTGCAGAGCTTTTTAGTTTTTTAATATCGTCTTCTAAAGCTAGATCAGTCTCTAAGTTTAAATCTAATTTTTCAAATTCAGCGACCTGAAATTTTAAATAATCTAACTTTTGCAAACGCTCGCCCTGGCGCTTTTCAAAATCAGCTATTTCGGTTTTAAGTTGTAAATAGTTTTTATATTTCTTTTCTAAAGTTTGGCGTTTGTCCCAAACTCCGGCCGATTGATCCAACATATCTAAGTGATACGACTTAGACGTCAAATTGCGATTGTCATGCTGGCCCGTCATTTCGATCAGCGGCGCCGACACGGCCTGAACATGTTTAGTACCGGTCACTTCAATCAGTGGTGAAATTAATTCTTTCAATTGAGTTAACGTCGACAACACACCGTTGATAAAAACTTTAGATTTGTCTTCAGAAGAAATAACTCGTCGGACCAAAAGTTTTTTCTCGTCCATTTCAATACCGTAAGCCTCGAGTTTCTCGATCAGGTCCGTGCGGTGTTTGATATCGAATAAACCCTCGACGGTGGCTTGAGTTGCGCCAGTACGTACGGTGTCTGACGAGGCTTTTTCACCCATCAGCAGGGCCAAACTTTTTAGCAGCACGGATTTACCGGAACCGGTTTCGCCGGACAAAATATTTAAACCTTTTTTAAATTCAATATTAATCGAATCAATAATCGCAAATTGCGAAACTCTAAGCTCCAGTAACATACCGATCTCCAAATTTTAATTTTTCTTTGAGTAGACTAAAAAAGCTATGGTCAGGTTTACGAACAGCATAGTGATAGTGATTGCACATTTTAATTGTAACTTCGTCTTCCGGAGAAAGTTCAAAAACTTTTTGACCATCAACAATAAAGTGCGCCGTGCTGGTTTGTTCATTAAGCCGCAACGTCATTTCGTTTTCACTATCCAAAATCAAAGGACGCGAAGTTAACGAGTGCGGTGCTACTGGCGTTACAATTAAGGCCTTAACGCTTGGATGCAGAATCGGTCCGCCAGCTGCCAAATTATACGCCGTTGATCCAGTCGGTGATGAAATAATAATTCCATCAGCTTTGATATCGTTAACCAGCATTTTATTGTGAAAAACCGTCGTGCTAATCAGCTGCGAAAAAGAACCGCGCTCAATAACAAAGTCATTTAAGGCATCAAATGATATTTTTTTGTTGGTCTTAGTTTTAACTGTCGCCCGAATCAACGAAAGCGGGTACAGCATCATTTGGTTTTTTAACGTCATAGTCAGCATATCAAAAACTTCGTCTTGGCTGTGCGTGGTTAAAAATCCCAATGAACCCATGTTGAATCCGATGATTGGAACTGTATGATGGCGCAAGAGTCGGACTGCACGAAGGTAAGTCCCATCGCCACCTAAAACAATAATTAAATTCATGTCTTTGAGTTCATTCGAGCTAACGATAACTTCGGTGCGAGGAATCTTTTTCTGTTCAGGTGCGGTAAATACGGCCACCTTTTTCTTAAGAAGCCAATTGGTCACCTTCGTCGCCATTTCGACGGCTTCTTTAGAATGAATTCGATAAACTAAAGCAATTTTTTTCTTTTTATCTTTGATCACGAAATTCTTCATCTTCATGCGAGCATTCCATCCCGGCGTAATAGTGAATTAGGATCTGGCTCGCGTCCGCGGAACTCTTTGTACAAATCCATCGGATGAGCGGTTCCACCCCGTGACAAAATTGAATTTTTAAATTTTGTGGCCACCTCTTCGTTAAATAAACCTTTTTCTTTAAAATATTCAAAAGCATCGGCATCTAAAACTTCGGCCCATTTATAAGAATAATAGCCGGCTGCGTAGCCGCCTCCAAAAATGTGTCCAAAGCTGCATGATGAATTTGTTCCAGGCTCTTTATCTAACAATCTAGTTCGCGCACTGATTTTTGTTTCGAAATCATCGATGTTGGTAATCAATTTTGGATCAGTTGAATACCAGTTCATGTCTAATAAGCCAAAATTCAATTGTCGTAAGCTTTGCCAGCCCACCTGAAATTTAGAAGCTGTTTTAATTTTAGTGACAAGTTCTGCTGGAATTTTATCGCCAGTTTCATAATGTGTAGCAAATAAGTCCAAGCCTTCTTTTTCTTTGACCCAGTTTTCCATAATTTGTGATGGGAGTTCGACAAAGTCCCAATAGACGTTTGTGCCCGCAAGACTGCGGTACTTACATTTAGAAAGCAAGCCGTGCAAGGCGTGACCGAATTCATGAAACAACGTGAGAACTTCATCATAGCTGATCAGCGATGGCTTAGTCGGCGTCGGTTTGGTAAAGTTACACACGATACTGACGTGTGGTCGCGAAATAGATGTGCCCCATAATCCTTGCTCACGGAAGTTGGTCATCCATGCGCCACCTTTTTTAGTTTCGCGTGGGAAAAAGTCCATATAAAAAAGACCCATGTAGTTATCACCACCATTGGCTTTTTCATACACTTCAAATGTCTTTACATCGGGATGATAAGTCGGAACGCCAGCGACCGGCTTAAAATGCAATTTAAAAAGTTTATCAGCGTGTTTAAAAACACCTTCAATAACATTTTCTAATTTAAAATAGGGGCGTAGCTCTTCTTCGTTGAACGAATATTTTTTTTCTTTGAGTTTTTCAGAATAATAAGCAAAGTCCCAAGGTTTAATTTCAGATGCGCCGTCGGTGCTCTGACGGAAGTCTTGAACTTCCTTTAAATCTTTAACAGCCGCTTTCTTAGAGGGTTCTAAAAGTTTTTCTAAGAATGTAAAAACAGTCTGGCTGGATTGAGCCATGCGTTCCTCTAAAACGTAGTCCGCATAATTTTTGTAACCCAATAAATTAGCCCGTTCAAATTTTAAGTTTAAAATTTTTGTGACGATCGTGCTGTTATCAAATTGGCCACCGAAGGCTTTTGATGAACTGGCGCGCCAGATTTTTTCACGAAGCGGGCGGCTCTTTGCATAGGTTAAAAAAGGAATCAGTGAGGGACCATGCAAAGTGAAAAGCCATTTTGCTCCACCAGTCGTGCCAGCCACTTTTTGTTTTTGTTGCGCGGCAATCGCAGCCGCTTCAACGGCGTGATCTGGTAATCCTTCAAGGTCTTCTTTGTTATCGACCCAGAGTTCAAAAGCGTTCGTGGCATTTAAAACATTTTCAGAAAACTGTGGTCCAAGACCAGAGAGCTCTTGATCTAATTCCCGAAGACGCACTTTTTTAGCAGGCTCTAAAAGCGCACCATTACGAACAAAATCTAAATATTTTTTCTCGACGACGCGGAGGTCTTCTCCGGTAAGTCCTAAGGCAGTTCTTGAATCATAAATCATTTTTACGCGCGCAAATAATTCGGCGTCTAAGGTAATGTCGGAAGCAAACGCCGACAACACCGGCGAGATATCTTTTGCTAGGGCTTGATGTTCGGCATTGGCCTCAGCGGAAAACAAATTAAAGTAAATCGACGAAATTCGATCGACAGATTCCGTTAAATGTTCGATCGCAATAATCGTGTTGTCAAAAGTTGGGACTTTTTCAGCTTTGATGGTTTCACATTCTTTTTTAGCAAGTTCGATCGCTTTGTTTAAAGCGGGAATGTAGTGTTCGGTTTTTATCAAATGAAACGGAATCGCCTGATCTTTAAGTTCCGACGGTTTCAGTAAAGGATTGTTCGCAAGCTGACTGTTCATAACGCCCTCCTATGCAAACCATAGGATAAGGGATAATGGCGCTCAAATAAAATTAAAACTGAAATTATTTATGACTATTGTTGTTAGGCAAATCTGGCTGAATTTTTATTAATTTGGTTGGCAAATTCCCAGAGTTGAGGCTGCGGTGGTGTATCTGCACGTGTAACCCGCCGTGCATGAATTCGTTGCTCCAACCACACAGGATTGAATAACACCATTGTAGCACGATGAATTTGGATAACCACTCACGTTAGAAATTTGTGGAATATTAAGCCACTGGCCATTATTTGGGCCCCATCCGTAGGCCGTGTAACTAGAGCCGATATATTGGCTTTGAACACAACCTAAACCAGAGTAAGTATTGTAAGTTGGAACTGAACCAAACGGGCAGTTGCAAAGATAAGCTGCTGAGTTAGCAAAATAAAATGGAGTTGCGCCCGAAGTGTAATAGCCGTTGCCTCCAAAGACGTAACCACTGCCGCCATTATTCGAGCCACCCATTGGGTAACCTGAAAAACCAGTGTTGTTTAAGTAAAGCTGCGAATTACAAGTTTGCGGATTGTTAATGCAATTGCTTGCGCGCCGCTGCTGCGGGTGCGCGGCCGGCGCGTGTCGAACTGGTGGACGAACCTGGAAACGCTGGGCGCGGG
>JAYVHE010000243.1:0-5783 GCA_043771495.1 Bdellovibrio sp. | reverse complement strand
GAAATAACTTTACCAAAAAAGATATCGCCTTTTTGAACTCCTTGAGTAGCCTTTTTTTCTAAAACACTGTGATGTTCTTCAGTTAAAATATCTTTTAGTTTGAGTGACTTTTCGGGAATGATTTCTAAAATTTCAAAAAAACTAAACGCGGTTTCGCCGCATTTTTGTAGGTGTAGCTTTTCATCGGCAGATAATCTACGGTCGTTTTCTAATAAGGACTGCGCCGGAGGCATGTCTGGCGCACCTTCAAATATTTCATTTTCAAGATCAGGCCGCCACTCATAAAAAAACCAAGGCATGAAGACAGGTAGTTCGGTTGATTTAGGTTTAACTCCATCTTCAGTTTCAAAAAGCTGAAATTCATTGTAGGCTTCATGTATTGCGTGAGGCCCGTAAAATTCTGAAGCATGATCTAATATTTTTTCGATGAGGCCAGTTTGTACCGCCGACCAGCGACGTTTTTTGAATTCATCCTGGCTTGTTTGATTTTCATCTAAGCAACATTTTTTATATTTTTTGCCACTGCCGCAAGTGCAGGGGTCATTTCTTCCAACGTTCATATGTTTAGGATTAGCAAATATTAAGTGCCTGGTCTACAAAACCAGTAGTGGTTGATTCAGCTTGTCTTAGTCATTTGCTAAGTTGACTGCCGGATAAGGTCCGCCAGCGCCGTTTGTCGCTTGCGATTATCAATTTGACCCACGGCCATTGCAAAAGCCTTTCGGCTTCCCACAAACACAGCCAATTTTTTAGCGCGAGTCAGTCCTGTGTAAATCAAGTTTCTAAAAAGCATATTAAAATGCTGTCCTAAAACGGGAATAATTACGACCTGAAATTCACTGCCTTGGGACTTGTGAATCGTGATCGCATAGGCAAGCGTTAGATCACTCAGGTCTGCTTTTTCAAAACAAATAATGCGTTCTTCGCCGCCTGAAAAACAAACCTCGCAGGTCATGTCTTCAGAATCAACTTGGGTAATGCGCCCGATATCGCCGTTAAAAACGCCGAGGTCATAATTATTTCTGGTTTGAATCACACGATCCCCGACTCTTAGAATGCGCGCTCCAATTTGTATTTGGCGTTTATTTGGCGATTCAGGATTTGAAATTTTCTGAAGGGATTCATTTAGACTCAATGTACCCATGGTGCCGCGTACTTGTGGGGTCAATATTTGAATTTCGACGTCTTTACCGAGCCATTCAGGAATTGTTTTTGTATAAAGTCTTACTGCTGTTTCAACTGCCGACATTCCGTAATTAAGTGAAGACCACGGGTGAACCGATTTTAAAACGGCCATAAGTTCTTTGGTGTTTGATTCAGCTTTTGCTAAAACATTGAGATCAACGTGTTTGAATTTTTCTGGAATTGTTAAAATGGGAGCACGTATTGATTGTTCATCGATTTCCTCGGGCCGATACAGTTGATCAACCTCGACACCTTCAGATGTTTTTTGCAAACGGCCTTTCCATTCTTCACCAAGTTTTAACAAGTGGCCTGAGTCTTCTTTTAATGTTTGCTCGATAGCGAACTTAGCACGTTTAATAAATTTAATCTGATCTTGGGTTGCTTCGTCGGCATCAACAAATAAACAGTCATGACCCTCAGCGAAGGCATTTGACTTTGCCAGCGGCGAAATGATTCTAGGGACTGACCCGCTATTAATTTCATGAGCAAATCTAATGATCGACGAGGCTTGGGCCTGCCGGAATACTTTTGTTAGCCTAAAGCGTGGCACGGGTTCTGTTTTTAATAAATCTGACAACACATCCCCAGCTCCTACAGAGGGAAGCTGATCTGGGTCCCCAATAAACAGAACTTGGGCATTTTTTGGAACGGATTTTAAAAGACTTGCGGCCAAACTGATGTCCAGCATAGATGTTTCATCGACGATCAAAAAATTAGTTTTAAGTGGATTTTTATCATCGCGTTTAAATCCATTCTTATCGGGTACCCATTCTAGTAAGCGATGAATGGTTTTTGCCTCAAAGCCGATGACCTCGGTCATTCGCTGAGCGGCGCGACCTGTAGGGGCGGCAAGAATCACATGTTTTTTCATGGCCTTTAGCAGCTGAACTAAGGCTTTGGTGCAAGTCGTTTTGCCACAACCTGGGCCGCCAGTTAAAATTGAAAATGACTGCCCCGCAATCCCACAAACAGCTGCTTGCTGTTCATCACTGAGACTAATTCCATTTTTTTCGCAGTGTTTTGTGACCCAGTTACGGATTCGTGCTGGATCTACTGGAATTTTGATGGCAAGCAATTCTTTGACATGTTTTGTTGTCGTTAGCTCATCAAAATAAAGACCCTTAGAATAATAACAAGAAGCTATTTCGTTATCACGTGTAAGCTTACGACATTTTACCTGATCTGTTTTAAGTAAATTATTCAGAACCTCTAAAAGGCGATCAGGTTCAATCTTTTCTACAAGCAATTCAAGTGTGTTTCCAATGATTTGCTGATCAGTTAAAAAACAATGCCCCTCTTCACGGCTGGCAGATAGAACATGTTTAATGCCAGCTTCGATGCGTGGCTCGCCAGTTCGCTCAAAGCCCATCGCAAGCGCAATTTTGTCAGCCGAGAAAAAACCAATTCCATAAATATCATGTGCTAATCGATAAGGATTAGCCGAGACTGTTTGTATAGCTTTATCACCGTAAGTTTTATAGATCTTGGTGGCGAACAAAGTGCTAATTCCGTAGCCTTGAAGAAAAATCATGACATCACGGATGGAACGATGTTCTTCCCAAGAGGTTTTAATTTGTTCTAGTTTTTTTTCGGCAATACCAGGAACTAACATCAGTTCTTCAATTTTATTTTCAAAAACATCAAGCGTTTTGTCATTGAAATGGCCAACAATTCGTTTCGCAGTGGCGGGGCCGACTCCTTTGATAAGTCCTGAACCCAAATATTTTTCTAAAGCAGCAGCAGTGGCTGGTTTTTTCTCGACAGCACGGACAGCTTTAAACTGTTCACCGTGTTTTGGGTGATGACCCCATTCGCCCCAGAATTCCATAGTTGCCCCTGCAAACACCTTAGCCTGATGAATCAGTACCGTGGTCATTCGTGCGGGATCGCGGAAGGATGTGACCTTTAAAACCGACCAGCCATTTTGTTCGTTATGAAACGTGATGCGTTCAACGATACCCGCGAGGCGTTCAAGATGCTTTTCGTTTGAAATGGTTGGAGTTTGTGATCCCATCACTTAGCCACTTTTTTCAATTTGGCTTTCCTTATGGTGCAACTAAGCGCAGATGGCTCGGTTTAGTGACCTGACCAATTACACCAAGGATATTTAATTTACTTAAAATGCGTTCAGCATTTTCTGCATTGAATTTTTGAAAACCTAGGTGGGCTCTGTGCTTAATATCGTTTAGTATTTGAACACCTATACTGAATTCATTTTTGGAAAGTTGGGACCGAAAATATTTCGCAACTTGATCAGAATCAGATAATCCATAATTTTCCCAGCATATAAACATCAGTAAATCTTTTAAAAAGATGTGTGGTTCAAGGCCAATCGATGTGGGCACTACATTCAAAATAGCTTTAACCCAATCTTGGCCTAAATCGCCCATCGTGCAGTAGGAATCATCCCAAGCACAGTGTTCATGATATAGAGTCAATGCCGCACGGCAAACTGCATACTGATGTGCAGTTTGGTTAATTGTGGAATCGCTTACAGCTAGTTCTTTCTGAATTCTTTTTTCTACCTTACGGCTCAGGGCAAAGGTCAATCCCTTTGGAAAATGCCCATGTTTTTTCGGAGGAACAAATAAATCTTTCAATCTTTCTGCTATTGGCGTTGGATCAATTGGCAGTCGATTCCACAAACCTCGAAATGCCTCATGCTCTAAAAGTTTTCGAGGGGATCGCATCATTGGTTCGCTCGGTTGGTGCGATCCCGCTTGATCAAGAATATTTCTAATTGCTTTTTGAGATTCTTTTTTTATGATTCGTTCGGTCAGTTTTTGTAAAATATTTTGTACAGGGCCATATGGTTTTAAACGTTCCAATAAATCTTCCGTTAGCGTTATGAGGTCTTCAATTTGATCTTGTTTGTATGAGCTATGAAATTTATTTTCCAGACGTTTATCAACCAATGCCTGTCGTAATAAATTAATATCACCTTGATATTTTTGTTGAGCCGTAAGCAAACACCACAAATCCCAATATGTAAGTGCCAAAAAATTACCAAATGAAGCAGCTATGTCGGCACCCTTAGGACCCATTCGATCATCGACAATTGGATTCGGTAAAATGGTTACTCCTTCTAAATTAGACATAATAACCCCAGCCCTGCGACTGCCACTTTAAATAGGCTTTTAACCAAAGTTTTTGATTTGAATTTAAGTTCTGAAATTCCAATGAATCTAAAGTAACTCGAAAGTTGTTTTTTTTCCAGCGACACTTGGCAAGAACAGTATCTGATGTCGCACAAAAACCGATGACCTTTACGGGCTGGCCAGCCAATTCAGCGCCTGAAAAAATCTCCTCAAGACAATTCTCCCAACTTGAAACGACTTCATCTCCATTGGCATCTATGGTGACCGTGTCGATACACTGTTTGATTGTTTTTACATCTTGTAGATTCATGTGACACTCCATTTTAATTCGTTCGAGGGGAAAGTTGGTTTTTGCTGATGTCTTGATTCGATGTAGGTTGATATTTTGCAAAAGTCTCTAATTTGCTCATCATTTCCGAGAGGCTATCCGAATAGCCGTATCCAGACATCATGGCTTACCGCAAACCTTCACCAGATAGCTATGGTTTTTGCAGTCAGTGGCAACCACGGAGTCCTGCTTTAGCGGAATTGAACAACTCAGTCAGCTTCTCCTGGTGCCGATGAACCGTCCCGTGATTGCCGTCCTGCACTTGGACATTGAGTTCTTTGAAAGCTAAAACGTACTTGGCAAAATTAAGCGAGGTCGTGGGATGACCCGACTCCAAAATGATGGGCTGAGCTTGCACCAAGCTTTCCAAAAGGTTCGGACAGTCTTGTTGAAGCTGCGCAATTGTCCCGTCCGAAAATGACTTCCAAACAGAATGAAAATGTTCAAAAATTTTGAATACATCTTTCTGTTTTGATCGCCCTTGGAAATAACTTGTAAGCAAGGTGGCGAGTCCTCCTCCAACTGCTCCGACCAAAGCTCCCACAAGTGCGGCTATCGTTTCGTTTGTCATATACTCCCAATCAGTTTTTTGTTCGCTATCGCTTTTTCTTATGAAATGTCGGAGTTTCCCATCCCCATTTGGGATCGAAGCTTTCCGTAGAGTCTGATTCACTCAAGATTTTCCTCAGCAATGCCTTGATCATCCCAGAGCAATGTCGTTGATACTTTTCCATGACAGCTCACTCTCTTTAATCAAATCCGCGACGAGAAATTGTGGCAAAAGTAGCTTCGCCGCAACCAAGCCGTATTGAATTGATTTGACGACACACTTACTTGGTTCATTCACTTTGACCTACCACAGAATTTAGCGATGCTCTCTATTAAAGTGTTGCGATTGATCGGCTTGCTAATGTGATCGTCGAATCCATTCGATAAACAATGTTGTCGCTCTTCTTTCAGAGCATGTGCTGTTAAGGCAAATATGGGTGTCTTGTAACCTTCCCTGCGGAGTTGGGCTGTAGTCTCATAACCATCCTTGATCGGCATTTGAAGGTCCATGAGGACAATATCATATTTTTCTTGGCGTATCTTCTCAAGCGCGACTTCACCATTTTCAGCCGTATTCACCTGTGCACCAGCCATTTTCAGAAACTTACTGACCAGAATTTGAT
>JAYVHE010000242.1:0-53795 GCA_043771495.1 Bdellovibrio sp. | reverse complement strand
GCGGGCATTTTGATTGTCCTGGCTTTTGTGCTAGTTGTTTCTGTTGGAATATTGCTGCATCGCTTGTTCAATCAAACCGATGATCTGTTGGCCTTTGTTACCAAATGCATGATGGGCTTGGTTTACACGTGCTACGTGCCTGCAACGATTGTTTGGATGACTCAAACGAACATGGGTCTTGAGTGGTTTCTTTGCCTATTGGCCGTCGTATTCGCCGGCGACATCGGTGCTTATGTGTTTGGATCTTTATTTGGAAAAACTAAAATTGCTCCGCTGTTGTCCCCTAAAAAAAGTGTGCAAGGTGGTCTTGGTGGATTGTTTTTTTCGATACTTGCGGCTCTAGGATTTTCTTACTTTTTACCAAATACACCTTTTTTTGTTTTATTCTTTTGCGGACTTTTCGGCGGTCTGCTGGGCCAGATCGGTGACTTTTTTGAATCGCTGGTTAAGCGCGTCGCTGGAGTTAAAGACTCTGGATCGATCATGCCTGGACATGGCGGTGTATTAGATCGATTAGACGGAGTTTTATTAGCTTCGCCATTGTTTTATGTAATTTCGCAACAGTATAGCATGTAGTCCAGGTAGACGAGTTTCAGTTCGTCAACTATCCTAAATATGAGAGAATTTTTCTTACGTAGGAGACGAACTCATGGATCTATTTTCAATTCTTGGCGATATTTATCGCAACATTGTACCCTTTACTGTTTTGCTTGGTATTTTAGTTTTTGTTCATGAGCTTGGGCATTTCTTGGTGGCTCGGTTTTGTGGAGTGCGTGTCGAAGTTTTTTCTCTTGGTTTTGGTAAAAAAATATTTAGCTATAAACGTGGTGATACTACTTATTGCCTTTCATTAATACCGCTTGGTGGATACGTGAAGATGTATGGCGAGCAAGGTGGCGACGAAGTTCCTGCTGATCAGCGTGGGGTTTCATTTACTCACAAGACCGTATGGCAAAGAATCGCGATTGTACTTGCGGGACCTTTAATGAATTTATTTTTTGCGATCTTTGTTTTTGGTTTAATCGCATTTCGCGGAGAAGAAACTCGTACGGCTCGAATTGCTGATGTTGTTCCCGGTTCTATTGCCGAGTCGTCAGGACTATTATCACACGATAAAGTTTTGAAAGTTAATGATCAGGCTATTCGCAGTTACGAAGAATTTCAAAAAGCATTGAATGCAAGTCAAAACCAAGGCATTCAAATGGTTGTTCAACAAGACAATGGCGGCGAACGTACAGTTAAGGTTGCCGTTAAATCTGATGCAAATCCTAATATTTTCTCTATGACCAAAACGGTCGGACAAATTGAAGGTTTACTTCCTTACGCGAAAGGAACTTTAATTGCGGTACGCCCAAATAGTTTAGCTGAGCGCCTTGGATTTAAAACTGGCGATGAAATCTTAAAAATTGATGGCGTTAAAGTTTATGGTTGGGATGGATTAAGTAAAATTTATTCTCAATCACAATCAATCGTAACAGTCGAGCGCGATAATCCTCAAGCTTCTCCGAACGATCCAAGCACTGCTAAAATGCCTTCGACGATCAACGTATCGGTCGTTGATTCGTCTAAAATTACTAAGATTGAAGACTTCGGAATCGAACACCCTGATCTTTATTTGGAACAAATCGTTCCGGATTCACCAGCTGCGACTGCAGACATACAACGTTATGATAAAATATTAGCGATCAATAATGTTCCAATGAATTCTTGGGACGACGTTTTAAAAACGATAAAAAGTTTTGATGGCAAAGAAGCTCTAGAAGTTAAATTGTTACGAAACGGCACAGAAGTTTTTAAAAAAATTACTCCTAAAGAAACTACGCAGATGACGTTGCAAGGCAAAGAAGACAAACGTTACACAATTGGAATTATGCCAATGGCTAACTACTCGACACCAGAGATCGTTGTGGTTAGTGACAATGTTTTTGGGGCTCTTGCTAAAGGCTGGGAACGCTCGTGGGACATTTCAGCAATGACACTGATGTCGTTTGTTCGATTAATCCAAGGCGAAGTTTCTCACAAAAATATTGGTGGTTTAATCTCTATCGGTAAGGCGGCTAAAGATTCATATGCAATGGGATTCCAAATGTTTTTGCAAACAATGGGCATTCTATCAATCAGCTTATTTATCTTAAATCTTTTGCCTGTGCCGGTCTTAGATGGTGGTCATTTAGTGTTTTACGGAATCGAAGTTATAAAAGGTTCACCATTGAGTATCCGTAAAATGGAAATCGCACATCAAATTGGATTCGCATTATTGATGGGATTGATGGTCTTAGCTCTTTTTAATGACTTTACCCGCTTTTTATTTTAGATCATTCGAAGAATGATTCTATTATCCGCTGAAACCAGCACGCTTCTTAGAAGCGTGTCTATCGTAAAAAATGATCAAATCCTTGTTGAAAAAAAATCTGTTCGACAGGGATCCCACTCGGATCACCTTCACGCGACGATTGAACAATGTCTAAATGAGACAAACCTTACTCTTGAACAAATTGACGTATTCTGTTCTGGTATTGGCCCCGGGAGCTTCACGGGAATTCGAGTTTCATTGAACGCGATGAAAACATACTCGCACATTTTTAAGAAGCCCTGTTTAGGGATGGATTCGTTAACAAACACGGCTCATCAGGCGCACGAAAAAAACCCAGGCCTTGGTCCTATTTTAGTCATTATCAATGCCTTTAAAAATATGATTTATTTTGCGCGCTTCGAATCGACTAAAGATCAAATGATTCAAGTACTTGCCCCTTCGGTCGTCCACGTTAAAGAACTCCATATCGAGCTGACTCAACCGCACCTATGTTTAGGCGATGGTTTTGCCGCCTATGAAAAATATTTCAAAGAAAATTTATCTGAAAAATTAATTCGCAATTCAGAGTTTAGCGACAACCCCCTGTCATCCATCATTTCTAATAATCATATTAATTTAAAAAAAACCACATGGCAGGACCTTTTACCTATATATCTTCGCGCCTCTGAAGCCGAAGAGAACTTGCAGGGAATTAAATTTAGAGCTTTATAGCTCACCTGTTTCACTGTTTAAGGGGTCTGACTATGGTTGAAATTTGGATGTTTTCTAGTGCTAAAGGTGGCGTCGGAAAATCTTTCGTTACAACCAACATTGGCATTGGATTATCTAAAATTCGCAAAAAAGTTTTAGTCGTTGATTTAGATTTGAATACTGGAAATTTACATACATTTTTTGGCAACCCCTACGGCGGCAATAACTTAACAAACTATATTGATCGCCAAATGAAGTTGAGTGACGTCATTAAAAAATCCACATTTACAGACTGTGATTATATTCAAGGTACTTTAAAATTAACAGACGATCATTTTGCAGATTATAAAAAGGCCACTCAGTTGGTTACAGATTTACGTTCACTGCCTTACGATTATATTTTGTTAGACACCACAACTGGCGTTTCACAATCGAATCTAAATTTAATTAATTTATCTGATAAAATTTTTTCAGTAACTACACCCGAATTAGCTTCGCTAGAAAAAACCCATCGCTGGTTTGACCATGTGATGGATAAAAAAGTAGAGAACGATCACTTTAATTTGATTATTAATTTCTGCAGAACCATTCAACACAACACGCTGGGATTCGGCGTTCAGTCTGTGTTACAAAAGAAGTTTGGATTTAACTGCGGAATTATTGGTCACCTACCATTTGACAATGCTGCTTGGCAATCTAGCATGGCCAATCAAAACTTGTTCAAAACATTTCCGTCATCAACTTTTTGTCACGAAATCTATAGATTTTCGAAACAATTTATTGATTCAGAGCAGCTAAGAGCCGTATCATAGAGCTATAAATCAGCAGCATTTTTGCTGCTGTTATAAGCGGAGTTATTCAACGGGCTATGAATACGGATTCAAGAAATAACTATTACGATATCTTGGAAGTAACTCAATCGGCCACTCAGCACGAGATTGTTTTAGCGTTCGAACGTGCAAAACGAACTTATTCTCAACAAAACCCGGCACTTTACTCTGTGTTTACTCCTGATGAAGCTGAATCACTGCGTAAATTAATCGAAGAAGCCTACCAAGTTCTGAGTAACCAAACGTATCGCAATATTTACGAAAAACGCTTACTTTCAAAAAGCTTTTCTGAATCTGATCTTTCTTTAGAAGCTATTAAGGCCGCAAGCTCAATTTTATATGCTGATAGCGTTGTTAAAGTGACTCCGATCGGACCTGCAGTTACGAATTCAGCCGATGAATTTAAACAAGACCTTGAATTTGAAAACAAAGTTGAAAACTGTACGGAATGGAGCGGTCCATTTCTAAAAGAAGTTCGCGAATATAAAAAAGTAACTATCGAGCAACTTCACGATCAAACCAAAATTAATCCGTGGTACATCACGGCTATTGAAAAGATGGAGCCTCAGAATTTACCAGCCGCAGTTTTTGTTCGCGGTTACGTATTACAAGTCGCAAAATCTTTGCAATTAAAAGAAAAAACGGTGGCTGATAGTTACATGAAACTATTTAAGTCAGCCAGTGAACAAAAAAAATAATTTTACTTTTATAGTTGCGGGTTTAGATGAACCGGCGCGATTGGATAAATGGCTGTCGCAGGCTTCAACAACAGATTTCTCGGCAATGACTCGCTCTCAAATTCAAGATCTGATCAATAAAGAATTGATTCATGTTAATGGTAAACTTGTTAAAAGTTCGCACCAGTTGAAAAATCAAGACACAATTACTTTAGAAATTCCAGAAGTTCAAAAAACTGACCTAATTGCTGCCGACATAAAATTAGAAATCGTATTTGAAGATGACGATGTGATTGTTGTTAACAAACCGTCTGGATTAGTTGTGCATCCTAGTTTGGGTCATGAATCAGACACGCTCGTTAACGCGCTTTTATATCATAGCAAAAACTTAAGTTTAAAAAATGAAGAACGCCCCGGTATCGTTCACCGTATTGATAAAGAAACAAGTGGACTACTCGTTGTGGCGAAAAACGATTTCGCACACGACCATCTGACTCAGCAGTTTAAGGCAAAAACGATTCACCGCATTTATTATGCTATTGCGGCTTCTAAAAAACATATGCCTCGCTATGGAAAAATTGAGTCGGTTATCGCTAGACACCGTGTTGATCGTAAAAAATATGCTTCTGTGCGTGATGACCAAACGAACGTCGGAAAACACGCGATTACTCACTATAATTTGTTAGAAGAATCTAAAAATATGTCGCTTTTTAAATTAAGATTGGAAACAGGTCGGACCCACCAGATTCGAGTACACCTCAAAGAACTTGGTTGTATCATTGTTGGCGATTTACTCTACGGATATTCAAAATTAAAATACGAGCAAGAGCATTTAAACCGTTTTTATTTACACGCTGCTGAACTTGGATTCATTCACCCAACGACCGAAAAGCAAATGGATTTTAAAATTTCGTGGCCTAAAGAAGACCTTGAAAAAATCAATTCATGGGGATTTTCTTTGTGAAATTTCAAGAAACTACTGATGGAATTTGTTACTCAAATGATTCTATCGTGGTTTTTTTCGGTAAAAAAAATTGTGATTTAAATCAACTACAGAAACTGTTTCCAACATTTCAATTTCGGGGAGTTAAGCAAACTCATTCGAATCATTTTATACAGTCAGTTCCTGATTCTGGATCCATTGAAGCCGACGCCCATTGGACGACTGAAAAAAACACGGCGCTCTTAATTAAAACCGCGGACTGTTTGCCGATAATGGTCTTTGAAGAATCTAGTCGAAAAATTGCAGCCATTCATGCTGGGTGGCGTGGGGTTGCGGGTCGAATTACTCCGCAAATACTAAATACTTTTTCATTAATCGATCTATTTATTGGGCCGCACATTTTGCAAAAATCATTTGAAGTCAAAGAGGATGCAAAAGCTTTGCTCGCGGCTAGCGTTTCAAATTTGGACTCCAAAAACTACATTGATTTAAGTTCACAGCAGATTAAAATCGATCTTGAAAAGATCGTTGTTCATCAAATTGGTCACCATAGAATAAAAAACACTTATTCATTGGGAATTGATACGAAAACTACCCCTGATTTTCATTCGTATCGTCGCGATCAACAGGACGCCGGAAGAAATCTGAGCTTTATATGTTTATTAACTTAAGCCCACTAAAAAATAATAGGGAATACCGACTTTTATTTTTAGGACAAACTGTTTCATTTATTGGCAGCATGATGAGCTACGTTGCAATCCCCTACCAAATTTATCAATTAACGAAATCATCTTTTCAGGTTGGTTTACTTGGCGCAATTCAGCTGGTTCCGCTGATTATTGCTGGAATGTATGGTGGTGCTTTAGCCGATAATATGGATCGAAGGAAACTTCTATTAATTAGTGAACTGGCTCTATCAGTTTGTACTGGTCTGCTCATTGTAAATAGTTTGCTCCCAAACCCATCGGTCATTTTACTTTTTATTGCTGCAGGCCTTTCGAGTATTTTTGTCGGATTACATCGCCCGGCGATGGAGGCTATTACTCCCCAGATTGTCTCTAAAGAAGATTATCCAGCCGTTGCAGCATTAGGTGGACTTCGATATTCAATCGGAGCCATCGTTGCCCCGGCACTTGGTGGATGGCTGATTGCTCAGTTCGGAATTTCTTGGACCTACGGGATTGATACACTAACTTACGTTTTTTCTTTGATTTGTTTATACAGAATGAAATCTGTCATCGCGCCAAAAAGTGAAAAGGGCGTCTCTGTTGCCAGCATCGTTGAAGGATTAAAATATGCCGTCCATAACAAAGTGATTCTTGGGACTTACGTTGTAGATATTATCGCAATGATTTTTGCAATGCCGATGGCTCTGTTTCCATCGATGGCAGAACACTGGGGCGGCGCCAATGCGGCAGGATGGCTGTATTCCGCAATTCCAATCGGAGCTTTAGTTATTTCGCTCCTTTCAGGAAAACTCAGTAGTTACAAACGTTACGGTGCCGGAGTCATATTAGCCGCTATCGTGTGGGGAATTTTTATTATAGCTTTAGCTTTCGCCGGGAATCTTTATTTAGCTGTGGCCTGTTTAGCTATGGCTGGTGCCGCAGACGCAATTAGTGCGATTTATCGTCAAACAATTTGGAATGAATCAATTCCAATGGATTTTCGAGGTCGTCTTGCAGGTTTAAATATGTTGTCCTATATGACGGGACCTATGTTAGGAAATGCACGCGCGGGATTTGTCGCATCGGTAAGTTCAAATTATATGTCGATTTTATCAGGTGGGGTTCTTTGCGTCATTGGCTGTTTAGCCATGATATGGGTCTTACCAAAATTTTGGGCTTTTGAGAGCAAAAGTGGCGATGATGCCTTAAGCGATAAGCCCGTTTAACAACAATTAAAACGTAACTTCCATTGTTCCGGTATTACCAGTTCCGTTATTCTGAGATTTTTGATCAACATTCTGACTGCCATTTTTAGATGAGCTTTTTACGCATTGTTCGTAACCCATGTCGCCAGCTTTGTATTCTAAACCGCTATCAGATTTACATTTCATAGAAACATTTACTTTAACTTTTGATTGTTCTTGTAAGCCATCAAATTGTTTTAAGTCCATTGTTTGGTAGTTTTTAGCTGTACTATTCGTTGTGCTGTTTGTAGAGGTCGGCTCATTTGATGAAAAACCAGAAACTGCAACGAAAACAACTGCCAATAATAATAAAATCAACTTCATAACCATCCTTTAAATTTGTCCTAGTTATTCTCTAAAATAGTGCCAAATTCAACGAATTTCTATTTTCTGGAAAAAGTTACTGATAACAAATTTGCTGCTGAATTTCTTTAGATATTTTGAATTTTTCTAAGGGTTTAAAATTCTTAATGCGGTCCTTAACGTCGTCGTAGCCGTCGCTATGATTGTCGGTGTTTTCGATCCAATAATTTTGTGCCTCTTCACCCGACATATCACAAAATTGTCTGAGCATTAACGCAGATATTAGGCCCGAAGCATGCCAGCCGTTCCAACAATGGATATAAAGTGGGCCGGCCTTTTTATCGTGAATCATATCGTAAACAATTTTCAAATATTTTTCAGTATTGGTTTCATCAAACGCGGTGATTTGCTGATAATTGAGTTCATTTTCAGCCCCCAGATTGTTTTTACAACTTGTAACCTTAGGTGCGATATCAAAATTTTTTGTATATAGGTATATGGCACTATGAAAGCCTTCTTTGCATAAATTATTAATGCCCAGATTTGGAAGGGGATTCATATTTGGACGTTTTCCATATTTATTGTAGCTATTGTTTGCGCCGCCGCGATAAACCAAGCCTCTAAGTACTGTTCGAAAGTTTCTAACTCCATAAAGACTCTCGAAATTGTTCCCTAAGTTATCCACAAGCTTTTCATGAGTGTTTTTCAACTGGTAGCGTAAATCAAATTCTTGAATTTGCTCTACCGGTAGTGATTGCGAATTAAGACAAAACAAAATGATACTTAAGAAAAGTGATTTATTAGTCATGCTTTAAGTATGATTAAGCACTTAGAGTATCTTCAAATCAAGATTTCGTCAGGCCAAGATGTAAGTCTAGCAGTCGACCTAGACTTATACGATTTTAAATTTTTGTTTCTACGATTTTTTTAATCTCAGCTTTTATTTCGTCTGGTTTTTCTTTGGTTCCAAAACGATTTACAATATTGCCATTTCGATCAATTAAAAATTTGTTGAAATTCCAAGTAATACGACCTGAGTGTTTTTTGTCGGACGTTAACCATTTATAAAGTGGAATTGCATCGTCGCCGTTAACATCAATTTTGGCCAATACCGGAAAAGTTACACCATAACTTAACTTACAAAATTTTTGAATTTCTTCGTTACTGCCAGGCTCTTGTCCCATGAATTGATTTGAAGGAAACCCTAAAATCACAAATCCTTTTTCCGAATTTTCTGTGTATATTTTTTGAAGACCTTCGTACTGCGATGTGTGCCCACACTTACTAGCAACATTAACAACAAGTATGACCTTACCCTTGTAGTCACTCAGCTTAACATCGTTATTTTTTGCATCTTTGACTGAAAATGAATAAAAACCAGTGGCCTCTGTTGCGCCATACACATTTGTTGAAAGTATCACTGCGGCTAATAATACTAAAAATGTTTTCATAGGCTCAATATACGCCAAATAAATCGAATAGTAAATTTTTACAAATATTCATTTCTACCCGTGTCAATCTGCTTGCCTTACCACGTTCCATAGCGAGTAAAATGAATTATGGACGAAATCGAAAAATTTTTTAAGTGTCCTTATTGTTTTGAGAAAATTTCAATGCTTTTGGATGTTTCAGTTGAAGATCCGCAGTCCTATATTGAAGACTGCGAGGTCTGTTGTAATCCAATACAGATCTCGTACAACGCTGAGAATTCTAAGGTTAAAAATTTTCAAGCCGATAAGGCCTACGGCTAGTCTAACCTTTTAGAAATTCCGTATTTGACTACTTAAAGAAATCCGAGTTTAGTAGGCTCCAGCAAATGGCTAAATCAAAGATCGAAATTCTTAAATGGGTTAAAAAGTTTTTTCTTGGTCTTTTATTTTTAATTGTTGGGATTTATCTATTTTTCATAGTTGCTTTCAAGTTTTCGGCTTCAAAAGTTAATTTTTCAAAAAAAGCACAAGAGGCCGTCTATGCCGAATCTAAAGAAGCCCATAAAATTACACTAATAGACAGTGGTCTTTTGTCGCTTCATCAACGACTTAAATTAATTAAGGACGCCAAAAAAACAATTGAACTCGAGTTTTTTATTTTTAATGTAGATCGGGCAAGTCGTCTGATCACAAAGGCATTAGTTCAAAAAGCCAAAGAAGGCGTAAAAATTCGCTTGCTTATCGACTTCTCATTTGCAGTTTTTGAACTTCGGCCCTCCTACGCTAAATTAATGGAAGAAGCTGGAATCCAAATTAAATATTACAACACCAGTGCATTTTACAGTTTGATGAGCATGCAACATCGCAGTCATCGCAAGCTTTTGATCGTCGACGCAAATTTGGTATTAACCGGTGGCCGAAATATTGGAGACGAATATTTCGATTTATCCGAGCGCTATAATTTTTTAGATACTGACATTTTATTAGAGGGCCCCCTCGGAAAAACCGTTCAATCCAGTTTTGATTTATACTGGAATTCTGATCTTGCTAAGGAACCTAAAGAAGTCAGTGATCACATTTCAAAAGATGAAATGGAAAAAGCACAGTCATTTTTTCAATTAAGCACTGACGACCACACGACGTTGGAAAAAATTGAAAAAATCGCCCCTGAGAACAAGCTGGAAAGCCATATTTGCAATAATACGATATTTGTTTCTGATTTTCCTGGTGTCGGCGAAGCTCATCGCAAAGTTTATCAAACAATCGTAGACTTAATCACTCACACTAAATCTAAAGTTATAGTCGAGAGTCCCTATTTTGTTTTGCGCCAGGATGGTTACGACGTTTTTAAAAAAATGGTCGATGGCGGTTTACAAGTCGATGTTCTGACCAACGGTCTTTATTCGACAGATGCATTTTATATTGTGGCACCACTTTGGTTGAAAATGGACTGGATTGCCAAAATCGGTTTAAAAATGTATGTCTATTCAGGTGAACCTTTAGCAAGTGATCCGATCAAATGGCAACCGACAAGTCCGCGATGGGGAATCCATTCAAAACGTGCAGTCATCGATGGTCACACGACACTTGTTGGAACCTACAATATCGATCCAAGATCGGCTAATTTAAATTCTGAAATGATGATTGTTTGCAAAGATAATTCGGATTTAGCCCAACAAGTAATTGAATCTATCAATGATCGAATCACTCAATCAAAATTACTTTTAGCCGATAAAAAAATTAAAAACGCCTCAGCTTTATTAGCCAATGCCACTTGGTGGCAGAAAGTTTTAACTGTTTTGTCTTTACCATTTGCAACATCATTTGATTTTATTCTTTAGGTTGTTGATCCAATTTACGTGAAGTTTTAACGACATCTTAGTCTTTGCTAGAATTACATTTTTATTCATGGCAAAGTCGAAATAGTATTAACGAGGAGTAACACCATGGGAATTATCGTAACAATTATTATCGGTTTTGTAGTAGGACTAGTCGCTCGCTTTTTAAAATCTGGCGATCAAAGCATGGGTTTTATCCTAACAACGGTACTAGGTATCGTCGGCGCATTTGTCGGATCTTACTTGGGCCAAGTTTTCGGAATCTACCGCGTTGGCGAACCGGTTGGTTTTATTGGTGCTGTAGTTGGAGCAATCATCGTATTAGCTCTAGTACAATTAGTTTCAGGTCGACGAACGGCATAATTAATTAGACTTAGAAACTGCTTGATTCAAGTCGCATAACTGGGCTAATTTTCCGGTTAGGCAGGCTTGGCATATAGGCATTTCAGCATTAGTTCAAATTGTTTTGTTCATTTAAGAAAAGCCTGACAAAATTATTGTATGGATAGTAAAAAAAAAGATTTTTGGTCATTACAATGGTCACTTTGTTGCCTATTATTTTACCTCTATGTATTCATAATAGTTACTTCCTACCAATCGATTTCAGAATTCCATGAACTCGACAGCTTTCAAATTTATTTTTTTGTTTTAATTTTTTTTGCACTTTTATATTTAATTAAGGATTCTTTAGAAAGAATATTAGGAATTCATCGAGTTGATCCAACGCTAATCAAAAATAAAAATCAACTTTACTGTATTTTAATGCTTGTGATTTTAAGTATCGGATTAAAATTCTGGGCCTATAAAATTACGGTTTTTAATACCGATGAAATAAGTCAATATTTTACATCACTCATTTTTGGTCCCATAAAAGCCGGTATTATTCAGCAACAACCGCCATTAGATTACTTTTTTTCTGCCTTTCATGGGACATTTTTCAAAAAATCACAATTTTTAATTCGCCTTCATCCAATGGTTCTAAGTACTTTCTTTTTTATTTTATTATTTTATTTTTTGTGTCGCCGCGGGGTTCAATGGATCGCCTCGTTGTTTTATACTATTGCATTTTGTACAAACCCAATTGTGTTGTCGTTTTCAGTCGGGGCTAGACCCATAAGCTTAGCCCTGGTCGCTGGGCTTATATTTATTGACCATTTAACACAGCCTGCTTTGGACAATTTGAAAGCGATCACCGGCAAAACTTTTTTGCTGCTTTCATCTATTGGATTTCAAGCCCCCGTCTTTGTTGCCATATTCTTCTTTATAAATGCTTTTCACTTAATTCGAAATAAAACAAGAGCATGGAAGTCCTTAATTGGCATGGGGTTGGCTACTTTACTATTTTTACCTTTTCAGCTGTTGATTTTCGAGTATGCACAATCATTTCTTCACACAACTCACACGACCACAAAAACATTTAATAGTGTCCTATTATATTTGACTAGAAATCCGTCCATCGTACAATTTTATATTGTTTTCCCACTATTCATTAGCATCGTTATTTTATTATTTAGAAAATTTAAACCTGTCAGAAAGTTAATAGATTTTAGTACTATTCGAGTTGGAACTCTACTTACCTTACAATTAGCTACAACTTTATTCTTCAGTTTAGCCACGGTCTTGTTTTTAACGTTAGTCACTTACAGTTATAATTATAGATATTTAGCACTTGGATTATTAACATTCGGACTAGCTCAGACTTTTTTAATCGAAGAGATTCGACTGACTTTAACCTCTGCGATAAGATCATCAATGAATCGGATTATTGCTGATGGCGCTATCTTAGTTGCTGCAACCGCATTTTTTGTTGCTGTAAGTCTACCTGCCTTAAATCCTATCGAAAAAGCAAGCCAAGAGAAAATTTATTCTACGATCAATTACCTTGAAAATAATATCGGACCTAACGATATTGTTCTGGGCCTTTGCCTTACTAATCAGTTTGGATGTTGGGACTTAAATTATTGGTCTTTTTACGTTAGGGGTGAAAAAATCAATCATTTCATAGATAGTATAAAAGACGTTGAAGACATTTTTCTATATTTACGCGTCGACTCAAAATTTACTGATCATTGGAATTTCGAAACAACAAAGTTCCAATCTAATGCTCAAATAATAAAATTTACAGGACCTGCCAAATTTGAAAATTTATACAATTTAACAAATATGTTATTTCAAGCGAAGGCGTTACATCTCACACTGTACAAAGATGGACCCGCCCAGTTTAGTGGAATTTTTGATTTTTTAAAAAAACATGCGTCTAAAGAAAAGCTTTATCTACGAAAATAAAAACATACGCCATACAGTGGCTGATCTAAACAAATATCTTTCTAAATAAATTTTAGCTTTCCTAATAGAAGATTGTTCATCAGATTCTGTAAAGCATCGTTTTCAAAAAGACGAATACACATTTCACCGAAAGAAACGCTTCCAAAAAAAAATGGAAGCACAGGCTAAACGGCTCGAATCATTGACGTTTGTTTAAAGTCCGACAATACTGACTTCAAAATATGGCTTTAGTTAAAAAATTTCTTCGAATAATGGCTTACAGTGGTGGTTTACTAATTGTGATTGGAATTATTGCCGCCGCAGTTGATCCCGATTTTTACACGTGGTTAACAGCCCGTTTTACGAATCACACAGTTAAGAGTCGACTTGATATATACGAACAAAAAATTGATTCACAATTAATTCCCATTTTTACAGAAAAAAAGGTTTCATATCCTCCTACAAAAGTAAAATTGGTTTTCTTCAAGGATGAAACCGTTTTAAAGCTTTATGCCGGTCATTCACAAGACAAAGTCACACTTATAAAAAGCTACCCGGTTGAAGCAGCTAGTGGAATTGCGGGCCCAAAATTGCGTGAAGGCGATCGCCAAGTTCCGGAAGGCATCTACCGAGTTGAATCACTAAACCCAAACAGCAGATTTCATCTTTCGCTCAGAGTAAATTACCCGAATTCTTTTGATCAAGAAATGGCCGCATTGGACCAAAGAACTCAAGTAGGTAGCGACATTATGATTCACGGAAGCAATGTTTCTATTGGCTGTATTGCAATTGGCAATGAGGCGATCGAAGAGTTGTTTGTCTTGGCAGCAAAAACAAATTATCAAAACTGGGAACTAATTTTAGCACCAACGGATCTTCTAAAAAACCCTAGGCCAAATTCAGAAAATCTACCAAAGTGGATAAATGATTTAGATAACAAAATTAAAATAGCCTTGAAAGAATTAAGGTAAAATGAGTGATGTAAACGTTAAACCACCACGCCGGGTTCGCTACAAAGGGAAAAATCCCACAAAATTTAATGAAAAGTATAAAGAACTTAACCCTGAAAAATACTCTGAAGATCTAGAAAAGGTTAAACAGCGCGGAGCAACTCCAGTCGGCACGCATCGCCCGATTTGTGTCGAAGAAATTTTACAAATACTTAATCCTAAACCTGGGGAAACCGTTTTAGACGCAACTCTCGGTTACGGAGGGCACTCGTCTTTTCTATTACCAAAGATTCAACCGAATGGGCGGTTAATCGGACTTGATCAAGACCCTATCGAACGACCTAAAACAGAAACCCGCCTCAGAAAACTAAAAGCAGAATTAGGCTTTTCAAATGATAATTTAATCATTGGTGCGATCAATTTCAGTGAATCTAAAAGTTTTTTAAAACAACAGGGCATCAATAAAGTCGACATGATCTTAGCGGATCTAGGAATATCCTCGATGCAAATCGACGATCCTCAAAGAGGATTCTCAATGAAATTCGATGCCCCATTGGATCTGCGGATGAATCCATCAATCGGGATTTCGGCCGCACGACTTATTGCCGAGCGCTCAGCTCAACAAATCGAAGAAATCCTTTTTGAAAATTCTGATGAAAGCAGAGCCGCAATATTTGCTAAAGCCTTACACTCTAAAAGGCCAAAAACGACACACGAATTAGTCTCTGTACTAAGAGATGTGATTTCGGGCTTTTCAAAAAAAGTTCAACTAGAGCATGGGGAAATTTCGATTCGAAGAGTATTCCAAGCACTGAGAATCGAAGTCAATCAAGAGTTTAAGGTTTTGGATCAATTCCTAAAAGACATTCCAACACTCCTAAATCCAGGCGGTCGAGTAGCCATTTTATCTTTTCACTCCGGTGAAGATCGTCGAGTAAAAAAATCCTTCCAATCTTTCGAGCGTCAAAAAATATATTCCTCAGTAGCCGCAGAATTTATAAGACCAAGCCCGGTTGAACAAATCGGCAATACAAGATCTAAATCAGCAAAACTACGTTGGGCTAAATTGTAACATAGCTTATGCAGTTGACCTGTATTTAGAGTTAAATAATAGTCATTCCCAGAGGTTCGCTTGGAATTATATCAAAAACTTATTGCATCCAAAAACAAGATCGCAAAAGGTGACGAAATTCTCTACGATGCTGATTACGGTAAAGCCTTAGAAACAAGTAACCTTGGACTTCACTGGGTTAAACTATCGCCAAATCAAAAAAGTTCCAATCCACACGCAGAAAGTCTTGAAGAAGAATTTATTTTCGTAGTCTCGGGTCATCCACATGTTTGGGTTAATGGATATATTTATCAGCTTGAACCAGGGTTATGCGTTGGCTTTCCAGCAGGAACAGGCATTGCCCACACTTTTATTAACAATACTTCTGAAGCAGTAGAAATAGTTGTTCTCGGTGATCGTACAAAAAAAGAAAATAGGTGCTCGTTTCCAATAAACCCTGAATTAAAGGAATCTCACTCTTTTATTTGGTGGGCTGATTACCCCCAGCAAGAGTTTGGCCCCCATGACGGAAAAATCGGTAATTTGAATCATCAAAAGGACTGGAGCGGTTTACCTTTTATCAAAAAAGTTTCATCTCTTGAAAGAAAAATTGGATTTTCCTACCCAACTGACACTGAAAAATTCACCGAGGGTGTGCGGCTTACTGATCAGGTTGGTTTAAAGTCTTTAGGCGTATGGCACGAAATCATGAAGCCAGGACGGCGTAGTTCTTGGCCACATGCTCACAAATTCGAAGAAGAAGCTGCAATTTTGTTAAAAGGGACTGCGAAAATTTGGTTAAACGGTTTTGTTTATGATCTTAATCCTGGTGATTGTGTGTTTTTTAAACCGGGAACTGGAATCGCTCACGTTCTTATAAATGATAGCTCTGAAAACATTGAATTTTTAGGGATCGGCCAAGCCAATGATGGAGGGCCCGATGAAAAAATATGTTACCCGCTACACCAAACACGTAATGAGCAATGCATAGCGAACGGATACTTTTGGAATGATTCTCCTGAACAAAAACATTTCGGTAATGATTTGGGTATTCCTAAAATTAATTCTATAGACATAAAATTTGAATCTGGTGCTAACGTTTTTTTAGATAAAACGTCTGCGCTTTTAAAAGAAAGAGAAGCTGAATATAGTTTGCTCTTTGGCTTAAGTGAATTGCGAGCATCAACAAAAATAACGCCCGATGATTATAAATATGTCTCTATACACCAATTTGGTCAGCTCATCGGGGCCGCCTTAATTAGTGAAAAACGTTTAGTAGTTACTGCCTTACAAGAGCCTTGCATAAAACCTCTGGTCGATTTTCTTAAAGAAAATGACCTTAATGTTCCGGGTGTTGTGGGACCCGCCTTAACTGCAGACGCTTTTTCTAGAATGTGGTCACAGATCACAAAGAAAAAATGCACTTTGGCAATGGGACAAAAGATTTATCAACTTACACAGGTCACGATGCCAAAAAATATTCTAGGAAAATTAAAACTCGCACAAGAAAGCGATATTTCTCTTGTTGGTCAGTGGCTTTATGAGTTTAGCGCTGAGTCACAACCACATGAAACAACGACTATTGAAGAAATGACTGAACTTGCTGCGGTAAAAATTAAAAAACAGCAGGCCTATTTATGGCTAAATCAAAATAACCAGCCTCATTCAATGAACTTAGTTGGACGACCAACAAAAAATGGAATTAGTGTTAGCGGCGTTTACACACCTAAAGACTTTCGAAAAAACGGATATGCATCGGCGCTTGTTGCATGCACTAGTCAAAAAATGCTTGATGCTGGAAAAACGTTTTGCGTTCTTTATACGGATACCGCAAATCCAATGTCTAATAAAATTTATCAACAACTTGGCTATAAGGAAATTGCTACTTCAAAAGATTTCATTTTCTCTTGACCTAAATTTACGGATTTAAAAAGATCGTGGCCAGAACTGGATGCGTTTCTAATTAATTGTGTTGGAATTAAACTCTATTAAATTCCAATTTTCTTAACCGACACTTCTGGAATAATCATCAGTTTTTGAATAGCTTCGAATACAACTTTAAATTGCGAATCATATTTCTTTTCAAGATCTGTAAGTTTTCGCGAAAGTTCATTATGGGAAATAATCATTTCTCGCAAACGTATAAATGAGCGCACAACTTGAATACTTGCTTCAACTGCGGTCGGACTATTTAAAATATTACCTAACATCCACGCGCCATGTTCAGTAAAAACGTAAGGTAAATATCTGCGACCACCTCGCCCGCTTGAGGTTCCAAACTGAAACCTCAAGATTTCGACTTCTTTTTCTGTGAGCTGAAACATAAAGTCAGATGGAAAACGATCCAAATTTCGCTTCACTGCTCTGTTTAAAAGTTTTGTTTCTACACCGTATATTTTTGCTAGATTATGATCGAGCATCACCTTTTGTTTACGTACGATAAAAATCGATTGTTCAACTTCTGATGTTGAGATTTTATTCATTCAATCGACTAAGCAATACTTAGGTCAGACTAAAATTAATTGTATCGATTTTTACGTTCGATTTTCGAATTAACTCTTTGAGGTACCAATTTGGCACCTCAAACATACTGAGTAGTTTCAATGGCTTAAGTGGTATTTTTACGGTTTTGAGGTCACAATTTGTGACCTCAAACAATTTTAAATAAATAACGTCCGACTTTTTTTCAGGTTTCTTTTTAAAGTTTTTGTGAATTTTCAAAGTCTGATTAAGCTTTTCTTACCAGTTTCTAGAACTTTAAGTACTTTCCAAATCAGATTCTAACCACAAAGATTTTTTAAATTTTTATTTTGAAGTGATTTCAAACATTTGAAAAAAATGGTGGCCAGAGACGGAATTGAACCGCCGACACAAGGATTTTCAGTCCTCTGCTCTACCGACTGAGCTACCTGGCCATTACGGAAATCTGTGAATAAGCAAAGTATCGAGGCCGACATCTTCTGTCAATAAATCACCCGTTTCCACAGGTGATTTATTTAGACATACGCTTAAACTTTGTTGAAAGCTTGAGACAGATCTTCGATCAAATCTGAAATATCTTCGATTCCGACTGATAATCTGATTAAAGAATCATCAATTCCAAGCGCTTTACGCTGTTCAATCGGAACAGACGCGTGAGTCATGATTGCCGGATGCTCAACTAAAGACTCGACACCACCCAGGGATTCCGCCAGGGCAAACACTTGCACAGACTCTAAAAATTTACGCGCAGCTGGTAATCCGCCCTTAATAAAGAACGTGATCATGCCGCCAAAACCCGTCATTTGTTTTTTTGCGAGTTCATGTTGGGGATGTGATTTTAATCCTGGATATAAAAGTTTTTCGACCTTTGGATGCGACGATAAAAACTCCGCCACTTTCATTGCATTTTCAGCGTGTGCTTTCATTCGCACAGGCAAAGTTTTTAAACTGCGTAACGCCAAGAAAGAATCAAACGCACCTTGCACGCCACCTAATGAGTTACTAAAAAACTGCAATTTCTCTGCAAGATCAGGATTATTTGTGGCAACAACACCGCCGACCATATCGCTATGGCCACCAATGTATTTAGTCGCCGAATGCACAACCATATCGGCACCTAAGTCCAAAGGTTTTTGGAAATACGGCGACATAAAGGTATTATCTACAGTCACTAAAATATTTTTTTCGTGAGCAATAGCCGAAATCGCTTTGATATCCGCCAATTTCAACGTTGGATTCGTCGGCGTTTCTAACCACACCATTTTAGTATTACCTTTAATCGCCGATTTTACATTTTCAGTATTTGTCATATCGACATAGGAAAATTCAAGTCCACTGTGTCTAAAGACTTTATCAAACAAGCGAAAAGTGCCGCCGTACATATCGTCCATCGCAATAACATGATCCCCGGCTTTAAGCATATGCATGATCGTCGTCGCAGCCGCACAACCAGAAGCAAATGCAAAACCGAATCGTCCACCTTCTAAATTAGCCAAGCAGGTTTCGTAAGCTTTGCGAGTTGGATTATGTGTTCTAGAATATTCCCAACCTTTGTGAACACCCGGTGACTCTTGCACATACGTCGAAGTTAAATAAACCGGAGTCATAATTGCGCCGGTTGTTGGATCTGGATGTTGGCCCGCGTGAATGGCGCGAGTGTTAAATTTCATTGAATCTTTAGGTGATGTTTTTTCTAACTTTTTTTCCATAATTAAACTGTTACTTTCATTAAGGCTTTCATTTCGACTTCAGCTTTGACTTCAGAGTTAAAGGCCGCTTTTAAAATTTCTGGCGATAAGAAGTCGTTATCAACCATCCACTGATCGTTGAAGGCTTTGCTTAAATACGCTTTTCCAGAATCAGGAAACACGACAACGATTTTTGAAGGTTTTTCTAATTTTTCCGCGTACTTCATGGCACCAGCTAGGATCAGCGCACTGGATGGACCAACACATAAACCTTCGTCAGCAACTAGATCACGCGTTAGTAAAAACGATTCCTTATCATTCACTTTGATAAAATCATCATACAAATTCAGACGACAATTATCAGGAAGCATGTCTTCACCGACCCCTTCAACTTTATAAGCTGCTGGTGGATCGATAACTTTACCGTGATAAAATAAATCGAACAAAATACTACCGATAGGATCCGCGCACACGATCTTTACCCGCGGATTTTTCTCTTTTAAGTATTTGGCAACGCCTGAAAGAGTCCCGCCGGTGCCCACACCAGCACAAAACACGTCAATTTCGCCATTGGTTTGATTCCAAATTTCGGGACCAGTGATGTCGTAATGAATCTGATAATTATCCGGATTGTGGTACTGGTTCGTATAGAAACAATTGCCGGTTGTCGCTTTTAAGTGATCTGCAATTTTCTTTGCAACGGAGTAGTGACTCATTGGATCTTCTGGCTCGAGCCCAGTTGGTGTTATGATAACACGAGCACCGTAAGCGCGTAACATCGCCCGCTTTTCTAAGCTGATTTTTTCCGGCAACACAAATATACATTTGTAACCCCGAACAGCGGCAACCATGGCCAAACCAATTCCTGTATTTCCTGACGTGGCTTCGACCAAATATCCACCGGGACGAATTTCTCCACGTTTTTCTGCACCTTCAATGATCGAAACACCAATACGATCTTTGATGGATCCACCGGGGTTAAAAGATTCAATTTTTGCGAAGAATTGATGGTTAATTAATTTTTTGTTTTTTTGTGTTACTTTGTTAAGTCGGACTAAAGGAGTCGACCCAATAGTTCCCAATATCGAGTTAAAGGATTTGTTTTGCATATTTGTGGTTCCTGTCAGTTATCGTAATTTATATTTTTTCATTTCAGAGAGTTCAAATAAAACTGTACTCATAAGGTCGACCATGTCTCCTGAAAATAGGATTTGGCCTTCGGAACAAAGTTTTTTGATTTTAGATTTATTTGGAGCTTCCGAACAAAGTTCTTCGGCCAACCGATTAAAGATTTGATTCTTAGATTCTTCCTTTAGGCCTGCTTTATCGACGACTTTGGCCTGAAGCGGATTATTGAAGCTCATACTATATCCCTTTAGTAGATCCGATCGTATTTCGGACAAACTATTATAGGGATAGCATATTTATAACTGGAATCAAAAGAATCATCATTAACGCGGGGAAAATAAGTCCCAACAATGGAATTTGCAGAACCAAAGGTAGCATTTGCGTGTGTTTTTCTATGTCATCTTCGCAGATTGTTAATAATTCTTTTTCTAACCTGATCAAGGACTGATAAATGCCATATCCTCCAATACCTTGCATAATCAATGTGATCAAATTTTTCTGATAAATTGTCAGTGTTGATGTTTGTAAAATTTTTTGGCCTTCCAAAGGTGACAACGCGATAATTGTTTGAAATTTCTGGGTAAATGCATCTTTTAATCCCCGCTTCTCATAATTTTTTAGTCCCACTTGCAGCGATTTTTGCGTTTCAATCGCGCGTTTAACATCCCAAAGTAAAAAAAGTAATGAAGGCAGCTTTAAATCGTCCATTTTATTCGATTCCCCACTTTAAAAATCATTAAAAGTCCTAAAATTAAAAACACCACAGATACAGTTAAAACGCGTGGATGTTCTTGTAATTTGAATTGCATCCACGATATCGTTACGAAAACGAAGTAAATAAGCACAGCAACGATCGCTTGCGCCTTAGATGCAGCAGTCACGGTTCTCGACCTACGTCTCAATTTGATTTGAATCTGCAAACTATTTCTGAAAGTCTCAAGTTGATCGACTACGCGGGATTTTTGCTGCAAGATTTCGATCAATTCATCGAAGTAATTTTGATTTTTCATGCCAACAACGCAAGAAATCCGTTGTTGTGACCCCAAAAGTGAGTTCAACGGCCAAAAAACTTTCATTTCGTAAACGCTCAACGTTGCCATCACGTCGTTGAGTGCCTTGATCGGTGAGCAACCCGTTTGAATTATCAAAATAAGCTCGTCTATGAGCGATTTGTGACGATTCTCGAATAGAATTTGCAGTTTTTTTTCGTGAAAAATATAAAAAAACATCAAGAATGCCAAAAATATACCGAATAAGGTCATGTTCACCGCGACAAGGTCTTTGAAAATAGAAAATAAAACGTAGGTAAAAAGCGAAAATATCAAAAATTTCTTTCGATTTGGCGAACTGATGTAATTAAATATCTCTAATCGATACAAAATTCGATCGACGATTAGAATTCCGAACACTGAAATTAGAAAATTCGTCATAACACTTCCTTCTTTTCTGAAAAATCGTACGCAAAATTGGTGCAAGAAAAAAAAGTGTTGACGAACCAAATCATTTTGTTACCATTTTATATATGGAGACTTAATTGTCTCCAAAACAACAACTGTGATTTTGTAAAACAAGGTCACCGAGAGGAGCATACAATGGCAAAGAAGAAAGCAAAAAAAGCTAAGAAAGCTAAAAAAACTACAAAAAAATCTACAAAAAAGAAAAAATAGTAGATTTCTTTGTGGGCTGATATAAGCCTATTAGAAACAAAAGGTCGGTTGCAAAACCGACCTTTTTTTTTGGAGTGAATGCATCCATCGTGAGAACGCTATTCGAATTACCGTCCGCGGCCGGCCGTCCTGGTCGAAGTGTTTATCAAAAGTTTAATTATTATTATTATTATTTTTTTTTATACTAGCTCAGACGGCCACGATGGCCGTCTGAAGAACCCTCTCATGGACGGATCGACTCCGCGCCAACTTCATCGAGAATTCTAAAAAGGGCTTAGTAGAAATAGATAAGCCCGACAGAGCCTACCGGAATTAACGAGAGCTTTGTGATGTCGGTCATGGCCATTAGCTCTGCGTAAATGTTTACGCCTGATAGTTCGCCTTCAAGTTGGTTATATTCTAAACCTGCGCCACCTGCGATGAAATCGACGTTGAATCTGTTTTGTCTGATTTCACTTGTTGTTAATACTCGTCGTAAGACATCCGAGCGATCTGCGATTGCAGATGCAGAATTTGTGTTGAACCACTTCGAGTACCCGACTTTTGTGTAGGGCGATAAGTATTCACCTTCGAAATTCATTTTCCATCCGGCAGACATCGCATTGTAACCATCGCCACCGCCGACTCCAATAAACAAAGCGTTATCTGGCAAGATATTCGCTTCGATGTTGGCGCCGAAAAATCCGTTCAATCCGCCTAATGAAGCGCCGAAACCGAATTTTTTAAACGATTTAAGTTGGAAATTTGTTGAATAAAGCTCTACGCCCTCTTCGTCAAAATTCTGATTACGCGTGAATATTGAAGTTGAATCGGTTTCTTGCGCGATCGCGGAAAAGCCAAGAAGAGTTGAAAATGCCACTATCAAAATATTTTTCATGAAAACCTCACTCGATTAACGAATAGTCCTAAAATTTTAGATTTTGTTCAATTTAAATTTTAGAATGAGAAGTATTCGTGAAATTCAAGGGTGTATTGTGTTACTTCAGCTACACCGCTGCACTGCTATGCCCAGGACTTGATCAGATTTTGCGGTTCGCGGTTAAAAATCCACGACGTCTTAATTTTTGCAAACAATCGGCGCTTATCGAAGTATATTTATTGTTAAATGGTCCTTAAATTAAAGACGTCGTTCTGACTAAAATCGAGGGAAATTTCTGTATTTTCACTCTTTGACTCGTTCTTTACAGACTTGTGCTTTTGAGGCATTTCCACTACAACTTTTAGTATCTTAAATTCAAAAATCAATAAGGAGATTTATATGGCTCACAAACGTAAAAAATTGGCCGTTATCGGCGCTGGCTTTGTTGGTGCAACGACGGCTCACTGGGCAGCTCAAAAAGAATTAGGCGATGTCGTTCTGCTTGATGTGAACGAAGGAGCTGCAATTGGTAAATCATTAGACTTATTTCAGTCTGCGCCAATTGAGCAGTTTGATTCAAAAGTTAAGGGTACTTCCAAATACGAAGACATCAAAGATGCCGACGTTGTGATTTTAACTGCAGGAATGCCACGTAAACCAGGCATGAGCCGTGATGAATTAGTTGGAATCAACGCAAAAATCGTTAAAGACGTTTGCGCCGGAATCAAACAACACGCTCCAAATTCAATCGTGATCGTTGTTTGTAATCCTATGGATGTTATGGCTGTGTATGCAAAACAACAATTGGGTTTCCCACGTGAACGCGTGATCGGAATGGGCGGATCTTTAGATTCGGCACGTTTCCGCGCATTTATTGCCGAAGAATTAAATGTTTCTGTTAAAGACGTAACTGGTGTGGTTCTTGGTAACCACGGTGATGCAATGATGCCTGTGGTTCGTACTGCAGCTGTTGGATCAACTCCAATCATCGATTTAATGCCGATGGAAAAAATCAATGCCATCGTGGCTCGTACAAAACAAGCCGGTGCCGAAATCGGTGGGCATTTAAAAACGGGCTCAGCATTTTTTGCTCCATCACGTGGTGCGATTGAAATGGCTGAAGCGATTTTAAAAGATCAAAAACGTATTATTCCATGCGCGGTCGAATTAAACGGCGAATTTGGTGTTAACGATAAATTAATGGTTGGCGTACTTTGCCAATTAGGTGGCGCGGGAATGGAAAAAATTATTCCATTCAAAATGAATGCAGACGAAAAAGCTGAATTTGATAAATCAGTTGAAGCTGTTCGCCAACTTGTAGCTACTTTAAAAAACGTACAATAGTAATTTAACCGACAAATTAAACATACAGTCAGGGTCTAATAATGAATATTCATGAGTACCAAGCAAAAGATGTTTTGCGAAAATACGGAGTTACTACGCTAAAAGGCCAAGTGGTGCATTCTCCCGAAGAAGCGGCTACGGCAGCTAAAAATATTGGCGGAAATATTTGGGTTGTTAAGGCCCAAATCCACGCCGGTGGACGTGGTAAAGGTGGCGGCGTAAAGCTTGCGAAATCTTTAGACGAAGTTCGCGATCTAACTTCAAAAATTTTAGGAATGACTTTGATCACTCCTCAAACAGGCCCTGAAGGTAAGGTTGTTCAAAAAGTTTTTATCGAACAAGGCTGCAACATCGCTAAAGAATATTATGTTGCTTGTTTGATCGACCGCGCGACTTCGCACGTAACAATGATGGCTTCTTCTGAGGGCGGCATGGATATCGAAGAAGTTGCGGAACATAATCCCAACGCGATTAAAAAAGTTGATATCGATCCTGTGACTGGCTTAGGTGCTTGGCAAGCTCGTGAATTAGCTTTTGCAATTGGTATGGCTCCAGAAGTCGTTAACAAAGCCGTTAAATTTATGATGGGTTTGTACAAGGCGTTTATTGAATGCGATTGCTCAATTGCGGAAATCAATCCCCTTGTTGTGACTAAAGAAGGCGACGTCATTTGCTTAGATGCAAAAATGAACTTCGATTCAAACGCTTTATACCGCCAACCACAAATTTTAGAATTGCGTGATTTAAACGAAGAAGAGCCGACTGAAATCGAAGCTTCTAAGTTTGATTTAGCATTTATTAAATTAGATGGAAACATCGGGTGTTTAGTGAATGGCGCAGGGCTTGCGATGGCGACGTTAGATATAATTAAACTTCATGGCGCATCTCCTGCGAACTTCTTGGATGTTGGCGGTGGTGCGAATAAAGAAAAAGTGACCAACGCCTTTAAAATTATTTTAAAAGATCCAAATGTTAAAGGAATTTTAGTTAATATTTTCGGTGGAATCATGAAATGTGACGTGATTGCTGAAGGTGTTATTGCCGCTTCGAAAGAAGTGGGATTAAAAGTTCCATTAGTTTGCCGCCTTGAAGGAACAAACGTTGAACTTGGTAAAAAAATGTTAGCGGACAGTGGTTTAAACATCATACCTGCCAACGATTTAACTGATGCAGCTAAAAAAATTACTGCAGCCATAAAAAAATAAACCAGAGAAATAAGGTAAACAATGGCGATTTTAATTAATAAAAATACAAAAGTAATTTGTCAGGGTTTAACAGGATCACAAGGTTCGTTTCACTCTGAACAATGTAAAGCGTACGGAACTCAAATGGTTGGCGGTGTAACTCCTGGAAAAGGCGGAACAACTCACCAAGGAATTCCAGTTTTCAACACGGTCAAAGAAGCTAAAGAAAAAACCGGCTGTAACGTTTCGATGATTTTTGTTCCACCACCATTCGCGGCGGACTCAATCATGGAAGCCGTTGATGCTGATTTAGATTTAGTCATCTGTATCACTGAAGGAATTCCAGTTCTTGATATGGTCAAAGTAAAAAAATACATGCAAGGTAAACGCACGCGACTTATTGGTCCAAATTGCCCAGGCGTTATTACACCAGGCGAATGTAAAATCGGAATCATGCCCGGCCACATTCACAAAAAAGGTAACATCGGCGTTTTATCACGCTCTGGAACTTTAACGTACGAAGCTGTTGGCCAGTTAACGGCATTAGGTTTAGGCCAATCAACATGCGTTGGTATCGGCGGTGATCCAGTGAACGGCACAAACTTTATCGATATGCTAAAGCTTTACAATGCTGATCCAGAAACTCACGCAGTGATTATGATCGGTGAAATCGGTGGAACTGCCGAAGAAGAAGCTGCTGAATACATCAAAAAAGAATTCAAAAAACCAATCGCCGTTTTCATTGCAGGCGCATCGGCTCCTCCAGGAAAACGGATGGGCCACGCCGGCGCAATTATTAGCGGTGGCAAGGGAACAGCGGAAGCAAAATTTGCAGCGCTAGAAGCTGCGGGTTGCAAAATTTCGCGCTCTCCGGCTGATATGGGCACGACACTAAAAAGCATGTTGAGATAGGATTAGTATCTTGAAGTTTCGAATTCCCCGTTTTCTGTATTATGCGGCCCTAGTTATAGGATTTATGTTCTTAGCGAAGTGGTCCGCAAGTGCAGGATTTGGCGATTGGTTAACTGTTTTATTCGGTTTTATCGCAGCACTTCTAATCTACGGATATGAAATCTGGGAAACTTTTTACTATTCAGCGAAATCCGAAAAAGACTCCATCAAAAAAGACAGTCAAAATTAAATTCATCAAAAGGCCCCCAATAGCCTTCCGTGCGGAGGCTTTGCATCCAGGATTTTAAGTCCCGACCATGGTCTTGATTAAACGGACTCAAAGAATCTGATCAAAATTCTGGAATTTACGTGCAACTGATTTCATGAAAACTTAGACGTTCTTAATTATAATCACGATTTTTAAAACCACGAAAATAATGTTCAAAGCAATTAAAGTTAACTCTAAAACGCGCCGATACTTTTCATAACGGTTGTTATGATCCATAGGGCACCGCCGATCTGTTAATCGGAGCAAGCCATCGCTACAAAGCTATAGGGGGCCAAACCTCGTATAGCTTTTTTATTTTAAGCAAATGGAAAGCCATTTTTACCGATTCCATGTGTTGATGATAACTCCTCTAAAAATCGGCCGCATTAATCTGTAATTGCAAAGTCGTAAAAGCAAAAATTTAAAAACTTGTTTCCTACGTTCTCATAGCGATAGAATTTGCTGTGGCTAAGAAAAAATCAAAAAAAACAACGACTGTTCGCACTCACCCACGCCATGTAAAGCTTAGCCCTAAAAATCCTACTGGAATAACGATTGTCGATGAACATTTACGACGGTTACCTGGTACATATTTAAACGAGTTAGAAATATATGAAATTTCGAACGGTTATAGCTTAAAAAATATTGTACAGCCTTCAGAAAACAATTTGGGTTATAAAAAAGATGGCAATTCCTATAACGATTTAATCGCTATATGGACAGATTATTTTAATACACTTTTTAAGATTAATCCTAAGCTTGAGCCCGATATGATTAAAGCTCTGATTGGGAGTGAGTCTGGATTTAAATTAGATCCCAAAAATCCTTTAGCTATCGGTATAGCGCAAATTACAAAGGAGACCTGGAAAATAATCCAAGATCCAAATGGTGAAGCTAAAGATTTTATCTTTAATAATATTCATCAAAAAGATCTAAAAAACGCTGAAATAGCCATACCCATTGCTATTAGATGGCTCGCATACAAAAAAACAAGAGCTGAAAGCAAACTTGGTAGGCCCGCAACCCCCGAAGAAATTATTTTGGAATATAAGGGTTTATTAAAAAGTAAAACAAAGTTAAAAACCAAAGCCTTAGAAAGATATCGAGAACTTTATGCTGAACTTAAAAAATAGCCTGCTTTTAATGACTTTTTTATATTTGAGTTGTGCAACTAAAAAATCCTTTGAAATAACTTCTTTCCCCAATCAAGAAAGTTTTGAAGATTTTCATATTATCAAGGTTAATTCTGATCAAATTAAACAGGGGTGTGCATTTTTGGATGCCGAAGACGAAAATAAGTGGCGGCATCAATATGCGATGTATATTTTAAACGACCAAAAAGAAGTTATTGAAGTCTTACATTCCATTCATCAAGCTAAAAGCGTGTGTTTATCTCAAACTCAAGAAGTCTCAAAAATAATAAAAAAATCCTCTTCAGTTACTCTATGCTTAAGAGGAAGACTTAAAAAAGATTTAACCAACACAGAATTTCAAGTCTTTGATACCTCTGACAAATTTCCGGTGAGATATAGCTTTTTAATTTTTGATTCAATTTGTAATTCGAAAAGCTGTTTTAGCGTAAATGAAGGCTGGGAGCGGACTTGTCCTGGCTTTACAAAACATTAGTGACAAGAGTATCTTCCCGATTACGCAGCAATATTATCAAGTATAGCTGAAAGAGTTTTAATCGACGGGTTGAATTCCTTTTTTGAATCCATCAAGTCATAGATAGTTTGCCGGCCAAGTTTAGTCTTAATGGCCAAATTTGATTTATTAACTGTTTGTAAATGAGCCACCAAAACATCGCGAACGGCCTCTAGATCGCTGTCCATAAGTGCCTGTAGTATGGTTAGCTTTATGAGCTTTGGATCAGCTAGTTCTTTGCTGTACGGATCATGCTCAAATAAAAGTGGAACTTTTGATTTTATTAAAGACTTTTTTTGCTTTTTTGATGTCTTTACTTTGCCCATTTTTGTTTCCTCCTCCTAAAACAACGATAACCAATTGCCCAATTCTTGTGACCTAAGAACTCGAAATTTAAGCTGCTGATCCATTGATCTGTCCTGCTTATTGTACGGTATTGTTGACAATTTGTAAAACCAATTTTTATGCATAATTGTGAGATTTGTTTAAAACGAACTAATAGGTCCCTGCGACGCTTCTAATCTAAATTCCGGAAAAGCTGTTTGACCCGGTGTCTTAGTCAGTTTAGTTCTAAACTATCTGGTTTTTAAAACTTACAAGGAGTTCACATGGCAAAAGAAAGAACATTTTCAATCATTAAACCAAACGCAGTTAAGAAAAACGCGATTGGTGATATCATCCACACTTTCGAATCAAAGGGTTTAAAAGTAGCTGCGGCAAAATTAACGATGATGTCTAAAGAAAAAACTGAATTATTTTATGCGGAACACAGCGCTCGTCCATTTTTTGGTGAGTTGGTATCATTCATGACTTCGGGTCCTGTTTTGATGATGTGTTTGACTGGCGAAAATGCAATTTTGAAGAATCGCGAAATCATGGGTGCTACTGATCCTAAAAAAGCTGAAGCTGGTACAATCCGCGCTAAGCACGGTGATTCTATGGGCGAAAACGCAGTTCACGGTTCTGATTCAGCGGCTTCTGCTGAGCGCGAGCTTGCGATTTTCTTTGATCGTCACGAATTTGCGAACATGTAGTTAAGTCTCAATTGAGCTCTGATATAAAGTCCCTTGTTGGACAAAAATTAGATGTCAAAATTGAAAAATTAGCGGTCGGCGGGTCAGGAATTGCCCGCCATCGTTTTTTGGAGCGCGATATCGTGGTTTTTGTGCCGCTGACGGCTCCGGGTGATGTAGCCCAAATTAAGATTTTGAGTATTGAAAAAACGTTCCTGACTGGCGAGTTGGTTAAAATCATCGAACCTAGTCCGCATCGTCGCACGCCGCCTTGTCCTGTGGCTGATCGTTGTGGTGGTTGTAGTTGGCAGCAAGTTGTTGAAGCTGAACAAGTTCAGCAAAAAGAATTAATTCTGACGGATTTACTGCAAAAATTTCTGAAGGAAACACCTTACGTGTTGCAACCAAGCGTTGTTGGAAAAAAGCGATTAAATTATCGCAATCGCATTCAATTAAAACGCCTAGGCAATGCATTCGGATACTTCGAAAAAGGCAGCCATAATATTGTTGATATCGACTTCTGTCCAATTGCTGACGAGAAAATTAATGAACAAATTCCTCGATTAAAAAATGAATTGAAACCCTCTGAACAAATTAAAAAGTACGAACTCAAAATTAACCAAGAGGGCCAGTTTGAACATTATCCGATCGGTGAAAGTGGCGAGGGGCTTTCATTTGCTCAAGTAAATACAGAAATTAACGATCTATTGGTTCAAAAAACTGTATCGGCAATAACTGCTTACAAACCCACAAACATTACCGAATTATTCGCTGGTGCCGGAAACTTTACGTTCCAGTTAGCACAAGCACTTCCAGAATCTAAGATCAATGCCGTCGAATTAAATTCAAATCTGACAAAATACGGCGTAGAAAAAGTAAAAGCTTTAAAACTGCAAAAAAGACTTACTTTTTTTACGGCAGATTGCGTGCAGTATTGCAAATCGATGCCCTTATCGAATGATGTTGTCCTTATTGATCCCCCACGTAGTGGCTGTGATCGTACCATTTTGCAAAAAATTGCTTTAAATCCGCCTCGATCGCTTGTTTATGTTAGCTGTCACCCCGTGAACCTTGTTCGTGATTTAGCTTACTTAAAAACAGCCGTTTCCACTAATCGTCCACTGCAAATCAAGTGGTTGCAGATCTACGATATGTTTCCTCAGACCGATCACTTTGAAACCCTCTGCATTATTGAGTTTCCGAGCTAATTTATTGACTCCCTTTGATGACCTGATAGCATTTTTTTATGTCAAAAAATCTCGGCGTATTTGTTTTTTTAATCAGTGTGTTAGTGTTAAATTCCTGCACGACCGTTGACACCAAAAGACAAGAAATTGCTTCCATTAAAATGCACATGGCTATCTCTGAATTACAAAAAAATAATTTGCCTGAATCTTTGCGCTTATTGTTAGAGGCCGAAGAACTCAATGGCAAAGATCCGCTCATACAAAATAATTTAGGTTTAGTTTACTTTTTACGAAAGCGTTACGACCAATCTATGAAGCATTTTTCTAAAGCCTTAGAAGTTGACGACAAGTTTACAGAAGCTCGCAACAACTTGGCTCGCGTTTACATCGAAATTAAACAGTATCAAAAAGCTGAATCAATTCTAGCCGTCGTCGTCGAAGATTTAACGTTTTCTAAATTTGTCTCGTCATATAACAATATGGGTCTGGCCAAATTTCATTTAAAAAAATACGAAGAAGCTCTGACCTACTTTACTAAGTCTGTTGAATCTTTTCGTGAAGACTGTTTTTCACAGCTTTATATGGGACGATCACTATTGGAGCTTAAAAAAAATAAACTGGCCGCCGCCCGTTTAGATATGGCCGCCTATTTTTGCAAACAAAATCAAATCGATGAGGCCCACTATTACGGGGCTATCGCTTATTATCGCTTAGGACGTATAGATCAATCCCTGAATCGCTTCAACGAAGTCATTAAATTTTTTGAAAACGGCCCCAATAAAGATAACGCAAAAGAAATGATTCAAATGATCGAGAAAGATTTACGATGAAAATAACTGGTGAATTATTAAAATCTGAACGAATTAAAAAAGACTTAACCGTTCAAGACATCGCTTACGCATTAAAATTGAATAGTAAAATAATTACGGCCATAGAAAATGGTGAGTTAGATCTATTACCTGCGAAAACATTTGTTCGAGGATTCGTAAAAAGTTACGCCGACTATTTAAAAATTGATTCTGAGATCGTTCTTAGACAATTTCAAGAAGAGATGGGCTCTACTCGCCCCTTACCAAAACGTCCGCCACCAATTGCAACTGACGAAGTAACTTCAAAAAAAATTGAACACAAGCCCAATGAAAAAATCACATTAGAAACTAAATTTAATAAAAATCACATACTGGCATTCGTTGTCGTTTTTGTTTTGGTATTATTAATTGCATTCATCAATAACAAAATTACTGATTATAAAAACGAATCATTATCGTCGTTGAACAATATTTCTCGTTCTGAAGTGAGCACAACACCTCCAACGCCAATTCCTGCAGTTCCTGCCGCTGACACTCAGGCGCAACCGGCACAAACTTCAGAAAATGGCACTCCAGCTCAACCCGCGCCGCCGGCTGCAGCGCCATCAAATGATCCAGCTTCTGCAGAAAAACCAAAACCAGCAAATCCAACGGCTCCGATAACGCCACCGGCACCAACAGGCGCCGCTTATGCTGCGCCAACGCCTTCTGCAGGTAAACCGGTTGAACTATTGATCGAAGCTAAGAAAGATATTGTGATTGAATACGCCAAAGGGAATTCGACACAATATACGACTATTCGCATGTCGCCTCAGTCATTTCAGATTATTCGTTCACAGGCTGGTTTACATTTACGAACTCCAGATGGGTCCGCATTAAATATTACAGTGAACGGAGTATTAAGGGGTTCGGCGGCTAATTCTGCAACACCTACTGTATTGTCATTTTAAGTGTTAACAAAAAAAGACGTCTGTTTAGTATTTGTTTTTTTAATCGTTGCTAAAACGTTGATCGCGTTTTTTATTCCAGTTGTTGGCGATGAGTCTTATTATTGGTATTGGGGACAAAATTTACAACTGAGCTATTTTGATCACCCGCCCATCGTTTCATGGTTAACTTCCGCTTCAGAGACTTTATCGTTTCTACCTGATTGGCTCAGAGTACGAAGCTTTTTTATTTTATTAAGTACATTTTCAGTTTTTGTCTGGCTCAAGGCTTTTCAACGAAGTTATCAACCGACTCGGCAGGCGTCTCTATTATTTCTTTTGTTTTTTAATTTAAACCCACTTTTGGGAATGGGTGGAATTTTTGCGACTCCCGATGTTCCATTGATTTTTTTCTGGGGCTGTTCTTTTTATTTTGTTTTACGGGCATTACAGACGCAAAAATGGCTCGATTATCTATTGCTCGGCCTTTTCCTGGGTCTTGGCTTTTGTTCGAAATACCACATTGTACTATTTGTGCCGACCATATTGCTTTACTTGGCAGTTTCAAAACAGCTTCGAAAAATTAATTTTAAATATTTGGGAATTACCGTTGCAAGTGGCTTTGTTTTTTCTTTACCCGTCATTATTTGGAATTATCAAAACAACTGGGAGTCATTTTTATTTCAGTTGAATCACGGCTTCACTCGCAATCTATATAAGTGGGAGTGGTCGGCCAGTTACCTTATGGGTCAGATATTGTTGTTTTCGCCATTTTTAATTTACAGTATAGTTCGAGCCTGGAAAAAGTCAGAACTGAGCACAATGGCATTAGCGCAATGGGCCTTTTTCTTTTATAGCTCAACGAAAGCGCCTGTTGAAGCCAATTGGCCAATTGCCGCACAAGCGCAAGGCGCGGCTGCTTTAGACTTCAAAAAAATTAATTTAAAGCTAAGCTTGGGCTACTGGATTTTTATTTACTTATTTTTAATTATTTTTGTTTGTTCACCTTTTGGCCAAGAAAAAATTAGAAATGTCCCAAATGCCACTGAAGTTAAAAGAATTTTACCGGACATTCTAGATTATCAACCCCTATATGGGCCTTCGTATCAAATATCGTCTTTAATTCACTACCTATCTGGCCGCGAGGTTAAAAAGCTTCCACGTTTGGGTAGATACGACTTCTATGACCGCCTGCAAGAAATCCCAACACCAGTTAAAGGCGACAAGTTTTATTTGTTGAAGCATGCTAATTCGTGGTGGCCGGAATGGACCGAAAAGTATAAAAAAACTGAAATTAAAAAATTTAAAGAATATAACCTGGAATTAATTTTACTAGAGAATGAATAAAACATTTAGCATAATAGCCTTCATTTTAATTTTGTTTTTTACCTACGGATTTTACCTGTCGCAATTCCAGTTTGACTTCGTAAATAAAAAAATTGCACGTCCCTCAATGTATTATACTTATCAATTGAATCAAAATATTCATTCTAATATTTCTCTCGGCTCTGGAAGCGTACCAGAAATAGCCGAAGATGCGCAAAAAATTCAGAACGATTTCTTAATGTTGACGGACCTTAACTATAAGGTCGACTTAGAACACGACCGTTACGTCGACCGCGTTGGTGTATTATTTGCAACAAAATTTTTAACAGAATTTGGACGAATTATTTATTACTCTCACGACAATAAAAATTCACGCGCTATCACTTCAGAGATTACCGATTTTTTCCAAACCAATAAAAAAAATAGTCTTATTTATCTGGCGCATCCCTTAGACAAAGACTTCGATGAATCATTTTTATTACGACAAAACTTAAGTGGCATCGAAGTAATTAATTTAAAAAAAATGACCCAACACTCTTGGGATACAAATCGAATTTCCACCATTTGGAGCTTATTATTTTACCCGTTTAATCCGAAACTGGCCTTGATTCGCTTATTTAACGAACCCGAAAAAGAATTAGAAATTTTTGATCGCATTTCACAATTCAAAAAATTCGTGATGTTCCTAGGCTCTGAAGCCTCGGCCAGAGCCATTCCATTTGCAGACTGGTTAGTCCGATTTCCCTCGTACGAAAGAACCTTGGGTATTGCTTCACAACATTTAGTCTTAAATTCAGAGCTTGTCGGCGACATCGATAGCGATTCCAAACAAATCGAAAAAGCTTTATCGAATGGAAATTTTTTCCTCACCTTCGACACTCTAGGAAATCCAAATGGATTTGAAGCCTACATTACTGACGATCACGAAACTAATTTCTACAAAATTGGGGACTCAGTCCCGTTCAAAAAAAATCTCAAACTCTATTTCCAATTCCCGGAACCAAATGTTTTCTATGAAATCATCCTCTTCAAAGATGGCCAAAGAAAAGACCACTACAATACCTTTAAAGGCTGGTTCAATATTAAAGAACCTGGTATTTACCGAATTGAAATCCGCCTTAGCACGAGACTTCCGTTGCCGGATGCTAACAAATGGATTGGTTGGATCTACACGAACAATTTTACGGTGAAGTAAGCTTTTCTCCGTTTTTAAAAAGAATTTTTTGTTTTTCTTTTTCTGTGAATTCTGGATTTAGTAAAATGAATTGGATCGATTCTAGTGGACTAATTGCGTATTGGTCAGTTGCGAAGTTTGAGTTTACGAAATCGCTTCCGTAGAGGACAAAGTTTGTGTCAAATTTTTTCCAGGCTTTTGAAATTCTTCTTGCTGTAGGTGAGGTTTTTGCCCACCATTCAATGGATCCTGCGCAATCAGACGTGCTGTACGGTGGTTCATAGCGGTGACATAATCCGCTTCCGAAAAATATGTAGGGAACACTGGAAATTTCTGTGTAAATATTCCTTTTAACCTCTGGATGACGACTATACCAGTCTCCGATGTATTCTAAACCACGGATGCCTATGGGTGTTCTTATTCCAGAATGCGCAATAATAAATTTTACTTTTGGAAATTTTCTTGCGATTTCAATCAATGCCTGGCTTTCCCTTTCGGCGCAGGGTCCCCAATCTAATTCGGGAAGTTCACCATAATAATAGGAATTATTTTTGGTAAAATGGGTCAACAATAGACCACTCTTAGATTCCACTTCTCTTGCTATTTCTGTGAATTTTTTACTAAAAGAATTTTGTGAGTTTTGGCAGGCTGCTAAATACGAATTATCATCTTCAATTCGCAGTTTTACTCCAACCATTTTAGGTAACTTTAGACAATTACGAATTTCACTCAAGTAAGAATCTCTTGTAGGATCAATTCCGCAATAACCCATTCCCGAATCTGGCAATGTGCGAACAAAATCCGAGACCTCATGCTGAACGAAATCAATCCCGTTTTTTAAATCCGGTAACTTTAAATACCCGTCAGAAATAAAAAAACTCATTCGCCGATCAAAAAAACTTCCGTTCTCTGATTCCAAATAGCGATGAACTTCACCGGATCGTCCTTGTTGAAGGTGAAAATGAAAGTCGATAATTTGTGGTCGACTGAATGCTGTTAGTCCGAAAAAGAATACGAACAAAATAAAAAGTTTATTGATTGTCATAACACCCTCGTTAATTTCTAAGTCTTAACAAAAGATGTCTTGGCTTTGTTACTAAAGATATTCAGATTTATTCAGGAAGTTCTTTAGGAATGGTCAGCTGAATGTTACCGGACACATCGCTCTGACAACACAATCGTTCATTAGATTTAAAATCCCGTTCTTGTGAACGTTCAATTTCGTTTTCAGACTTGGCCGATAGGTTTTCGAGACCCTCAGTCACATACACGCGACACGTCGTACAAATTCCAAATCCACCACAAGATTGTGCAATGCTTATATCGTTTGCATTTAAGAGCTCTAAAAGGTTAGTGGTTTCATCAAATTCGATTATGGTTTCATCTTCTGAGTTTTCTTGTACGATGCGCACTGTTTTAGTTGAAACTAACATATATACTTTGTATCAAATTAAATATGAATTTTATAGCTTTTGACTTTGAAACCACAGGAACTGTACCAGGCGTTGACCAAATCGTTGAAATTGGAGCCGTTAGATTTGTTAATGGCCAAGTCGATGCTGTTTTCTCGACGTTAGTAGAACCCGATCGTTTAATTCCACCAGGCGCTACAGCAGTGAACGGAATTACAAATGAAATGGTTAAAGGCCAACCTAAAATCAATACGCTATTAGATCCTTTAGCTGAGTTTTGTGGAGACCTTCCCATGGTTGCGCACAATGCCTCTTTCGATGCGCAGTTTCTTACTGCTTCAGTTAATAAATTTGAAACAACCGCACCAAAAGGTTTAGTCATTGATACATTAGTAATTTCTAGAAAAGTTATTCCGGGTTTACCAAATTATAAGTTGGGAACTTTAGTTCAACATTTAAAAATTCCTAGTGCTGAATTTCACCGTGCGGAAGCCGATGCGATATATGCAGGTAAATTATTTTTAGAATTAGTAAAAAGAATTTCCGTTGGTGGCAAACCACCAGAAATCGCAAATTTAATTTCTTTGACTGGAAAACCTGAGTATCGTTTCCCACAAATCGTACGTCAGCCAAAACAAATGGATTTTTTGTTATAATTGTACTTAAGGCAATTTTGTAAATCGACTCATTCGCTGTTTAATACGATTGGGTTTCTATACAGGCTGATGTGCGTGTAGTAAAATCAGTCGTCGGAGGGTTAAATGGAAAAAATTGTCTTTGGTGTTGGAATGTCTATGCCCGTTCGTCCAGATAAAAGAAAAGCCGCAGAAGATTTTTTAGGTAGGGTTCTTGGCTGTACCAAAACCTCGCACAGTGATCAGTACACTTGCTTTAGATTTCCAAACGGTCAAATTATTGGGATTACTCCAGAACCCGAAGCTCCTTCTGAGGAAGAATATGAACGCTCCACCTGGCTTGAGCTTGTCACAGACGATTTCGAAGCGACTAAAATGAGAATTAAAAAATTTGGCGTCCGTGAAGTAGCCGGTGGAATGAAAGATGCCTACTTTTTCAATCTTCCAGGAGGCGCGGTGTTCCGACTGCTCAGCCAAGAAATGGCCAAGAAGGAGCACGGACTCTAAAGGTCTGAATAATGGACCTGCCTTTCCTTCCAAACGCAGGTCAAAATTAAATATATTAAAAAGCTTATTTAGCCAGGGTGCAGCCTATGGATGATTGGCATAGTTTAATATGCATATGAAACTAGAAAGATAACTAAAAAACAGCATCAGCGAGATTTCAAAACGAAAAAGAACATAAACTGTGGATTAATGAACGTAGCTACAGAATTGTTCAGGACGATGTTAAAGACATAACGACTATAAAAGAGACCTGGAATGCTACGAGCCGATTCAAAAAATTTTCATAAATAAGCTCTCTACAAACGCGCTTTATGCGCAATCGGATAACGACGGCCTCGTCCAAATGAATGTTCAGTCACTTTTAAAATCGGTGGCGCTTGCCAACGTTTAAATTCTGAAATCATTAGTTTTCCCAATAACCATTTTTCGACAGAACTGTTTGCATCTTTTTTAAATTCAACAACTTTAGTAACGGCCGCATCTAGCTGGTCATATGGTGGGAGCGAATCCTGATCTTTTTGATTTGGTCGCAATTCAGCAGACGGGGGACGCGTGATAATAAATTCCGGAATCACAATGCCTTCAACGTTGTAACTTTTGGCAATGTCGTAAACTTGTTTTTTGGTTAAGTCGCCAATAGGAGCTAAACCACCGCACATGTCTCCGTAAAGTGTGGCGTAACCTGTTGCCATTTCAGATTTATTGCCTGTGGTTAATAATAAACTTTGATTCAAGTTTGAATACGCCATTAAAAATAGTCCACGAATTCTGGATTGCAAATTTTCATGAACCAAAGAAAATTCTTTGATTCCAAAAAACTGATCAATTTCAGATTTCATTTTTTCAAAAATTGACTGAATCGAAAATACTTCTAATTTACAATTTAAGTTTTTAGCAAGTTGATGAGCAGCCGTATAACTTTCTGGTAAATTAAATTGGGTTGGCAGGGCGAATAACGCAACATTTTGCGGCCCCAGCGCATCAACTGCTAAAGCAGCGACGACTGCAGAATCAATTCCACCCGATAATCCAAGATGAATTTTAGTAAAACCCGTTTTATTGACGTAATCTTTTATGCCAAGAACAAGTGACTTACGCAATAGATCCGTTGGTTTATCGTCAGATCGGCGTTTGCTCCACGCATCTAAGTTAGCAATGTCAAAAACATTTGTGTCTTCTTCAAATGCTAGCTGCTGAAAAATAATTTTACCTTTGGCATCAATCAAAAAAGATCGCCCATCAAAAATCATTTCGTCCTGTGCCCCGACCAAATTTACATACAACAAAGGAGCTTTGAAATGTTTTGCGGTCATTGATGTAACAAACTTACGCTGCGCCATTTTGCTTAAGTAAAACGGCGACGCACTCATATTAATAACTAAATCGACCTTTTTTTTAGGAACTGTTTTTATAGGATTCTCTTTGTAGTCTTTGTTATCCCAGGCCCAAATATCTTCGCAAATTGTTAAAAAGAATTTTGATTTTCCAATTTGAAAATAATTATTTTTAAGTTGGCCCTTTTCAACAAAGCGCGCTTCATCAAAGACGTCGCCAGTTGGCAATAATTCTTTGCGGAAAGTTTTTACAATTTTATTTTTAGTACATAGAAAGGCGCTATTGTAATAAGGCCGGCCCGCTTTAGTGTTTTGCTCAAACCCGCCGATCAATACATGGCAGCCTGTAGGAATTTTTTTAATGATTTGCTTTAAAGCTTTATTTTGCTCGGTGACCAGTTGCTTACGTTCTAAAAGATCAAATGGATGATAGCCAAATAGTGAGGCTTCAGGGAATACAATTAACTCCGCTTTTTTAGCCGCGAGTTCGGCGATACGGTCAGAAATCAATTGTGAATTGTAATTAAAGTCAGCCAGTACGGAATTAATTTGTGCTAGGGCAACTCGCATCGATTAACAATCCTTTTTCGTTACAGTCAGTTTTACTGACATTTACACAGACATGTTTGCTGTCATGTTTATCATTGAATAATAAAACATTATTACTGTTTGCGGAAGGATTATCATGTGCATCGACGCGGCGGCGACCAGTGAAACCGTCTTGGTAACCGTGGTAGTACATTATTTTTGTTTCTGGAAACTTCCAGCAAAAATAGCCTGTGCCGTTATCAAAATCGGCCAACCAAACACCTTTAGGGCGAGCGCCAAGACGCTCAAGTTTGTTGTGCCAACGCACGACTAATTGATCGATTTTTTTCTGCATATCAACGGCGCGATCCGATTTTTTATCGATCGTTCCATCAAGTGCTGCTGAAAGCTCTTTAACTTCTTTATTAGTCTCTTCAGTCAAACGATAGATCAAAGGCAGCAACTCAGATGCTGCCTCTAATGTAAAAACTTTTTGTGAAGTTTGATTTACAATCTCGATCAAGAAATTCCCCAATGTGTGAAAGGTAAATATTTTCTAAATTCGATAAAGATTCAATAAAGAATTTCCAAATTGTAGATTATATAATTTTAGTTATCAGACTTAGAATAGTTTAATATTTGACCACCGAAGAAAATCACAATCATGATGACCATGATGATAATGATGAACCACTTGAAGTATTTTGCGAATGAAAAAGGTGGTTCTGGAGGCCCTTCAAGATCAGGTGGTTTTGGTTCATACATCGGCACAGTTGATTTTCTTGGACCAGGAGCATCTGAACTTTCTGATAAAACCGTAGGCGAACTCAATTTCGTCTTGGAATTTGTTTGTGCTCTTTTAGAATTTTTTTCAATGCGTTCTGCGATTTCCGGTGGAACTGTTCGATAACGCGCACGACCAGATCGTGCTGTATCACTGTCTTGTACGGCCGCCGAACTTGAAGCATCGGCGATAACACGCGATTTACTCTCTGAATAATCGTCTTCACCACCATCTGCAGAGCGCAATCGATTGGACCTTAAAGGATTGCCGTTATCTGCTGAAGATGATCCGGTCATGTTAATGGCACCAGATCTGCGTTTACGCTCACGAGAAGCCACGTCAGACAACGAAGACCCTGAAGTTGATCCTTCGGACGCACTTGAGTCCGACTTCCCTTTAGAGGCTGAATCTGACGAATCTGATTTTGATTTTGAACTGGCCGATGAACTTGAACCGCTTCCGCCACCTTCGCCCGATGATCCTGAGTTTGTTGCTTGAAATCCGGTTTGAACTGAAAACGAATACTGTTTAGAGCAAACGTAGTTTCCTTTGGTATTTTTCTTAAGGTCGTCGACCTCAATACCTAAATTTGGAAGCTCCCCATGATCCATTAAACAACGCACGTAACGACCCATGTAACCATCCATGAATGCTCCTAAAGCACCCATCACCGTTTTGGCCATCATGATGAGTGAAATGGTTACAAATAACAATAAAACATATTCGATCATGGCCTGTCCGGATCTGGACGAAGCCAAATTTGAATTACGCTTGTAAAATTTCTTGTTAAACTGGCCTTGTTTCACCAGTTCTCTTATCGGAAAATGAACGAAGATCTATATGAGATACATTCAATTTAGTTTTATATTTGTAGGAATATTCGTAGCAACAGTGCTAGGAAGCTGTCTCATAATGGCACAAACGCCTACTGCTGCACCCACGACTGCTGCAACAACTCCGGCAGCGACTTCAAACCCGAATTCAGTTCCAAGCCCGCTGCCACAAATTAGAACCATCGAAGTTCCACCAGCTACACCAACCAATGGAGCCCTAACTCCGACACGGCCAGGAATTATCGAGTCGCCAAAAGCCGGAAAATATACCGAATATTTATCTTACTGTCGTTCCAACAATTATGATCCTGGATTTGAATACTCACGTTACCTGAGTAATGATCCCGTAGTAAATGATATCAAAAGCATGATTGATGCTAAAAAATATTACGACGCCGAAAAATATGTTTTGGCCAATCAAACAAAGCTTGGTGATCAAAATTATTATCAATCCATCATTCTGGTTTACGGATTGAAGCGCAATTTCGTTGAAGCCTTTAAATGGATTGATCGTGTCAACGAAGAACGTAAAAATGATTTTTCAATCAAACGCTTGTCTGCGTTGGTCTACGAATTACAAAATAATTTTATGGAAGCCAAAATGATGACTCACGATTTGTACAAGGCGACTAAAAACACCGTGGCGTTAGAAGACCTTTGCCGGTTAAATGTTTTGGACTCGCAGCATCGTGATGCAGAAATTTCATGTGAAACAGCTCATAGAAAATTGCCGAACAATTTTATTGTTCCAATCTGGTTAGGTATTTCTTACCGCGAGCGGGAAATGCATAAAGAAGCCAAAGCCGAATTCGAAAATTCCCTCATTATTCAACCTTCTGAATTTGCGCTAACCTGTTTGGCCGAAGTTGAATATTTAAGAAAAAACAAACCGGCCGCCATAGAGTTTTTTAACAAAGCCCTCACGCATAATCCAAAATCGGTTCGTGCTCAGTTAGGAATTGCGAAGTTATATTTTGAACAAAGTAATTATGAAAAAGCACTCGAGCACTTCGTTTTGTCATGCAATTTAGGCGTAAAAGATCGAGTTGATTTTCGCAAAGCTTACAAAGATTTGACAATTCAGAAAAATCCTTTAGCCGAACGATATATTTCGGCCATTCAAAATTGTCCGTAATATTTCGTAATATTTTATTCCAAATTATATTGGTTTCGAATTTCAAGCGTAGGATCTGCAACAAAAGTTAACTTAATTTTTTTAGTCGTAACAAGAGTTGAAAAAATAGTTTCGACTTCGCTTTGCGACAGCTGCGTCGTCAAAGACACGATACACTTGTATATCGCTGAACGTAATGTGCGAAATTCGCAAATTTCAAAATTCTTATCAACGGCCATAACTGTGGCTCTAATGGCCTCACAAATGGACTCAGTCTCGACCAAAACTAAGTTATTCTTTATTGGAGTAAGCACCTGATTTAAATAAGCTTCGATGATTTTTTCAGACAAATCTTCACCTAACCATGAATTTTCAACGCTTGTTTGCGCTTCAGAATTTCCTCGTAGTGATGCAAGAATTAGGTTTAGCGAGTCTAAAGATGCAGAAGCCAGCACCAGCAAAGCTCCGCGCGGAGTTGGGCTAGCTTCGAAAACTTTAACCTGAGAATCTGTGGTGAATTTCTGAACCAAAGTGTAGGCAGAACCTAAAGAAGTTAATTCTAAAAACAGAAAATTCTTTAAAAAAACAAATTGGTTCACAACTACTCTTTAAACGATTTCGCCGATTAAATCGTATTCCATAGAATCCGTAATTCTAACTTTGACCATGTCGCCGATATTGGCTTGGCCATCATTAATTAGTACGACCCCATCAATATCTGGGGCTTGTTGCGAACTTCGACCTTGTAATAACAAGTCCGTTTCTTCGCTAAGGCCTTCGACCAAAACATCAATGGTCTTTCCGATAAAAGCTTTGTGTTTTTGTAATGAAATATTTTGTTGAACTTCCATTAAAGCATCGTGTCTGAATTGTTTAACTTCATCTTCGATTTGTTCAGTTATTTTTCCACCTGGAGTATTCTCTTCTGGTGAATATTTAAAACATCCCACTCGGTCAAATTTATGCTTTGAAATAAACTGCAACAATTCTTCAAATTCGGCACTTGTTTCAGTTGGGTAACCGACAATAAATTGCGTACGAATAACCGCATCCGGCAAGTGAGCTTTGATATTCTCTAGAACTGTTTCAATTTCTTCGCGAGTCATTTTACGGTTCATTAATTTTAACATGCGATTATTGATGTGTTGCATTGGCATATCAAAGTAACGAACAAACTTTGGATTTGATTTAAATAAATCAATCATTTCTTGTGTGATTCCATCTGGATACAAGTACAACAATCGAATCCATTGAATTCCGTCAACTTCAGCTAAAGCCCGCAATAAATTAACTGGATTTTCTTTAGCTTCCGGATTCTTACGACGCAAATCCCAACCATAATCAGTGAAATCATGACTGATAATGATGAGCTCTTTAACGCCACCGGCCGCTAAAACCTTGGCTTCGTTAACGATATTATCGATCGTGCGTGATTGTAAGTTTCCACGAATTAATGGAATTGCGCAGAACGAACAACGCTTCATGCAGCCTTCAGAAATTTTTAAATAGGCGCGATGTTTTGGCTGCGAATTTACTCGTGGAGTATTCGTTTCTTGCAAGTACGTTGGCAAATTAAAAAACGTTTTTTCTTTTTTGCCTTCGTCATGACTTTTTAAAATTTTGCCAATGTTCTGAAATTCACCAGAACCTACAAATAAATCAGCTTCTGGAAGCCCTTCAACAAGATCATTTTTATATCGTTGAGTTAAGCAACCCGCGACCACGAGTCTTTGAATGCTGCCTTTGTCTTTAAGTTCAGACATTTCTAACACTTTTTGAATGGATTCTTTTTTTGAATCATCGATAAAGCCACACGTATTAACAATGACGGTGTCAGCACCTTCGGCGTCGCCTACTACTTCATAGCCATCGTTTAACAAAGTACCTGCCATAATTTCGCTATCTACCAAATTTTTTGGACAGCCTAAGCTGACAAAATGGACCTTTTTTTTGCTTTGAATAGTTTCAACAGTGCTAGACATAATTAAAAGACCTCATCTGTTTTTAGCTTTTTAAATTCAAAAAGCTTAGTCGGAAGTTTTGATGCAAAATCATATTTTTTGAAAACTAATGTCGTTTGAGTATCTATATCGTCAACGAATTGAATCGAGTTTAACTGCGAGTTCTTCGCATCGAAAACGATTTGAAAACTTTTAAGGTCTTTACTCTTTGGATTTAAAGTTAAAATCAGTAAATCGCTTTTTAATTCTGTATTAGATACCGAAAAATTCGAAAAAAACTTTTGTGGAGACGAAAACAAATTAACTATTTGCTTAGCTAATTCGGGCTGGTTTTTAGAAAGCTCAGTCACACGGCGTTTTCCACCTGGATCAAAATCTGGATCGGGATATTCAATCAACCAAATTTTTTGAGCATTCAAAATGATTTCAGTTTTTTTATCGCCCATTGTCGTTAAATTAAATTTCTTACCGGCAACGCTCAGTGTACCCTGAGTTACTTTTTTAGTACCTAGCGTTTTTTTCTCGTCGATTTTTTCAATGTCGATTGTAATGCCTGCAGAGGCTGCGTACTTTGAAAGAATCTTTTCAGCTTTTTTTTGATCTTCAGTAAATTTATTTTTAATATTTGCAGAAACAGCAAATGGAACAACAAAAATGACGGCGACAAGCATAGGAAAGAGTCTAGCTAAGCGCGTAACTAATCGGACAACATTAGTGATTGAATTCATTCACTTTTTATAGCAGAAGTCGATAAATCGAACAACCATATTACAGGCGTTTAAACATAACCCAGGCGCAGACATTTGCATTTGGTTTTAAAGCTCGTATTTGTCGGGTACAGGCTTGCAACGTTGCGCCGGTCGTAACAACGTCGTCAATCAAGACTATGTTTTGCAGATTCTCGACTTCGCCGGCACGTGTAAAATCTACACAAAGATCGAATTCTCGGTCGATGCGTTGGCGTCTAGACAATTCTTTCTGTGGACGCAAGGCGGAGTTTAATTCCTGTGATGTTTTCTGATGGCAAATCAGTTCAACTTTTTTAATTCCTAAATTATTGGCCAATTCGCTACTAAAATACTTTGTGTGGACCGACGACAAGCTTCGACTAGGTACTGGGACTAAGACTGCATTCGACGAATTAATTTTAGTCCGATCGTTACTTTTTAAAAAGTCTACAAATAATTTTCCTAAATACTTCCAGGCTAATTTTGACTCTGATCGTTTTAGTAAATGTATCGCTAACGAAAGCGAATCACTGGTTTTCGGAACCCACTGAAACAACGTAGTCACATTGATTGATGGGATATCCATCATAGATTCCTGGAAGTTCTCAAATTTTAAGATTTGGTTTTCGAAACATGATCTGCAAAAGAAAAAGTCCTGGCGAAAGAAACTTCCGCAGCGAATACAACCCGGAGCTATTTTGTGACTTTGTATGTGTTCTAAAATTTTTTGCATACATACGTATGCAATGGCACAAATTTAACTTTGAAAGCCCCAAACAGACCGATTCAAATGTTATGATACGGAATTCGATTTTGAATTGTGAACGATCGATAAATTTGTTCAAGTAATACGGATTCCGCCACCAAGTGATTCATCACCATGGTCGATAGCGAAATCGTTAAATGCGCTTTGGCGCGAATATCTGCAGATACCCCAAAAGCACCGCCAACAATAAATACGATTCTTTTTTTGCCTGATTGTTGAGCCCGAACGTGCTGGTCTGCAAATTGGATGGAATCAAACTTTTTCCCACGCTCATCACATAAAATGATGTAGTCGTCATTAGTTAGCTTTTTCAACAGTGCTTTTTCTTCGAACTGAATTTTTTCTTGGGATTGATCCCGATCCACAGAAATGGTTTTTAAGTGAATGACTTCAAAATCGCAGAAGTGATTAATCTTTTCGGCATAGGTACCTTCAAATTCTTCAAACCATTCTTGTTTTGAAGTTTTAAAATCCAGCACCACATGTTTCATAAATTAGATTTTTGCGTCTTTTAATGGAATTTCGACTCCGTCTTTCCATAAGTCTTCTAAACGATACTCTTGGCGAACAAAATCATAGAATACGTGAACAATCAATGGTCCGTAATCAACAACCACCCAACGGCCTTCAGCGACGCCTTCAATGCCCAGCGGGAGTAAATTGAATTCTTCTTTAATCGCTAATGACAAATTTTCAGCCATAGAAGCTGCATGACGAGTACTTGTTCCTGAGGCCACTAAAGTGTAATCCGTCGTTGATGAACTGCCTTGTAAATCAAATCCGCGAACGCCTAAAGCTTTTTTGTCGAACAAAATTTGCGCGCAGATTTCAGTAAACTTTTTGTAATCTGAAATCTTGTCTGTTTTAATCTTATAAATTTTATTTTCTTTAATATAAGTTTCTACCGCTAGTGGTAAGAACTTTTCCACAGGTCTACCCACACGCAATTTTTTGCGGAGCTCAGATGACGAAATATCCAGATCATCCAAGGTAATGAATTCCACAGAACGGCCTGTGCTTAGTTCTAAATTTCCGAAATCACTTTCTACAACGTACTCATTTAAATACGCTGGCCAATCTCCGGCTTTCTCTGGAATTTGAAATCCAGGTCGAGTCGTGATGACTAAATTAACTTCGCTTAATATTTTTTTATAGTCTTTCCATTCGGCAAACGTTTCAAAATTATCAGCTCCAATAATTAAATAGAGCTCGCGCGATTCGTAGTGCTTGCGCATTTCTTTAATTGTGTCGATCGTGTAGCTGACGCCACCACGTTTTAATTCAACATCATTAATAACGAATTGAGGACTGTATGTCGAAAATGCACGACGGCACATTTCAATACGCGCTTCGTTTGACGGAGCTTCCATTGGAATTTTTAATGGATTTTGATTATTAGGTATAATGTGGATTTGGTCGAATCCCATTTTCTTTTGAACAGTCACGATGCTGTTAACGTGTCCGTTGTGTGGTGGATTAAAACTGCCACCAAATAGTCCGATTTTTTTCATGAGAGGTAACTCCTTAAAGTATCATGCTGCTAACAGCGGTATCAGGATTCAGATGTGTCTGACCCTTTTTTTCCATAATTCTATTGGCTAGAATTTGCAGGAACTCTTTAATGTTTTTTCCAGTTACGCCAGAGATTGCGTAAATGTCCGAAGGTTTAATATTAAACTTTTTCGTGAACTGAGTTTTGATCTGCAACAATTGGTTTTCTGAAAGCATATCAATTTTATTCAAAACTAAAATTTGCTCGCGTGTTGATAACGGAAAAAATCCGTCTTTGGTATTATTCAATTGGTCGTATTGTTGTAATTCAATATTGATGTCTTCATAATCTGCTAATGGATCCCGACCACTCATTCCTGAAACGTCGACTAAATGAACGAACACTGAAGTACGTTCAACGTGTTTTAAGAATTGAATTCCTAATCCTACGCCTTCGCTGGCGCCCTTAATAATTCCTGGGATATCTGCGACTACGAAACTGCTGTAATCGCCAACCTTAACCACACCTAAGTTTGGTGTTAAGGTTGTAAATGGGTAGTCCGCAATTTTTGGTTTAGCTGCAGAGATTCTAGAAATCAAAGTTGATTTTCCTGCGTTCGGAAATCCGATGATTCCGACGTCAGCGATTAATTTTAATTCCAAAGTAACTTCTAACGATTCACCGTCTTCACCAGGTTGCGAATATTCAGGGGCTTGGTTCACGCTTGTTCTGAAAAAGTCATTGCCTTTTCCTCCGCGGCCACCTTTTAAGATGACTAAGTTTTCTTCTGATTTTAAATCGTAAAGTAATTCTCCAGATTCACCATCACGAATGATTGTGCCTTCCGGAACGATAATAACTAAATCCTGACCTGCAGCACCCGAACAGTTTGCAGCAGCGCCTGCTTCTCCGTCTGGAGCGCGATAGTTTTTTGACGGCTTAATATCAACTAACGAATTAATGTGACGAGACGTTCTGAAAATAATGTCAGCACCCTTGCCGCCGTCGCCACCATCAGGTCCGCCACGTGGGTAAAAAGATTCGCGACGAAAACTAACGGAACCGGGACCACCGTGACCAGATGTAATTTTAATTTTAACTTCATCAATAAATTTCATAGTGATTCTACTCTCTGGTTATTTCAATTTTTACGTCGAAATCTAGGTTTTTAACTAAGAGGTTACTTGTCTCTTATTTTTCCAGATTTGAAAAGAAAAGGAGCCTTTTGGGGCTCCTTTTTTAAAGTACGTGTGTAATTTTTTTGTAACGTTCTATTCGTGTTTAACTATTCGTGTTTAAATAGTCGAGCTACTAAGCTGCTTTTGAAGCGGCTTTTGGAGCTGTTGCAGCGTAAACACTGACTTTGAAACGTTCTTTTGTAACTCTTTCAAACTTAACGTGACCGTTTATCACAGCATAAATTGTATGATCGCGACCAATTTTAACGTTGTTACCAACTTTAAATTTTGTACCACGTTGACGAATGATGATTGTGCCTGATTTTACAAGCTCGCCACCGAAACGTTTTACACCCAATCTTTTCGACTGTGAGTCCCGACCGTTCTTGGTACTACCACCAGCTTTTTTACTTGCCATAGTTAACTCCTGATTCTTTTAAATTAATAAATTACTTAGATTTCTTCTTCGTTGTTTTCGTTGCTTTTTTCGCTGCCGTTTTAGCAGAACGCTTCGAAGTAGTCTTAGCTACTTTTTTAGCCGGTTTTGCTTTTTTTGCAACTGCCTTTTTAGTAGGAGCAGGTGACGCCTGTGCTGCATCAACTTCAGATCCGATACTACCTTCTACGCGTGCGCGACGATCTTCTTGTTTTTGCTTAATACGATCCTCACGAATTTGTGTCATGTCTTTAACTTCTGGTTTTGAATCAGTTTTAGCAACTTGACCATCTGGTGAAGTGATCGACATCACAAATAATTCAGTGAAATCTTGTTTATGAGTACCGAAGCGGCGGTAGCCTTGACGGCGTTTTTTCTTAAATACGAATACTTTGCGAGTACGTGCTTGTTTTGTAACTACAACAGTCACTTTCGCATTTTTTACCATTGGAGTTCCAACGTGAGTTTTGTCTCCACCAACCATTAGAACTTCGCTGATTGCGAATTCAGATCCTAATGCTTGTTCTAATTTTTCAACTTGAACGATATCACCTGGTTGAACACGGTATTGTTTTCCACCGGTCTTAATAACTGCGTACATTTAACCTCCAAAGATTATTGATCGCGTGAATCATCGTTGTGCCGATATTCGACCGACAGGTCAAACAATAATTCCTAACCGATACGATTTTTGTGGATTTGAGTCCTGAAATATGAAATAAATGGGTCAAATATGACCCGTTTAGAAGAACACTTAAAAAATTGGCCGGAATTTCATCAGGTTTTGAACACGCGACAGATCTTTTTTTTATCTAAATTGGATAAACTTGTATTTTCTGTGCGCGACCCATTGAAAAAGCGCATCACTAATATGGTTTACAAAAATATGGTTAATACCACACGTGAAAGTGCCAAAAGAGACCTTCGCGAACTTGAAAACTTAGGGATTTTGGTTCGTGATGCCGATCTAAAAGGACGAAATGCCGGATATTTCTTAGTGGGCTAGTCTCGTAGGGATACACTCGCTCATTATAATTGACGATCTTCTTTTCACAGGTTTTGCGAAACTGTCTACTGTTTTTCCCCGCGCCAAACAGATATCTCGGTGTAATACGATTTTTGAATCATTTTGGAAACCCTCGTATAAAAAGTTTTTGGACTGTTCAATAATAAATGCATACACGGGGGAAATTTATGAAAAAAAATATTATCATCAGTGCCATTTTAGGCTTATTCACAGTCGTCTCTTTCCAAAACTGCTCGCAAGGACATTTCGAATCATCCAGCCAATCAACTTCGACTCACATAGCGCCTAATAAAACAGTTGTGTCCGATGATCAAATTCAGCATTGGTTAAACGAAGACCGCCTTTTCGTTTGTCCGGCCGTCCGATGTATGGCTCCGCCGGAAGGTTGTAGTTACGAGCAAGAAAACACGACTGCCGCTGAAACGGTTGCGAATCGCTGCCCGTCAGGCTGCGGAAAACTAGTTTGTGATCGCCAGGCACCAATCATTGAAGACCCACCTATGGAACCAATTGCTTGCCCGATGATTGCTTGTTCGCCAGTTCCTGTGGGATGTGAGCGCGTTGCCGCTGCAACGACTGTGAAAGATAGCAAAGGTTGTGATCTGAATTGTGGCGAAATCAAGTGTGAAAAAGAAGGTCCGCAACCAATTGAGCCAATCATGTGCCCAATGGTTTTGTGTGCCGCTCCTCCGGAAGGTTGCTTTTACCGACAAGCGTCTAGCCTAGTTGGTTCTAGAGATTGTCCTGGGTGCGGAGAACTGATCTGCAAGAAACTTCCTTTCGAAGTAACTTTGCCAGTGGAACCAAACGCCTCTGAATAAGTTAATATAAAATCGAAAAATAATTTTGTATAATCACTTAAGTCTAGCTGTCCTCTTAAAGTAATTAACTAAGATACTAATAAGTCTTAGAATAAATTCACAAGAGGACACTTATGAAAAACATTTTTTTTGCACTCATAATTTTATCATCATTTTCAGCACACGCTCAACTTGAAGGCGGGTTTATTTTGAATTCAAATGGAATTCGACTGACCACTGCAGATGGGTCAGTCGTCGAAACATATGGTGATTTTAAATCAAATCGCGCAACTAACGTCACACTTCGTAACGGCGTAAATAAAGAAATTCGAAATGTTTTGGAAAAATCATTTTTTTCTTCGTTCATTTCGCAAACTGTAGTTGCTGGGGTGCCTAAAAATTTTCCCTCAATTATTACCGAAGCTAAAATTGCTGATCCTTACAATGCGTTGATAGTGCGAACAGCATTTGGACCGAGCGCAGAGCCGGAGTCGCGGACTAATTGCAAAGTATCTATGGCAAAAGGTGAATACTTTAAACGAACTGGTCGCAAACTAAGTTGCTACACCGCAAACCCTGGGCTGTGTTCGCGTTTAGAAAAGTTAAAAACATCATTGCAAAAAGCTGATTTTATGAAACTATCGGCTGATCTAAAATCATGTGCTAACACCATTAGTGGCTTACAAGGAATTTCGTCTGAACTTAATGAGTACTTACGAACCAAAGAGTACCAAGACCTAGCTAAAACCGAAGCGACTAACATGAAAGAATTTGTAGACGCTAATAGAAAAGATTTTGATTTGGCAAAGGTTGATGAAGTTTTTCAACCCGATGGCACTGAGTTTTTTACTGCCGGTAAGCTCAAGGGCACTTTAGATCTTGCTGACGTGGCCCGTTCATTTGAAAGAATTTCCGAGGCTTCCGTAGCCTGTTCCGGCTTAGAGGAATCAACTAAGGCAATTAATAACCTTATTGGCCGTAAAGTGGCTGCGACAGCCACAGGGCCTGCAGCTGCACTGCCGCCAGCTGCAGCCGAAGGCGCACCAGGCACTGGGAAAAAATAAAAAGCCGACTAAAATATTTCGTACTGCTCTAAATGGTACGAAGTTTCAACTTTGAAAGCGATTGAATACCCAAATCGCTTTTCAATACGCTCTAACGTTTCATTCTCTTCTTCGTAAATCCAATCCACAATTCCAGAATGACAGTGAATAATAAAGCTGCGTTTTTTGTCTTCCTTCATTCCAGATTCGCGCTCAAGATCACGAAAGATTTCGTTAACTATTGTTGATTTGCGCTTATTATAGCCTTTGCCATCGCAGTAAGAACACTCTTCGCAAAGGGTTTTAACTAAACTTGGACGAATTCGTTTACGGGTCATTTCGACCAAGCCTAATTCAGACATCGAATTAATTTGCGTGCGCGCGCGATCTTTTTTTAATTCTTCTCCCATAGTTGCTAAGACTTGTTCGCGGTGAGTTTCTTTTTCCATATCGATGTAATCGATAATGATGATTCCGCCGGCGTTACGTACTCGCAACTGATGCGCGATTTCTTTTGAGGCTTCGATGTTGGTTTTTAAAATGGTATCTTCTAAATCTTTTTTGCCGACGAATTTTCCGGTGTTTACGTCGACGACGATTAACGCTTCGGCTTCATCGATGACGATGTAACCACCCGACTTTAACCACACTTTTCGTTCCATCGCGCGCGAGATTTCTAAATCGATGTCGTAAAGGTCAAACAAGGGTTTTTTTTCTTCGTAAAGAATGATGTTTTGTTTGTAACGTGGCATTAGTTGCGATACGAAACGTGAAACTTTTTTGTAAACTTCGTCGTCATCAACCCAAACAGTAGTGACGTTTTCATTCATTAAGTCACGAAGGGCACGAAGCTCAATGTCTAATTCAGAATGCACCATGCCTGCAGTTTTTTTCTTCTCGTAACTTTTTTGAATTTCTTTTCCTAAACGATCTAAGTAATCGATGTCGGACTTTAAAGCCTCTTCTGACGCGCCTTCTGCGGCCGTACGAACAATAACTCCGCCCGTTGGGTTTATTTTTTGAATTAATTTTTTTAAACGATCTTTTTCTTCTTCTTCAACAATTTTTCTAGAAATTCCGATGTGCTTAATGTGCGGCATGTACACAACGCCGCGACCCGGAAGCGAAATGTGCGTGGTAATGCGCGCACCTTTTGTGCCGAGCGGATCTTTCGCCACTTGCACCATTAAATGTTGACCTTCTTTAATTAGATCTTGAATTGGAGTTTTGATTTCGCGCGATGGCCGAGAATCTTCTTCTTTGTTTGAGCCTGTATCATCTTCGTCCGCGAAAAATTCTCGATCTTCGTCGGTGACGATATCACCGACGTACAGGAACGCAGCTTTTTCTAGACCAATGTCGACGAAGGCAGCTTGCATTCCCGGCAGAACGCGCGTGACGACTCCCCGATGAATTGTGCCGACCAAAGTCGGTGAGGATTGGCGTTCAATCTTTAAATCCATCAGGACTCCGGACTCCACATAGGCTACCCGAGTTTCTAAAGGTCTAACATTTATAAGGATTTCAGCAGCCATCCGGACTTTTCTCCTGTTAACTAATTGGATAGTTCTACCGAAGATCATTTAGATAATCAATTTGAGAGGTTAGCAATGGCAACAATCGATGACTTATTTCGATTAATGGTTGAGCAAAAAGCTTCGGATTTACACGTCACGAGCGGCGCACCACCGTATTTGCGTATTCATGGGGACATGACACCTCTGAACTACCGCCAGCTGACAAGCCAAGACGTGCAAGGTTTGATCTTTGAAATCCTTAACGAAAAACAAAAGAAAACTTTTATTGAAAAATGGGAATTAGACTTCGCGTACGTGCTTGATGGAGTCGGTCGTTTTCGTTGTAACGTGTACATGCAGCGTAAAGGTTTAGGGGCCGTGTTCCGTACGATTCCAGAGAAAATCAAAACCGCGCAAGAATTAAATTTGCCGCAATCGATTTTAGATTTAGTTGATGCAGATCGTGGATTAATTCTAGTAACAGGCCCAACTGGTTCTGGTAAATCGACGACGCTAGCCGCGATGATTCAACATATTAATTCAACTCGTGACGCGCACATCTTAACGGTCGAAGATCCTATCGAGTTCGTGCATCCCAACTTAAAATGTTTAGTGAACCAACGTGAGGTTGGTGCACATACAAAAAGTTTCGCCAACGCACTTAAAGCCGCACTCCGCGAAGATCCAGATATTATTCTGGTGGGTGAGCTTCGTGACTTAGAGACAATTTCGTTAGCCTTAACCGCTGCCGAAACAGGTCACTTAGTTTTCGGAACACTTCACACCAACTCGGCCGTAAAAACGATGGATCGTATCATCGACGTTTTCCCGTCAGGGCAACAACCGCAGATTCGCGCCATGATGTCGGAGTCATTACGTGGCGTCGTCGCACAATCGCTGTTTACACG
>JAYVHE010000241.1:0-3326 GCA_043771495.1 Bdellovibrio sp. | reverse complement strand
GCAAAATGGTTGAAGAAGGTAATTCGATTTTACGCTTGTTACATTATCCACCGGTTCCTGAGGGAATTGACCCTCGTTGCGTTCGCGCAGCAGCTCACGAAGATATTAATTTTATTACTCTGTTACCTGCGGCGACTCAGTCGGGTTTACAATTGAAAGATCGTGATGGCAGTTGGTTAGATATTGAATCTGACTTTGGAGCCTTGATTGTTGATGCCGGAGACATGTTGGCACGATTAACCAACGATGTAATTCCTTCGACTACTCACCGAGTGATTAATCCTATGGACGGCAAAAATGTGTCTCGTTATTCGATGCCATTTTTTATGCATCCAAACCCAGAAGCCTTATTAAGCTGTTTAGCTTCGTGCAAAGGTGAGGCAGCAAAGTACCCAGATATTACGGCGCACGAATTTTTAATGCAGCGCTTGCGTGAAATTGGATTAATAAAATAGTATCCTTGCAATCATGCGCAAAGACTACGTTATCGGTGCCATAGTTATTTTAGTTGGGGTTTTCATTTACTCTAAATGGGATCGACCCGTTGATGAATTACTTGCGGCTAGCGACGACAAAAAAGTTGTTGTTGTGGATGATAAAGGTATTCCAGTTATGCCGGCAGGCGATCAAGTAAAGCGACCAACAGTTCAATCAACCACGAATACTCCTGGTCCTGCCGTTACTCCATCAAGTCCGGCTATTGCCGAAAATTTTAAAAATCAATTGGCAAAAGTTTTGGAATGCGTAAGTCCGGATAAAAAAAGTAGCCTCATCGGCGGAGTAGATCCAACGTTTGAAAATTTAGTGCAATTTTTTAATGAAAGCTATGGGCAGTATGTCGTTAGCCTAGAGGATTGGGTCCAGTCCGATATCAAAATGGCCGACGGAACACTACGTCGTGTACGCGTTGATACAAGTTATATGGATCAAGGCAGTCCTGAGCAAAGAATATCAGTCTTTGGCTTGGATCAATCTGGTAGTCCAAAGCTTGAAAGTTTAGATCCTGAAAAATCATTCAATCCAACGGATGAATATATTAGTAGTTTTTTTACCGGTTCAACGCTGGTAATGGTTGAAAAAAGCCAAAGAGTTTATTTTCCAAATGGCGAAGAACTTATTTTAATTGAACGCAATGGACGAGTCGAATCAATGACTTTTACGAACGAAGGACGAACGTCTTCGTGTTCCGGCCTAGATCAAGAAACTTCAAGTTGTCAGTGTAACTAACTAGATTGAAGATCTTCGAATTTAGATTAAACGATAACTAAATGTGTGATTACTAAAACGATCAATACTAAAACTAACGATAAATTTAATGTGTTCATGTTTGCCCCCAAAATACTGATTTAGATTTCACTTTTATACTTCAGAAATTGCAAAAGATTAAGTGTCAGGTTTCCAACAGGAAAATCATTCACCAAGTGACAAATTAGGCTAGCTGGAATGTATTAAAGGGTGACGCAAGAATTTGGTGCCTTGCAGGCGCCGTTGTAATTTTTGCTCAAATCTTCGCAAAAAAATAACGTCTGCAAGACACTGGAAAAGATCTTAATTAGTAGTTATAAACGACGCCCACTAGAGCGAATAAATTTGAACCATCAATTTTTTGTCCTCCAGAAGAAGACATTAAATCTTTAAGTGTTCCATCGATTGTTAATTTTCCAAATTTTAATCCGGCACCAACAGCAACTGAAGTGTTGTTCGGTTCGCCAGCGTATTCAAGATCAACGGTACCATTTGCAGGAGTTGCAACTGATCCAGCTGCAGCGGGGTATCCACGTTCATCTTTTGAGTTTGTAACTAAAATTGATTGCGTAATTGAACCACGTAACATCAGCCAATCTGTCGCTTTTGATTCAAAACCCATGATCACCGGCATGTGAAGGCGAGTTAATTTTTTATCAGCAATTTTGTCCTTTAAATTAGTTTGATTTAGACCAGCACCAACAAAATATTCATTGCTTTCGACTTTAGTCACATTAACAGCTCGTAATACGATGTTTTGGTAGTCATGTTCTTGCGCTGTAGTTCCGGCCGGAACGTTTTCGACTTTTACACCCCAGTTTGTGAAATCAAAAGCGTAGTTTGTTGAATCTACTTTATAACGAAGTCCAAGGTTTGCATACAGGCCACCCTTCATTTTTAAAGCTGTTGTTTCAGCTGTGTTTGTTAAACCTAAATTTAACTTCCAGCCAAATGAACCATGCGATCCGCCAACACGTAAGCCATTTGAAGATTCTTTTTCTTCAGCGCCGACAGCTTTGTTGTTAAAGTTTGAGTAATAAAAACCGTAACCAAAAGTCGCAGAATCAGTTTTATGAGAATAAATAAATTGAACTGCATTTTGTTGAGGTTTAAAAGCAGAGCCACCAACAGCATTGATAAAAGTTCGAACGGGCTGAGTTGTCTCATCCAAATGTCCTAAAGACATAAACAATTTTCCGGTTTCGCCAGCATTCATAATGAAGCTGCCTTCTGTTCCATTGTTAGATGAAGTTGCGGTCGTTAGGCCTGACTCAAGAGCAACAAAATTATCCAGACCATAGACGTGGTATGGCGATGTGAAAACGGTTTGTGTACCACGTAAGTGGAACGAATTTCCTAAAGCTGCATTACGCGCTTTAGTGGCATTAGCGATTCCTGCACATAGTAAAATCGCAAAAAAAGACATAGCTGTTTTCATTTAAACTCCTTAATAAAGTTGTGGCTGCGGTAAGTCTAGAGAGGTTTTGCCAGACGATCAACCAGTATTATTAAACAACTGTTAAGGAATTATTAAGTGTACAAAATAGTTTCAACTGGCCTTATTAAAAAGTCGGATTTGGCCGAAATCATTAAGAGAAATTCATGTCTTTTTGTTTTAAGGAAGTGCTATGGACGATTTTGAGCAAGAACTAAAGGTTGGTTTTTTAGACGAGGCATTGCAATCAGCAACTGAAGTTGAAACCTGTTTTTTAGAGTTAGAAAAAGATCCGAACGGCGATGAAAATATTAATCGAATTTTCCGCCATGTTCATAATTTAAAGGGTTCTGCTCGCGCTGTTGGATTTGAAGAGTTCGCAGACTTTACGCATCAATTTGAAAACTTCATTTTGAAAGTTAAGTCTAAAGAAATTAAACCAACATCAGTGGTTGTTAGTATTCTGTTAAAAGGGAATGATCAAATTGTTTTGATGATTAACGAGCTAAAATCCGACATGAATGCGCGATTTGAATTTCGGCAATTACTTGAAGAAATGAAGAACTACAACGAGACTTCACCAGCTTCTGAGCATATCATCGAAGAACTATCCAACAAATTTTCTAACGAAAACAAAGCCCAAGAC
>JAYVHE010000240.1:0-3757 GCA_043771495.1 Bdellovibrio sp. | reverse complement strand
GATTTCCCCTACAGAGAAACCTTTGTTGTTGGATTTGTTTAATAGAAGAGGTGCTGGATTTTTCTTAAGGCGGTTCAAAAGGTGTTTTAACATTATTCGATCTCCTGTTTAATACTCAATAATTCTATTTGAAAACGCAGCTGTTTTGTAGAGTTTTTTTTCGAATTATCTTGAATTAAAAAGTAAGCGTCACAAGTCCTGATTCCAATTTGGAACTTAATGGTCGACTTCGTCGCGGTCTAAACACATTCTCGTCCATGAAGACAGTGCGTCAGAATAGTTGAAGTCTCTGAACACTCATTCAACTCCAAAGTAGTGACCATTCACCTGCAGAAAGCCCAGCTAATCGTCGCGCATTGTAACGAATCACACCGCGAGCTTCCTGCTCATTGAGTTGAATGTAATCACGTACTATACGATAAGCTCTAAAACCGCGAACAATTCGCGAAAACGGCCGGTACATCCAAAGCTTAAGCTTCGATTTCGTGGTGGTGGCTGAGGTATCGGTCACGAATCGTAGCAATCCTTCTTTTTGAAAACGTTGCGCGATTTGGCCAGCGAGCACTCGAAAAAAAGCTTGAAAGAAAAAGCGGTGCGAGCAACGAACCAAAAGATGAAGGTGATCACCTTGGACCGAGATCTGATCGACGCGAATTTGAAATCGCACTGCATACCGTCGCACAAGGATTTGAATCAATCGAAATGAACGTGTACCGCGAAAACTGCATTCACGGATTAAATGGCGATGCGCTTTAAAAACTAAATGCAGAGGTTCTTTCTTTGACAATGGACGGGACGTGCGACCTTTTCGTTTTTTTCGAAGTAGTCCGCCGTGCCTGTCGCCGGTTGAAAAGTGCGTTGAAGAGATTAAGAGTTGCCGCGTACGTTGGCTTGATTTTTTGGGGCGGTATTTTTTGGTAGAATGGGTCATGAGATTTTCTTTCGCATTGAATTTAGATTTTTTTCGTTCTTCTAAATTCGTTGCTGCAAAAGATCTTGGTTGCTTCAGGGGTATCGGTCGCAGTCTTTGAATAGAATGGGATTCGTATTTCGGATCAATCGTTAGCGGGAGCTATAAAATTTTCGTGGCAGAGCTCTTCAGAAATTATAATTTGCAAAAAGCGTGACCGGTACCCAAAACATAAAGGGAAAGCGTAGCTATCAATCCTGTGGCCCACAGGCTTCGGGTCAGGTTCCCGAAAGAAATCAAGCGCGAAAAAATCTATTTCGTTGTCTTAGTCTTCGATGAAGCGTTTTCGGTGCATGGACCGGCTGAGGTTTGTTCTAAAAAATCTACGGGGCAAGACGCCGTTTTGGCGACAATCACGTTTTCGCCAAGAGACTCCTGATAGCAAAGTTTAACTTCAGCAAAACTTTGTTCGGTGAGGGTGATACTCATTTTATCTTTTGTGTCCTTCACGCTATCGCAAGTTGCAGTTGGCCCGCCACGAACTTTGCCGGATTGGCGTGTTCCCAAATCGACTTCAAGCTTATCATTACTTGCCGTTATCGTTGCTGAGGCCTCACCCGCATGACGGCCCTTGCAAATTTTTAAATTTAACTCTTTACCCGTTGTATTTTGTATCGTGGCTACATCTTGGACAGTTTTTTTACAAACTTTGTCGCATCCGAAAGCTAAAAATGACGTTAATATGTTTATAGTTAATAAAGCCATCGTGGTTTTCACAATTTACTCCAACGCAAAACTAATTGCGAAAAGTGTGCCTTTTTGCAAACGGTGACCGATACCCCCGGGAAAGAAACGGAGGACCAAAAAAACATGGAGTTAAGCAAGTAAAAACCTAGAAAAACCAAGGCAGAGCGGGGACTAGCCGCCCAATTTAGACGTCAGATCGAACATTGGAACGATAATCGAAATCACGATCACGAAAATGACTACACCGATTAATAAAGTCATTAATGGATTAAGCAGCGTCGTTAACGTATCGATTTTTGATTTTACTTGGAAGTCATACGCATCCGCGACCAAACTTAACATGTTTTCTAAATCGCCGGTTTTTTCGCCGATGCTGACCATGTGGACCACGATCGGTGGGAATTGGCCGCTCTTTTTTAAGGGGCCCGCAATCGATTCCCCTTCAGAGATATTCGAGCGTGCTTCGTCAATTGAAAGTGCTAAAACGTGATTGTCGACCACGTTACGAACAATCGTTAACGCGTTTAGCATCGGAACGCCGCCGGCAAGTAATGTCGCCAGTGTTCTGGTAAAACGCGATATCGCAACCATTCGTGCCACTTCGCCAATGACCGGAAGTTTTAATAAAATTCCATCCCAGCTTTTACGGCCTTCTGTGGAATTTTTCCAACTTAAAAATAATAAAACCGTGGCCACAATCCCACCCGCAAAAACATACCAACGTTCAACAAACACTTTACTGACGTCAGAAATAAATTGGGTCATTGCGGGCAAAGTAATTTCGGGCATCGATTCAAAGATAGCTAGAATTTCTGGTAAAACTTTCGTAAATAATCCGAAGATAACCAAAGTAATGACCACTAACATAATCATCGGGTAGGTCAGGGCACCAACAACCCGCTGACGAAGTTCAGCTTGGGACTCAGTAAACTCAGCTAATCGTAATAAAATAGTGTCTAAAGTTCCCGACATTTCGCCGGCTTCGGCCATAGAAACGAAAATATTATCAAAAACATTTGGATACTTGGCCAAGGCTTTATGCAAAGACGAACCTTCGTTAACCATATTTTTGCAATCAGAAATGGCTTCAGACAAAATCGGATTATCAACTTGTTCCGCAATGGCTGTTAAGGCTTCAACCAAAGGAATTTGTGCTTTAATCAAAGTCGCTAACTGACGAGTCATCAACGAAATATCTTTAACGGGAACTTTTCCGGTTCTACGACCAGCCGCTTTTTTTTGAATCGTGCCTTTTTTCTTATCTGAAATTTCGCTAACATAAATTCCGTCTTTCTTTAACTTAAGACGGGCCGCACGCAGATTCTCAGAATCTAAAGTGCCTTTTACATTTTTGCCGTCTCGTGAAAGACCTTTGTATTCAAAAATGGGCATTTTAAATATCCATCTGCGTGTTAGAAAGTAATTCTTCGATTGTTGTAATGCCGGCTAAAACTTTTTGGATACCGTGGTCTCGGAATGTTTTCATTCCATTTGCGATGGCTAATTTTTTAATGGAGCCGCCATCTTTTCTTTGCATGATCAACGATTTTAAATCATCCGTTAAAACCATACATTCAGCAATTAAGGTTCGACCCATGTAACCTTTTTGGCCGCAATGCTCGCAGCCGATGGCTTTATAAATTTGTCCGCCTTTGATTTGCTCTCTAGAAATTCCTAAAGTGGCTAAATCAAAATCACTTGGTGTGTGAGCCGCTTTACAATGTGTGCACAAAACGCGAACTAATCGCTGAGCTAAAACACCCATGACTGATGTGGCAATTAAAAAGGGTTCGCAACCAATGTCGATCAAGCGGGGAAACGCACCGGCGGCATCATTGGCATGGATTGTTGTTAAAACTAAGTGACCCGTTAGTGAAGAGTTGATGGCCAGTTCGGCGGTTTCTAAATCGCGCACCTCTCCCACCATAATAATATCGGGATCTTGACGAAGAAACGATCTTAATCCCGCAGCAAATGTTAATCCAATTTTCGCATTCACTTGCACTTGGCCAACGCCGTGAATACGTTGCTCAACCGGATCTTCAACAGTTAAAATATTAATATCTGGTTTATTCAATTTCGATAAACAGCCGTACAAAG
>JAYVHE010000239.1:0-5740 GCA_043771495.1 Bdellovibrio sp. | reverse complement strand
CTAAAGTAAAAAGAACCAACCCTAAAAATAAAATAGATAAAAAATAATTACTGACTGTTTTTTTCATATCTTACTTACTCCCATTGACGTGCGTTTAGTGACTACCAACCGACTAGCGAATCAAGTGCCAATTCTCGAGTTAAATTTGAAATTTTTAGAGGGCTGAGCTGCGTTTAATTGCGCCTCAGGCTGGTTGCATCCCAAGAATGAAAAACAGTGACGGATTTTGCTGTAAAACTTATGAACACTGTAAAGAAAAAAGTACTATGGCCAGGGGAAATTACTAGCGATACATTTCGTCGATTTGCTGTTTGTATTTACTTTCAACAACACGACGTTTGAGCTTCATAGATGGAGTTAAATCTCCACTGTCGACGGTCCAGGTCTCAAAAACGATTTCAAATTTTTTAATCGATTCGTAGCTCGAAAGCTGACTATTGATTTTTTGCATTTGCGCTTTCACTTTTTCACGATTTTCTTTGGTGTCGGGATGTGTGGCTGGGTCTACAGATATGATAGCCGTAATATATTTGCGTTGATCGCCAACGATCAATGCTTGCGATACGGTGGGCTCTTGCTTTAATAAGCCTTCTAATTTTTGTGGAGCGACGTATTTTCCGCCCGATGTTTTGATGAGATCTTTTTTACGATCAGTAATTTTTAAATAACCTTCAGAGGTCCATTCGCCGATATCGCCAGTGCGGAAAAAACCATTTTCCATAACAGCAGTGGTGGCTTCGGGATTTTTATAATACTCAATCATGACTTTTTTACTTTTAACTAAAATTTCGCCATCGGTGTCGAATTTAATTTCGACATCGCCAATAGGTTTACCAACTGTGCCGAATTTAAATTGGGATTCAGTGTTAACCGAAACGGCGGCAAAAGTTTCTGTAAGACCATATCCTTCTAAGACTTTCACACCTAAAAACAGAAAAAATTGTCCCAATTCCTGGCTCAGTGGGGCGCCGCCGCTAATAGCAAAACGTAACCGACCCCCAAAAGCTTCGCGAATCTTTTTGAAAACTAATTTTTGCGCTAATTCATTTTGTACAACTAACATTAACGGAATTGTTTGGTTTGTATCGCGGTAATAAAGGGTTTTTTTAGACGTTTCTAAAGCCCAATGAAAGATTTTTTTACGCGATGTCTGAGTTTCTACCTGGTTAAGAATTCCAGAATAGATTTTTTCAAAAACTCGCGGAACAGAGATTAAAAATGTTGGTTTAACGTCTTTTAAATCAATTTTTAAGGTATCAATGGTTTGCGCAAAAGCTAAAGTATAGCCCGCACACAAACTGCCCCAGTGCTCGACGCGACCCATAACATGGGCATAGGGCAGAAAGCTCAAAGACATATCGTTTTCATCAACATCGAACAGCGAAAAAGTCTCAGCAATTTCCGAAGTAATGGCGTGATGGGACATCAGTACCCCTTTTGGGGTTCCGGTTGTTCCTGACGTGTAAATGATGGTGACTGGTTTTTCTAACGTAATTGTTCTAGCTTGAGCGATAAATTTTAAGACATCTTCGGGGCCTGCTTCGATTTTTGCAAAATCGATTTGATCGACGCGAATCGAGCGGACGGGCTTTAGTAAGCGAGCTTTAATGCGATTGAATTGAACTTCTAGTTTTTTATTTTCTAGAAAGACAATTTCGCATTCACTGTGATTTAAAATATAAAGCACATCTTCATCATTTAAATTAGAATATAACGGAGCCAGGATTCGTCCCGAAGCGATGGTGGCCACGTCAATGGCCGCCCATTGCCATGTTGTAGCCGAGATTAAACCGACCTTACCATTGGCAGAAATTTGATTTTGATCCAACAATTTCGCAAGCCGCGTGCAATCTAATAAATAATTTTGCCAGTTTTTAGTTTGCCATTGGCCGTTTTCTTTCCATTTAATGGCGATTAAATCGGAATTGCGGTCGTTAGCTTTAAGCAGCCAGTCATGTATGGTTTCAGTAGTGGGTAGGGGCATTATTTTGTTCCTGCGGGTTTTCGTCCTAAAATCAATTCTAGATCGACCGTCTTATTTGGCAAGACCAAAATTTTCTGAGTGTCGGTAAGCTGCGTAATTGGGTTCTCAGCTTTGATAATGATTTCAGTATTAGCATTCACTGGGTATTTTCTTAATGGAGGGCGCTCATTAATGCGGCGGCCATTCAAAAATAGAACGGTATTAGGACCACCATTGCTCACGTAAATATTAATGTAACCTGGTTGCGGTTTACGTTCTAAATTAAACGAAATTGATTCCGTCGCCGAAAATGCTTTTTCAACCTCGCGATCAAAAAAGTCCTCGTGCTCAAGTTTAATTTTAGATTTTAAACCCGTTGGAATTAAAATGACAGACGGTGTGCGGTATCCTGTATTCACGCCATCAACAATAATATTCGCACCAGCCGGAGTGCTCGAAACAGAAACCCTTATTTTAGGGACTAAAGACGCATTGTCAGTGACTTGTGTATCTTGATCATTGTTGGCCGTTTCTCTTGGGTTCGCTTTTAAATAGAAATTCTTATAATAATAGTAAGTTCCACCAGCTAACGCACAAATGATGGCAACTTGTGTGAATAAGGAAGCCCATTCGTTCTTTTTAGGCTTTTGATTCATGTACCGAGTTGACGTATTTGATGTGTTCGCGTGTACCGATTTGCGATGCGGCGATTTTGAAGCGTCATTATTTTGCGATTGCGCTGTCGGAGCCTTGTTCATGCCAGCTTGGCGAACTCCATCTAATTTAATTTTAGCAGCTGGAGCTTCCTGGTGGTGGTCGCGTTTACTAGTATGTGGTTCTGGTGGCTCTGTCGCTTGTTCCGCAGATTCATTTCTACGCGGAGCGAGTCCGCGAGGAGGAACTGCAGGAACATCTGGGGTTGAATTATTTGATAATTTCTCAAATGGCGACATCGTTGCTTTTGCTTTTTCTTTTTGTGCAGCTTCATTTTTAACAGCAGAGAATCGCACGATTCTCTCGCGCCATTCTGTGTATGTTGATTTGAAGGCATCTTTGATAAAGCCGCTGAAATCTTGCGGAGCAAAATCTGGATATTGTGTATTTAAAAAACGATTTAAATCTTTATGTAAGTTAGCCGCTGTTTGATAGCGAACGTTACGGTCTTTCGCTAAAGCCTTCATAACGACTTTTTCTAATTCAGCAGGAACTAGTGGATTAATTTTGCGAATCGAAGGAATTTGGCATTCACGTACTTTTCTTAAAATTGCAGCTTCGTTGCTTCCTGTGAATAAGCGATCATTGGCCAATAACTCCCATAGAATAATTCCTAAAGCAAAAACATCCGTACGCGGATCAATCGGGTAGCCTTCGGATTGTTCTGGACTCATATAGGCAAATTTACCTTTTAATGTTCCAGCTTTAGTGGCTTCCCCTTCGGTTTCAGCTTTGGCAATACCAAAATCGATAACTTTAACTTCGCCCTCGTAAGAGATCATTACGTTTTGTGGACTCATGTCACGGTGAGTGATGTTGAGTGGCTTACCTGTTTTTGTATCTACGCAGCGATGCGCATGATCCAAACCAGAAGCCGCTTCCTTAATGATGTAAAGGGCTTGTTCAATTGAAATACTTTTATTTATTTTTTTAAGTTCATTAATAATTTGGCGAAGATTTTTTCCTTCAACCAATTCCATCACTAAGAAAAACTGTTCGTTTTCGATACCGAATTCGTAGATTGATACAATATTCGAGTGACTTAAGTTGATAGTGACTTCAGCTTCGGCTTTGAAAAAGTTAACGAATTCCACATTTTGCGAAAACTGTGGTAGGATTTTTTTGATCGCGACAAACTTGTTAACGCCATTCGCACCGGCGGACTTCGCAACAAACACTTCGGCCATTCCGCCCGCGGCGATCTTTTCTAAGAGTACGTATTTACCGAACTGTTCAATGATAGACATCTGATCTTTTTTCGGATAATCTGTAAAAAATCTGAACATAAAAAGGTCTAGAAAAGGGTCCAGGATATGCCTAGAATGAAGTGGATAGGACTTACGGGTGGAATTGCGACTGGAAAATCGACAATAGCCAGACTCTTCGAAAGTCGGGAGTACGAAGTTGTCGATGCGGATCAAATTTCTCACGATGTTACACGACTCGGTGAGCGCGGCTACTTGCAAATACTGTCCCTCTTTGGCACGGATATTTTATTAGACAATCAACAACTCGATCGAAAAAAATTAGGCGAGATTATTTTTCGCGATGCTGATCAGCGCTTGCAGTTAGAAAATATTTTACATCCTTTGATCCAGAAAAAAGTTTCGGACTTACGCAAACAACATGAGTTAGACGGACTTAGGTATTGCTTTTACGATGTGCCGTTGTTGTTTGAAAAAAAATTACAATCGCAATTTGATTTTATTGTGACCGCGTGGTGTCCACTGGAGCAACAACTACAACGGTTGATGGCGCGAAATAAGTTGACGTTAGAGGCCGCGCGCGAGCGAGTCGTTGCGCAGTTCCCGCTGACTGATAAGGTCGCTGGATCGCACTTTTGTATCGATAATTCAGGTTCTGAATCTGATTTAATTTTGTTGGTGAATCACTTTTGCGATCAACTTGATTTGAATATGATTTAGGGTTTTGGTGGAAGCTGTGTTGGATGGCGGAACAATGCGACTGTTGATGGCTTTCACGGGCCCAATGCCCATTTTAACGGGCGAGTGGTTTTGTTATTAAATTGTCTTGGCCAAAATTTCTTCAAAAACTTACGTACTCTGGACTTTCACACAACTTTACCATTGAGCTTGGAGTTTAATTTTTGTCGCTCGAATTATGGTCGTCGCTCATTTGCGGAATCATACAGATTAAGTTAATCGGGGATTAAAGACTTTTTCATCCGAATTTTTCATGGAACCACAGAATTAATTTTCGGGTTTCGGTCACTCGATTTAGTTGACCTAATGGTGCTTTTTTATGATTGGATTTCTTGCGTTTAATGTAGCCAAAAGCTTCTAACTGATTCAGATATACATAGTCTTGCGTACTTTTAAAATCTCTTCCCCATTCTAAAATTCGTGTAAACGGGCGCAGGGTAAATACAGTTGTTAAATTTTTTAGTTTTGATTTAATCTTAGTCGAAATTAATGACGTTAATGCTCGAATGAACGCAACATAATCTTTGCGGTCATTAATCATTATTACGGCGTGGATGTGGTTCCAATTTAACGCTAAATCATAAATGCGAATTTGAAAGCGACCAGCAGTTCGATAAATTAATTTTTCAAGGGAAGAATTATAAGGAGTGAATAGTTTCACGGTATCGCTTCTTAAAACCAAATGAATCGGTTTTTTTGTCGAAAGCGGTCGTTGCGTTTTTCTTTTTCCGATTAATAACTCGCCACCAAATTGTTTTTTGTAGTTTTTTGCAAATTTCATTTTTAATTGCTTCATGTTTTTCCTCCTGCGAAGAGTTGTAACATGGGTTTTTCGATTGATGTTTTAGGTCGGCTCGAAACTATCAGTGAAAGTGAAGTTAAACGCCTTTAAGCCTTCGCCCTGGAGCCAGTTCTAGTCGGTGGTGAAAAAATTTGAAAATGGAAAAATGAATTGATTAGTGCGGAACCTAAGAAATCAAAAAACAGGTCAAGAATTATTTTTAAATTTTTTTTCATCAAAACTTTAAACAACGACGGGAATCGTATCAAAATCACGCTTACCTTAAACGTAACGATATACCCTCGAGGAGAAAGTATGAAACCATTTCTAGCTACAAAC
>JAYVHE010000238.1:0-18064 GCA_043771495.1 Bdellovibrio sp. | reverse complement strand
AAGTTAAACCTAAAATCTGAGCCAAATAGGGCTGTGTTTTTAATTTTTCAAAAAAGCTTTGAAAAAATTCATTAACGACATCGTAAATTAAGATTTTTTGCATTTGAGCGTGTTCTGATCGAGCGGAAGCTAGTTGTAATGTGGTCTGTTGTTTAAAGCTTATTGGAAATAATAAATCTAAAACGTAATTGAGAATGTACTGATTCGAGACCTCGTTTTTGGACATAAGCTCATCGCGAAAGTCAGTTTTTAATAGTTTTTCCAATGAAAAATCTTTAGAACTTTTAACTTCTTTGCGATATTGAACTTCAGCCAAGACCGCGCGAAACTCGAGGGCTATGTCATCGAGGGCGTGCCAAGTTGCTCCGGAAGTCTTAAATTTTTCGATGTAATCCGCAGAGACCAAGTCATAGAGATGAGCTAACTCGTGAACGACGGTGTAATCCGCATTCCAAAAATTCTGATATTCATTGATCAGTACGTAAGGTTTGCTATCAATAATTTGATAATAGCCCCAGAGCTCATGGGCAATTTCTTTTTCTTGTTCGTAAGTAGGTTTTTCGCGGCCACTGAAAATACTGGTTTTGCCTGTTGGGTCTATAGCCAGTTGATAATACAATTTAAAGGTGACCGCTTGCTCACGAGCTTTTTCCACAACTGTTTTAGAGAAGCTTGAATCGCTTTTTGCAAAGTGTAAAACGCGGTTTTGTAATTTATTGACCACAGAGCTCTCGCTGACATCGATCATGGATCCTAATTGTTGAATGACTAAAACCGATGAACTGCCGTTTGGAATTTTGTATCGCGAGTCGTAGTTCAAAAGCATTTGCATGTCGACGGCGCAATACGTACAAACATTTGTGGCCTTAATCCCATCACCCGTCCCAAAAAGAGACAGCGCTGATTGAGAGAATAAAAATAAAATCAAAAAATTTACGATAAGCTTCATGGTCATAATTAATTCGAAATTGATGCCGAATTTTAGCCTAGAAATGCGTCTACTCGATTTCAGAAATCTTCAGATTGTTTTTATGCTTTTGAATCACAAAAATCAAAAACAACCCACAAATGTTGCTACCCTGTAAAGCCTTTAGACAGTATTTGTTCAGCGATGTTCGTGGAAATTTACAGAGCCTCAGGTTAATCTAGATTCAATTCATAGATACTCGTGATACCTCAGCTTGATAGACACCCTTGAACGATAAGGGGCTCCACCCGACCTTGTGGAGCCCTTTTTTTGATTTATTTAATTAGTTTTTTTAAACAGACCAATTCATAAATTGGCGGACTTGCAAATCGACTTTAAAAGACCCCGGACTCCACCGCAAAATATGCAGTCCCGAACTTTCACGTAAACGCGAAAGCGCGACGTAACCCTGGCCGGGCTCCCATAATGCCGACAAATCACACCACAACTCATCTAATGTAGCGCCCTGCGATTTATGTATTGTTGTCGCGTAGGCCAAAGCCACCGGAAACTGAATCACACTGGCTTTAACGTTGCCATCAGCATCCAGCATTGAAAATTGCGTTTTATCAACTTTGACTTCGCGGCCGCTGCGCTTTTCCACTTTAATATATTCTTGCTCGATCGATACAACAGTACCGCGCGTGCCATTGACCCAGCGACGTTGGGGATCGTTTTTTAAAAATAAAATTTCGCAACCAATTTTTAAAGTTAGTTTTTCTGGAACAGGGACGGTTCGCTTTAAAGCTTCAACATCCTTTTCCTCGCCTAAATATATCGAATCAAAACTGACTTCAGTCTCATTAATTTCATTTAATTTTTTTTGATTAAACATTTCGGATTGTTCACGACGCGGAAACAAGCGCGTTCCCGAAGATTCTTCATCATGATGTTTGGTGTGTTCATTCAAAAACTCGGTCACCGAGCTATCAATTACACCTTGCCGAATTTTATTCAGGATTGAAATAAAAGTGCTTTCAGCTTGGTGTTCGCGCACTCGCTGATTGATATTCAGTTCCATTTTAATAAATTGCGATTTTTCCCAAGACGAGTTTAAAAAACTCCAATCTTTAGGACCCGAACCGCGTTGCACCGGTGGCAGCTGTGCAAAATCGCCAACCACAATCATACGCATTCCACCCCAAGGTAACTGAGAGTCACGCGCTTTGGCGGCCAAACGTTCGGCCACTTCTAAGGCTTGTCCCGGGATCATCGAAATTTCATCGATGATCACCCCTTCAACTTGTTTTAGGCGTTTCATTAATTTACTATTTTTAGCGGCCCGTTCAAAAGTAGCCGCAGGGCCACCTTCCATTATGCCTATTCCGAAAAAACTGTGAAACGTTCGACCACCCATTAAAACAGCCGCGGCTCCGGTGCTGGCCAAAACCGGCATTTCTTTGGGACTTAAAGCTTCGATAAGTTCTTTGACGACTGTGCTTTTTCCGACACCCGCGCCGCCGGTCAGAAAAACGTTTTCCCCCGAGCGCAAAGTTTCTAAGGCGTGCTGTTGCTCATCAGACAGGGTCAGATTCTCAGTCGAGAGTTCGATAAAAGTCTTATTTTCTGACACAGTGTCTTGCATATGGGCCTGAATATTAGACTCGAAGCAAACTTGATGTACAGCTAAAAATCAACAGTGTATGCTGCAATTTACTTAGTCATAACCGGAGCTTAATTTGTCAAACAGTAAAGTATTTGTTAATCGTACACTCAACTTAAAGAAAATTAAATATATCGGTTTAGATATGGATCATACGTTGATCCGCTACAAAACTGAAAACTTCGAAAGATTATCGCACAAAAAAATCATCGAAAAGTTAGTCGCGTCAAAAGGCTATCCTGAGCAAATTAAGTCCCTGCAATTTGATGGCACCTTTGCATTGCGTGGTTTAGTTGTGGATCGAAACAAAGGTAATTTATTAAAATTAAATCGTTACACAGCCATTCGCACGGCGTTTCATGGATTAAAGCCAATCGATTATAAAAGTTTACAAAAAATGTATCGCTCGACGTACATAGATTTAAGCAAAGACGATTATTTAGCCGTTGATACAACGTTTTCATATTCATTTGCGATGGCGTTTTCACAGATGGTAGAGCTCAAAGACTCGCAGCCCACATTAAAAATTCCCGAGTATTCACAAATTGCTGACGACGTGCTCAATGCGCTGGATGAAGCGCACCGTGATGGTTCACTTAAAAATGCGGTTCGTGAAAACTTGCAAGACTACATTATCAAGGACGAAGAAGTTGTTCGTAGTTTAGAAAAATTTAAAAAACACGGCAAAAAGATTTTTATTCTGACGAACTCTGAATTTCACTACACCAAATTATTGTTAGATTTTGCAATCAACCCATTTTTAAAAGACCATAAATCATGGGTGGATCTTTTTGAATTTACGATTACTTTCGCGCAGAAACCAAAATTCTTCTACGACGACTTACGATTCTTAAAAGTTGATCCCAACACGGGAACGATGGCCAACATGGAAGACAAATTAAGTCCTGGCGTTTATCAAGGCGGAAACGCCCGAAAATTTACAAAAGATTTAGCTGTCGACGGCGATGACATCCTTTACATCGGCGATCATATCTACGGCGATATCCTTCGCCTTAAAAAAGATTGTAACTGGCGTACGGCAATGATTATTGAAGAACTTGAGCACGAAATCGAACAAAATAAAAAAGCGCAACCGATCATCGACGACATCGACAAAATGATGCACGAGAAAGAACCGCTCGAAGACGAACTGACCGAGTTGATGACTCTAAAATATGAAAAATCGACAAAGACCGATGAAAAACGTATTGATCAGCTGCAAGATCAAATCACAGAAATTGATTCCCAAATCAGTCAGCTGATTAAAAAACAATTAGGCTTTTATAATCCGAACTGGGGTCAACTGATGCGCTCAGGAAACGAAGAAAGTTACTTCGCTTACCAAATGGAACGTTATGCCTGCGTGTATATGAGCAAAGTCGAAAATTTATTTATTTTATCACCGCGGACATACTTTCGCGCGCCACGACGTCCGCTTTCACACGAGGATTAATTTATGGCCAACGATACCCACAGTAAAAGGATCGGCTACTTAACCTGGATTTTTGGATTTATGGGTGCACATCGCTTTTATTTTGGTAAGCAAATCACGGGCGTTATTTGGTTTTTTACCGCAGGCCTTCTTGGAATCGGTTGGATCATTGATTTGTTTTTAATTCCTTCAATGGATCGCGAAGCCGAACGTTCATTTACTTCTGGGATTTATAATTACTCTATAGGCTGGTTATTATTAACTTTTCTGGGCTTTTTTGGCATCCACAGGATTTACATGGGTAAATGGATTACGGGCCTAGTGTATATGTTTACTTTTGGTTTTTTCACTGTTGGCGTGCTGTACGACTTTTTTACATTGAATGAACAAATCGACGAACTCAATCGTAAGAATCGGTAAGGGCTGCGCTGGTCAGCTGGCTCTATTAATATTTGTACGTCAGACTGACTTGCGATAGCAAATTTGCACCGTCTATATTTTGAGTAGCCGTTGAATTTGAAATACCCGACACCAATGCATCAACGATCAGATCTTGGTAAAGTAATTGAGCTCCAACATTTACATTTGTTGTACTTGGCATATGAAGCACACCAGTTCCTTGATTGACGAACATGTGCTGCCTGACCGAAGCCATCATATTCATCCACGGTAAAACGTGATGTTCAAAACCTAAAGTCACAGGAAACGTATTCACACGGTTCACCAAATCAGTCCGTTTATTTTTTATTGTTCGACTGCTGTACTCAATACGATAGTTAAACTGGATGTCTTGGATTCGAGTGTAGTCGTAATAACTGATTTGTACCGATTGTTGATCTTCAGAAATTGTTTCAATGCCGGCAACTTTATTTTTTTGAAAATAGGATTCGTATTTAATAGCGAGTTCTGCGGAATCAAGTTCATAAAGTCCAATAAACTGCATCGGTTGTTCTAAAAACAATTCACTGCCATTTGCTAAAATAGATTTGTCACTTAATCCTAAATGAAAATCAAAGTGCAGCAAACCATACCGATATCCAACACTGGCCGTGCCGGCTTTTTCTTGATCTAAGCCAATTTTATTTTGATATTTGGAATAAGACGTTCCAAGCACCAAGCTTTGTCCCCAGAATTTGTAAGCGACATTCAAATGCACTGGGTTTTGCATCAGCATAAAATTTTGCGAATTTTCTAAATTAAACCGTGCGCGTGCACCGCCAATTAAATCGTTCTGTTCGCCAAGGGCTGCTAATAATAACCAGTCACCCTTAACCATTTTATGCCCCACAAACGCGGCGCCAGTCGACATTGCTGTCGGGGCTGTATTTCCGGACTCAATCAAGATTTGATCTTTGCCTATGTCCATTAGCGTGGGAATCAACAGGAATGAAATTAATGAATCACTGTGATAAAAACTTTGATGAGACAAAATCAGGGCACGTGACGCCTGAGCGGTATTTTGAAAAATCAGAATGAAAATGAGTGCACCTAAGAACTTCACAAGAACAACTTAACAATTTAAACGCACAGAAACAACTGTCGAACATTAAGATCTATGAATCATTCACTTATTTAATTTTCGAGAAGGAGGACAGATACTATTTTACCTGTCGCGCGACAGCTGAAAATTCGCCCTTTTAGTTGTTGCTGAAAGTTTTCTACCACCTCAACAAAATAAGTTATTCTAAAAAGTTACGGATTCATTGCTAACTTCTGAAAAGCAAAGCTTTTCAGAAGTATCGTCCGAACAACACCAACAATTATTAAATTCAAATTTAAAGAGGACGAAGCGAAGCGACTAACTTCGCAAAGGCCAAAACTTTCACCTGTCGCGCGACAGGTGAATAAAAGCCGGACGCACCTGGCCGGCTGCACCGCGTCCAGAAAAGTAGCCTGGCACCGAAAAGGCAAAAAAAAAGCCCCGGTTTCCCGAGGCTTTTTGTATTTTTAATTTTTACGTTAAAAATTAGAAATTGACTAGAAATTGTAAGTCAAACCAACTTGACCTAACAAGTTACCCACACCAGCGTTCAAATTTTGTGAACCGTTGGCTAAGATGTTACCATCAAGAGTAACTGCGTTTAACTTAAGACCTGCACCAGCAGCAAACGTTGTATTGTTCGCGCCCGGAGAGAAATCAGAAGTTGCAGCACCAGTGTCTGGAGCAGTTTTGCTATCGTTGATCAACACTGTTTGAGTGATTGATCCACGAACAGTTAACCAAGAAGCTGCATCAGCTTCTAAACCAATGATGAATGGTAAAGACATCGTCGTTGTTTTAGTACCAGCCGGAGCTGTTTTTTGTTTCAAAGATGTGCTCGCTAAAGCAACGCCGTAGAAAAATTCGTTAGCATCTTGCTTAACTGTGCTGACTGCACCAACTTTGTAATCCATTTGCTCGTAGTTAACATCGTCAACTGTATCGACTGTCGATTTGAAACCACCAGACATGATGTGCGCGTACAAGTACATATCAGATGACATGTTGTATCCACCAGAGATCATGAATCCAGTTGTGCCTTTGAAATCATCTTTAGTTGCGCCAGAACCTTTTTCCCAAGTGTTACCTAAGCTAAGGTTAATAGCTGCATCCCACATTGAAGTACGTGCACCAAGGTTCAATCCCATTGATGATTCTTTTTCTTCAGCACCAGTTGTTTTGTTGCTGAAATTTGAATAGTCAAATCCCGCGCCCCATGCCATGTCGCCAGATTTCGCTGAATACATAACAGAGAATGGATTCTGTTGAGAAATTGGATTTTGCTGTCCAGCCGCTACATCAGAGTCAAACATACCGCGGTACTTGTTCACCATTGGGTTTTTATGACCTAAAGCAAAACCGAATTTTGCATCGCCCATAGAGCGGATCATTAAACCTTCAGCCGTAGTTCCAGTGTTTGCAGTGTAAGTCGCACCGCCAGTTAAACCTGTTTCTAAAGTTAAAGAGTCTTTGTAACCAGCCATATCTGATGGATTACCAAAAACAGTTGCTACATCAGAAAGATGTGGAGAATTGCCTAAAGAATTCAAACGAGAGCGAGTTGCAAAAGCAGTCGCTGAAGTTAGAATAATTGCTAATGTTAAAAGATTTTTCATTCTAATTAATTCCTTTCAATTAAAACATGTAAGTCATGCCGACTTTAGTCAGCAATTGATTACCGTCAAGTTGTTGAGTAGCGGCTCCGGGAACACCAGTTCCTCCAGTAGTTATACCAACAACAGTTCCGTCTAAAGTTACTTTGTTGAATTTCAATCCTGCACCAACTGAAACTTTTGTTGTATTTTCTTTAGGAGCTAAATCAGGGTCAGCTGGATTTGTTGGAGTTGATTCAGTTTTAGAGTTAGACAAGAATACGTCCTGAGAAACCGATCCACGTAATACCATCCAAGAAGTCGCTTCTGTTTCCATACCGATCCAAACTGGTAAAGACATTGTCGTTACTTTTTGGTCTGTCGTTGGAGACGTTGTTAACTTTCTAGACGTATTCGACAATCCTACTCCATAGAACATGCCTTCTAAGTTGCCTTCTTTTTTGTGTGAGTTAGTCACAGACAACATGATTTCTTGGTTGTCTAATTTTCTTAACTCAGCGCCATTAACATCCTCAGTTTTGAAACCGGCCATAACAACAGAAGCGGCGTAGTACATTGTATCCATTTGGTAACCAGCACCTAAAGAAATAGATGGAGTTCCTTTGAATTTACCGTCAGTTGTGTTTGAGTATTCACTACCTAGACCTAAACCAAGTTTAGCATCTAAAGCGCCCATGCGAAGACCCGCACGGATACCCATAGAAGATTCTTTTTCTGAAGCGGCTTTATCATTGTAGTTCGAGTAAACGAATGTTCCAGCCCAAGACATATCGCCAGATTTCATACCGTACGATAATTCAACCGGATTTTGCTGACCTTTAATAGTCGCGAAACCAGTTAAAGCTGCCGCACGAAGACCCCAGATAGAAGCATTCTTAGATTGGTGACCTAAAGAAAGTCCCATTTTTGCATCGCCCATTGAGCGAGTAATCATACCTTCTGTATTAGATCCTTCCGCACCCGCGCCAGTGATTCCTGACTCGAACGTTACGTAGTCACCCATAACCATCATGTCAGCTGGATTGCTGTACACTGTTTGTGTGTCCACCAAATGTGGAGAATTTCCTAGAGCCATAACTCGAGCTCGTGTTGCAAATGCGTTTGTTGATACAAGCGCGATCGCGATGATGATCAATTGTTTCATGCTGAATTTCCTTTCGTTTCTTTTAAAGTTTAAATTTTTATAACTTTAAATATTTATTTACTTACTGAATACGATCATCGTAATAAGGTCTGGTTGCCCGCGCAACTTCAAAAGTAGAACGCTCTAAGCGATAAGTCGTTGATAAGTGCCGAAAATTCAGCAGCATGTGTCTTTTCAACATCGAGATTTAGTTCCGCCTTTGCTCAAATTTTAAAAAATTAAATAAAAAAATAAAAAAATTTAGTTCGCGCATCCATTGCAGTTTTCCCTCTGAGAATCCGGTTCCTTTTTCGCATTTTATAGAAAATACTTTTTGTGAAGTTTGGCGTACAAATTTTAGGCTCAGTTTTAAGTTGTGATGACTTTGATACAAATGACGCGTCAGCTAAATTTTGATTTATTGAAGCACGACGTTAGTCTAGGTTTAAGCACATAACACGGGGCTCATTTGAATACAGAGCAATTTATCGCACCAATCAATCGTTATGTTTCACACTTGAACACACATCTACAAAATTACTTTTTTCACGAATTACATTATTTAAAAAAATAATAATTTGATAAAGAACAAAGAAAGGCTAGCTTAGTCCTAGCTTTATTTAAGCTGGGACTGTAAATCTTGAATCAAGTAGAATAATCAGAATATGGAAATACTGAAAGCAAATGTCAAAATTTAGAATAAAAAATTCAACTAAAAAAAGTCGTTCAGAAAAGTCGGCTCAAAGAAATAATTTCAAGCCAGCCACTAGTGGTTCTTTCAAGCCCCAAGTCGTCTCGGGAATGATCAAGCGTCATGCCGATGGATTTGGTTTTTTAATTGTCGATAAAAATGAACTTGAGGACGTCTTTGTTCCGGCATCCGCCATGAACACAGCCATGACCAATGATAAAGTCACCGTGCGGGTCGAACAAGAACGCGACGGCCGTTACCGCGGTGAAATCATTCGTGTTGATGAACGGTCTCAAAAAAGGGTCGCAGGACGATACTTCGATTTAAATTCTGAATATGGATATATAAAAGATGAAGGCAAGGGCTGGGGTCAGGATTTAAAAATTCCAAAACACCTGAGTCATTCAGCGAAAGCCGGCGAACTTGTCGCCGCCGTCGTTAAAAAGTTTCCTGACCAGGGCGAATTTTTAGGTGAAGTCGTCGAAATCATCGGCGATCCACAAAGCGCCATGAATGATATTCGCCGAGTCATCATTAACCAGAATATTCCCGATGTTTTTTCGAGTGCAACGTTAAAAGAAGCCGAGCAATTTGATACGAATCCCTCGGAAGCTGATTTTCAAGGTCGCCGCGATTTACGCAAATTAGATTTAATTACTATTGATGGCGCCACAGCCAAAGACTTTGACGATGCTGTTTACACGGAAATGAAAGACAACGGATTTCATTTGATCGTCGCTATTGCGGACGTCAGTCATTATGTTCAGCCAAATACAGCAATAGATAAAGACGCTTATGAACGTGGGACTTCTGTTTATTTTCCAAATTTCGTCGTGCCGATGTTGCCCGAAGCGCTTTCAAACGGATTGTGTTCTTTGAATCCCCACGTTCCGCGTTTGGCTTTAGTGGCCGACATGCATTTTGATTTTAATGGCGAAATGAAAAATTCTGAATTTTATGAAGCCGTTATCGAAAGTAAAGCGCGCGTCACTTATGGTGATGCTCAACAAGTTATTGATGACGAAAATTCAATGCCGAATTTAGATCACGTTAAGAAAACCATTTTGTGCTGTAAAGACTTAGCAAAATTGTTAATGGTCCAACGTTTTAAAAATGGCTCTTTAGATTTAGAAGTTCCCGAAACTGTTTTAATCATTGATGGTGCTGGCGAGCCCATTGACGTTATTCGCAGCGAGCGTTTATTTGCCCATCGTCTCATTGAAGAATTAATGTTAGCGGCCAATGTTGCCGTTGCAAAATTTTTAACGAACAAACAAGTGCCCGCGATTTATCGAGTGCACGAATCGCCAGATCCTCTTAAAATTGCCATTTTACAAAAGCATCTTGAACAATTTGGTTCGACCACAAAATTTAGCCAAACAGGATTACAAAAACAACTGACCAAAGCATTGCATGAATTCGAAAGCAAAACTGAAGCCAGTGTATTGCATATTTTAACGTTACGATCGATGAGCCAAGCTAAATACACGATCGATAATGTGGGCCATTTTGGCTTGGGCTTTACCGACTATACGCATTTTACCTCTCCGATTCGACGTTACCCTGATTTGATTGTTCATCGTTTGTTGAAGAGCCAAATTAAAGTTCCCGGGTATCACTTACAGTCTGAAGAAAATTTGGCTACGGCCGGCACTTGGCTATCGGCCTGTGAGCAGCGTTCAGCCAAATCGGAACGACAAATTCAATCGATCAAAAAATCACGCTTTATGCGAAAACATTTAGGCGAAGAGTTTGAGGGAATCATTAGCTCCATTACAAAATTTGGAATGTTTGTCTTACTGAAAGCATTCAATGTTGACGGACTTGTTCGTATCGAAGGACTTGGTGCAGGTAAATGGGTCTATGATGAAGAAAATCTTCGTTTAACTAACAAGGGCTCTGGATTTAGTTATAAATTGGGTGATCCAATTCAAGTGAGTGTTTCTGCTGTTGATGTTGAAAACGGACAAATTAATTTTGAACGTGTTTTAACTGGAGCGGAAAACAACCCTGATAACTATAAATCGACTGGCGATCGCCCGCCTAAATCTCAGAAATACGCCATCGAGAAAAAGAAAAAACATCGTGGTGATCGCGATGACCGCAACAATCGAAGTGATCGCAGCTCTGATCGTTCTTCTGAAAAGCCAGCGGCAAAAACTTTTGGAAAACCAAAATCTTTTGAACGCAAACCAGCAACTCTAAATTTTACGTCTCGTAATAAATTTGATGACGCTGAAAAAACGAAAGAAGAAAAACCGGCACCGGCGGCGAATGGCCAACAAGTGATTAAACCGCGTTACAGTTCCCTGTCGGATTACTTAGATAAGAACCAAGGAAAACGTGATGAAAAGACCTCGGCAAAAAAACCAACCGCGAAGCTTTCTTTTGGGTCCCCTGCGGATCGGAAAGACCCTAAAAAACGTGGCTCGTCTACGGACGATTCTGGGGGTGTTCGCAAAGCACGGTCTGAAAAATCTTATCGAAAGAATAAACCTCGGTGAGTTCTTATCGTCAACGCCGGCTGAAGCCGGAGATGTTGAATTGCTTTCAGTCCCGACTCGCATCCGTCTTAGTTTTGAAGAATTAGGACCAACTTTTGTAAAATTCGGCCAACTTTTGGCCTCTCGTCCCGATCTAATACCTGACGATTACCTCAGAGAAATGTCAATTCTGCATGATCAGGTTCAACCTTTACCTTTTTCAACAATTGAAACTGTTTTACAAGAACACTTAGGTCCTGAGTGGAAATCCAAATTCAACCTTGTCGATGAAAAACCGCTCGGCTCGGCGAGTATTGCACAAGTGCATCGTGCCCAGTTAGTCACTGGTGAAGACGTTGTGATTAAAGTGCAACGTCCCGGTATTGTTCAAACAATCAATGAAGACTTAAATGTACTTTATTTTATTGCAGAACTACTCGTTCGTTACATTCCTGAAGTTGAACCATTTAATCCTATCGGAATGGTCGACGAATATTTTCGAACCTTAGAACTTGAAACAAATTTTGTTGTTGAAGCCAACAACATGCGAAAGTTCAGCGAAAACTTTAAAGCGCAAACTGATATTATTATTCCAACTGTGCATTTTGATTTAACCACTGAGCACGTCTTGGTTATGCAAGCTGTACCCGGATTACCGCTCAGCCATCCTTCATCTTTAAAGCAAGAAGGTGTCAATGCTGAAGACGTCGTTAAATTAGGTCTCAAAGCTTATTTAAAAATGGTTTTCGTCGACGGATTTTTCCACGGTGATTTACACGCTGGAAACTTTTTTGTTCTGCCCGGAAATAAAATCGGCTTAATCGATTTTGGCGTCGTCGGCCGATTGAATCAAAAAACGCAAACTGCAATTGTAAATATGTTGATAGCGCTTTCTAAAGAAGACTACGAGCGCCTAGCGTATGAGTATGTTGATTTAGCTCCCTATAGCGAGGATGTCGATGTCGATTTATTCGCAAAAGAACTCCAAACACTTATTTCGCCTTTTTATGGATTAACTCTAAAGCATGCCAACGTCGGTCGAATTTTAATGTCCACATCAAGTATTGCTGGCGATCACGGTTTAATCGTTCCTACAGAGCTGATGTTATTTTTTAAATCTATTATTTCGATTGAGGGCTTAGGCTATAAAATTCTGCGTGAATTTGATTTTTTAAAATACATGCTAAGTCAAGTCGGCGAAATTGCGCAAAGCTATTTTCAACCAGTTAAGTTAGCCAATGAGGCAACACAAATTTTACATCAGTCGCGGCAGTTTTTAAATGCGCTGCCTCGTCAGATGAACCTCATTTTACGTCGCATGAACTCTCCGAATTACCAAACGCGAGTTGAAATTTCTGAACTTGGACTATTACGAAAAAATTTGATTCAGTCTTTTGAACTTCTATTTTGGGGATTGATAATTAGTGCGCTTTTAATTTCAAGTTCGTGGGTGTTGGTGCATCCGGCAACCTGGACTGTTGCAGGAATTCCGGGTGTTAGTTTATTTGGATATATTTTAAGTTTATTACTGGTCGCATTCGCGATATTTAAATCGGTACGAAACAATTAATTACGCTGGCGCTATTCGCGCCAGTAGTGGCACGTGTAGCCCGCAGGATTTTTCTGAAGATAATCTTGGTGATATTCTTCGGCTTTAAAAAACTCTTGAGCCGGCACAACTTCAGTAACAATGGGTTTTTTAAATTTATTCGCAACGGTTAATTTCTCGATGACTTTTAAAGCTGTTAACTTCTGCTGTTCGTCCGTATAAAAAATGGCACTGCGGTATTGGTGACCAATATCGTTGCCTTGTTGATTTTTTGTAGTTGGGTCATGCAATTTAAAAAATTTTTCAACTAATGTTTCAAAAGAAATTTTTTGACTATCAAATTCAATTAAAATGGCTTCAGCGTGTTCTGTAGCTCCCTCTTTAACTGTGGGATAATTCGCTGTCGATTTGTTATCCCCACAATAGCCCACATCCGTTTTGGTCACCCCAGACAGATGCCGAAATAATTCTTCGACGCCCCAGAAACAGCCGGCTGCAAAAATTGCTTTTTCCGAGCTCATTGCAATGGCTCGGGAAGATTTGTTTTTTTGATTTCACAATCTAATGACGATTGCTGACCAGCAATTTGTAAACGAGTAGCCAAAGTTCTTTGTGGCCACTCTAATGTATAGGCTGAAGCCACTGCGCCGGTATTAACATGCGTGATTTCGACGTAATTCATTTTTTCTTCAAACACATCAGCGTGAAATTTAAATTCACCAATTGATAAATTTATTTCAGCCATACCGTAATCGATGGGTTGCTGTAGAACTTCCGTTGGCTGACTACTGACCCAAAGAATACAAGATAAAACTAATTTTGTTGTCATTCGGACTCCTTATTTATTTAATTTCATGAGGCATAACATTTCAAACATAGCATCGACTCCGGCGATCGCAGTAATTTGCGATTGATCATACGCTGGACTGATCTCCACAATGTCACCACCAACTAAGTTGTCAATTTGCAAAGCTTGAAACAATTTTTGCACTTCGTACGTTGTTAATCCACCTGGCACTGGAGTTCCAGTTCCCGGTGCAAATGCTGGATCCAAACAATCAATATCGAAACTGATAAATGTTGGGCCCTTTAAGGCCGGTAACAATTTTTTATAATCGGTGTAAGGTGTATTGCGAATATCATCAACTGTAACGACATGAATTTTGTGTTTGCGAGCAAATTCCAAATCACCGTCGGCAGCGAGTGGACCGCGAATTCCAATCTGCACCATTTTTTTAGGGCTCACTAATCCTTCTTCAACGGCATGTCTTGCAAACGCTCCGTGGTGATACTCGCAGCCCCAGGCCGCAGGGTATGTATCTAAGTGAGCGTCAAAGTGTACAAAATTGAGCTGGCCATACTTTTTCTCAAGAGCGCGTAATATCGGAAGAGTCGTCGAGTGATCTCCACCAACTGAAATAAATTTTTTATTCGTTTTTAAAACGGCCGCCGTAAACTTTTCGATTTGCGCGTAACTTTTTTTCTGATCGATAGGAACTATCGGACAGTCGCCAATATCTGCTACTCGCAACCCATCAAAAACAGTGACGCCGCGATTCATGTTGTAACCGCGGCCTAAACTTGAACACTCACGCACTGACGACGGCGCAAACCGTGCCCCCGGCCTATATGAAGTCCCGCCATCGTAAGGAGTGCCAAACAAGGCCACATCAAATTCATCGGTGACCTTGGCAATCGGTAAGCGAAAAAATGTTTTGATCGCCGAAAACCGTGGAAACTCGCGGCCACTCAGCGGCTGGTAGATGACCTCTGGAGCCGATTCTGCGGTGGCCTTAGGCGCTTCCAGTTTACTCTTTAATTTTGCCGATAATTTTTTAGCTGATACTTTTGTTTTTACCATACGCAGAAGTCTCTCAAAAACCAGTGATTCAAGCAAGAAGATGTGTTTAGATCCTTGCACATGGCTATAAATTTTGAAAAAAAATGGCAGCACATCAAATTGCGGGTGTCTTCTAACAGAGATGACTTATTGAGCTGGTATTTAAAGAATAAACGCGACCTTCCATGGCGAAAAAATCGCGACGCCTACGCTATTTGGATTTCCGAAGTCATGTTGCAACAAACCACCGTTACAGCGGTACGACCATTTTACGAAAAATTCATGAAGCGATTTCCGCAAATTAGTGATTTAGCGCAATCACGCATTGAAGATGTCTATGAATACTGGGCGGGCTTGGGCTATTACAGCCGCGCGCGAAATCTGCACAAATCAGCCCAAGAAATTTTTAAATTGGTCCAGATCGGCGAAGGTTTTCCACGAACTGCTGCACAGCTTTTGGAATTGCCTGGATTTGGCCCCTATACGTCTCGGGCTGTGGCCAGTTTAGCGTTTAGTGAAAAAGTTGGCGTGCTTGACGGCAACGTGATTCGAATTTTAACGCGAGTCTATGGCCTTGATTTAAACTGGTGGGTTACCGCCGAGAAAAATTTTTTACAAAAAATTTCTGATGAATTTGCACAGTCCAATCAAAGTCACGACATCAATCAGGCTTTAATGGAGCTTGGAGCTACCGTTTGTACTCCAAAAAAGCCGTTTTGCCTGATGTGCCCTTGGATGAAATCGTGCCAGTCCTTTAAAGAAGGAAAAGTTTTAGAGCGACCAAAATCCAAACCAAAGCCAGACTATGAAATGTGGCATTGGACTTTTTACGTCGAAACAAAAAACGGTAAAATTTATTTGTCTGAAAACAGCGAAACTCCATTTTTAAAAAAATTGATGCTTCCAAAAAATTCCGCAGTAAAAATTACCAAGAAACCGGAATCATTCGTTTTCAAACATTCAGTGACAAAATATGATTTATTCATCGATTTAAAACCGGTTAATAAAAAATTAAAAACTGGACCTGCTGTGGAATTGTTATCTGCTGCTGCTGAATCGCGATGGATCGATATTAAAAATGTTTCACAGATTAATCCGACAAGTCTAATGAAAAAGATTCTTGAGCGCGTTTAAAAAGGTGCTACCATAAATGTATGGTTCAACTTTTAATTTTTTTTCTATCGTTTGTTACTGCAATCACAACTTTGGCGGCACCCCACCCAACAACAGGTTTATCGCTTGTGAATCGAATTTCGCGTGGTCACGTGTTTTCGCAATTTGGTTTTCAGCTGAAGGGTCAGGTTGAACTACCTTGGATTTTGGAAGCCACTGCTGCCGACAACAAAGAATTTAATTTATTGTATGGATCTGGCCGAATGAATCTTCGCAGCGAAGCTGTTTCAACAAAAATGCTTTTGGATAATTACGTAAAACGATTTTTGAAAGATTATAATTTGTACGGCTTCACCGTTTCAAAAATTAAAAATGGTGCCGATGAAACTACACCACAAATTACCTTAGAAATTGATCAGAAAAATAAAAGAAACAAATTGAAGCAAGTTTTCATATTAAAAAATCAGCGTGTTCTAACGCTAACTTGCACTGACGACGAAGAGTCTTTTGAACGAACGTCGCATCTGTGTCAAAGATTCATTGACGAAATCCAGTGGCTTTAAGTTTCCACATCAAAAACAATGTTTTCGGCATTAATTGTATTCTCTAATGCTGGCTTTGAATCTTGCCACTTTATTTGCAAAGAATTTTTCAAATCATTAATAACTCGATTTAATTGCTCTGTATAACCTTGCGCCCATGTGGGTTTCTGCTGCTGCATTTGCGCTTGTGTCGTAGTGCGGGTCAATGGCACCTGAAAAAGATTTTCAAAAATATTCTTTTGCCACACAAGTCCATTTGGCGAAACCAAACGCTGTCCGATACTTAATTTAAGTGCGGCTTTAACCTGATCTGAAAAATAAGTAATTAACTTCCACACTTGATCAGGAGTATCCTGAATATCAAAATTTCCACCTTGCAAAAATGCCATGACTATCATTTGCGAACAGTACAGCAAATTTTCACCATTGCTAAAACCGTCGGCGAACAAAGTTGCGTTCGGTCCCGTCAAGTAATCTTCTAGTCGATTAAATACATTCGGCATTAATTCATTTGCAAACCACGAATCGGCATAGTCCGTTGGGCTTTTCATCCATTGTTGAACTTCAGCTTCACTGACGTACGTCGGCCAATCGTAACGATACTCATCGTCTTGGCTTGGAATTGTTGCTCCATCATCGGTTTTACCGACATAGGAGCCATTGCTTTCCCAAACAGTTTTTAAAAATCCGCGTTTTTGTATTTGATTTTTGAAAGAATCAAAAACTTTATACGGAGAATATCTTAAGAATCCTAATCGCATCATTCGTTCTGGATAAGCAAAACCTTGAACTGTCATCAAACGAATGGGTCCGACTTTGTCACGCTCTGGGTATGAATCCCAGATCCATCCCATTTTTAGTCCGGTTTCTTCATCACGGTGAACTCGGACTAAACCTGAATGTGAAAAACCACGTGCGTAATCTTGGCTCCAAAATTCTTTGTAAACAGAACGCTCGGTCGCAGACAATGTTTGTGATGTCTCAACTTTATCTAATATCGAGTAAAATCGATTTGCGTTTAAAAATCGAACCGCATTAAGAGCACTCGTGTGTAATTTATATTGAGACGCAACGTCTTTATTTGGTTTTGAGCTTGGTTCGATGACTAGCGACGTAAAAAAAGCTTCTTGGCCGTGATAATATTCTAAAGCCACATCACCACTTTTAAGTGCATACGCACGCAAATCATCTTTTGCAACCTGATGAACATAATAGGCTTGCGTGTAGCTTTCTAAATACAAATCTTGCAAGCGCATATTTTGCTTTAGGCGAAGCTCAAGGCGATTCCAATTATTGTGTCTGGCAAATCCAACATAACTTAATACCAGTGCATGCCCTAACAGGCGATTCTGCTGTCGCGTTTTATATTTATAAGCATCACTTGTCGTGGACGTAATTTTTAGATCTAGCCACTGCGAAAGTTGCGTCTTATATTTTTCAAAATTGGGTAAATCACGTCCTAGTAATAACAATATCTGACGCAAATTGTTTTTTTCTTCGGTAAATCGTTCGACTGCACGTTGGTTGGCCCAAGTGCGCTTTTTTTCAAGTGCCGATGCCAAATTTAAGGTTTTGATTTCATTTTTTACGGTTTGCGGTGCCGGTTCAAAGTGAATCATCGGGAATGG
>JAYVHE010000237.1:0-6766 GCA_043771495.1 Bdellovibrio sp. | reverse complement strand
TATTAATTTCTTACAAGGAAAAACAGCTCGTCAATCAGTTTTACCGGGCCTGCCGCTCTAATTTATTCGGTAATTGAAATTGCAGTTTATTTGCGCGTGGCTTCGATCACGCACGCTTCAACGCGTTTAAGTCCACTGTATTTTTGGCCACATGGTCGAGATTCAACGGGATCAGTAATCATTTGGGCATACATTCCAAATGTTCTGGTGCGCACATCGATGAGCGGCATAATAACAAGGTTGTATTTTGAACCTTTATTCTTGTCTTGGTTTAAAATCGCTTTTGTTAAGTAATATGAATAGACACTGGCGATGACGTCCGTGGCCCAGTGTTGATTGTGATACATTCGCGATACACCCGTAATAACTGCGGCCGTATAAAGTATGGCAGGAATCAAAGGTCCTAGGTTTTCCATATTGTGGGCGGCGATCGTTGCAGCAACGATTGCGACCGAAGTGTGACCCGATGGGAAACCCAAATCTGGAGGTCGATTGCTGGTCGAGGTTTTATAGGGGTCATTCGGAGATTCTGTGGGTAGTGCACGCTTGAACATAAATTTCATTAAATTGTTGGCTAAGCCAACGGCAACGATCGCTTGTAATTCCACAGGCAAAATTTGCGAGATTTTTTTGTCTTCGTCGGTAACGAGAGCCCAAACGATACTTCCTGCAATGGCTATTCGTCCGTAGTCTTCTCCGAAACGTTTTCCGAAATTCATGGTGCGATCCATGCCTGGGCTTTTTTGATCTTGGACAGATTTTAATAAACGGACCTCAGAGTTGGTGACCGTAATCGCCAGCATTGCTGTCATCGCAAGTCCACCGAGGATTAAATCAGACTGATCAAACTCGAGTGGGACACTCATTAAGGGCGCCTTATTATTAATTGCATTAATCTCGGCTTGGGCTGAAGGGGAAAGTCCTGAATTTATATAGTCCATCGAACGATCTAGTTCTTGGCGTCGATTCAGATCAATGCGTCGCGCCCCAGGCAGATTTAAATTTAAAGGCGCAGGTTTGTCGCTGATCGAAATTATTCTTGGGGGAGTGAGTTCTTCCTCCACGATAATTTCAGGCAAAACACGAGCTTGTGCAGGTAAGCTCCAGTTTAAAAGTAAAACAACAGACAAAATAGACTTTTGAATTCCTTGTGACTTCATCGGCAACACCTCAGGAATTCCCAAGTTCAATCCAAAGGCCATTTGATAAACATTACAATAGTTTAAAGCGTTGAGCTTTTAAACAGCGTGTTCCGAATTGTCTAAATTCGCATGTAATTGGCGTTGTCTTTGCTTTGTTCCTGGTTGGGGAAAATTATAAATTAAAATCAAATCTGGGTCCTTTGAACGAATAATTTCGGTGATGATTTATAAATAAAACACGAGTGTCTTAGGATTTGACAGTTTTGCGTGGGTCGCAATTCGATATTGCACACTGTGCATGGGGGATCGATGAAGCATTTGTTAAAGGGAAAAAAGGGGTTTACCATTAAAACAGTTCTGATTTTATTTTTAATGTTTTGTTTGCCAATTCTGTTGTTAACGTTTTCTGTTTCAGCGGACGATTTACGCTCGACCGAGCTGCTGAATTTTAATTCGACCAGCGCTGCCGCACCAACTTCGGCAGACAGCGTTGGGTCAGCCAAGCGCAAAATGATCTTATTTGATTTTAAAGAAGACTTAGAGTGCCCGGTGTTTTCGAATTCGCCTTACACCGAAGCCTTGGATTCGATCGAGAAAATGCAAACCCAGATTAACAAAGTATTTCCACCGTGCGATCAAAAGGACAAATCCCAAGAATTGACTCAAGCGACGCAAAAATTTCGTGATAAAGTGGCCCAGGCACAAAAGTTACAAAAGACGGGCCTTACGTCGCAGTTTAATTCAGTTGTTAAAGAGGCGTTGTTTTCGGCCAATCAACTGCAAAGTCTTTTGGGCGATGCGATCAAAGCGCCGGTTTCTGTATGTGCGAAGTCGAATCAGGCTGAGAGGAAAAGTATTATTTTTCAGATCAATGATACTTTTCAAAGTTTATCGCCTGTGATTTTAGACTTAGTCTCGCAAAATCCGGCGCTCTCGGCCGCGTTTGCACCCTACATGAAAGTTTTAGTTGGCGCTGAAGGCATTAGTAAAAACATTTCGATGATTGAATCGCTGATTAAAGAAAGCGAAATGTTTGATATGACCGTATCTGAAAATCGCAAAAATACGATTAAAAACGTCTGTCAATTTATGAAGCTGTATCGCCGGCTTAAGTATTTACGACATTCACGTTTTGAAGACGTGCAAAAGTTGACCGCGGACTACGAACTAAAAATCCGAAAAATTCAAATCAAAGTCGATTCAATGGTGACGGAAAACACGGCCATTTCTCATAACTCGCCCCGAACTGTTGTGACCACAAGTCGTTATAAGGCCATGAGTGCCGATTTATCGATGCAAGTGAGCACCGATCCCACTTTTGATGCTTTCAATCAGCTCACCGATGTAAAAAAAGGTGCAACAGTTTCTAAAAATTTAATTAAGGCGACGATTCAATTTGTGGACGATATGAAAGCTCAACTTGCAACCCCAGAGATTTCGCAGTGTCAAAATATCATCAATGAAATTAATCGCAAAGAACACAAAAAAAACATGACCTCTTTGATTGTTTTGGCCGATTATTATAAAGAGTCACAAGTCGTCCGTTTTGCAACTTCGGCCGAGGCCTATTTAGATAATATTAAGCAACTTAATTTAAAAGGCCGCGGCGATTTGAAAGAGTGTGTCGTCTTGGGTATGGATTGGTTAACGTCGTATTTACAGGCGTTTGAATTAACCGATACATTGGCTAAAAAATTTGAAGACGAATTGATTGCCCATAATGGGGCCGAGTATTATAAAAATCACCGCCAGTTAAATAAAGCCAAGCGCGAAATTGAAAACAAAAAATCAGAACTGGCAAAGATCCAGACGATGATTGATGTGGCGTCTTTTGAATCGAGCGAAGTCGAAAAGAACGCGAGAGGATTGTATCGATTTTTCTTAAACGGCCCACGCTGGGATGAAATTTCCAGTGAGAGCTCCGTAAAAAAGATTTCGGTTTGGGCGGTTAACAAAGGTCCTGTTTACAGCTTGCTAAAAAATACTGAAGCTAATTTTTTAGATGCCGTTGCTCAAGTGACTTTGGCATTGGGCCGAATTCAAAATTTTGAGAAAGCCTGGGCCCTTAAACCTTATGGAGGACGAATTCCAAGCGACGCTAAGAAATTTCAAGAATGGCAACGACTGGAAAGGATTTACATTCGCGAGCTACCCCACATTAACCCGGAAAATTTTCCAAAAAGCTCGGCCCGACACCAAACAGTTTGCAATAGTGCAGCTCTGGCGCTTGATTACTATATTCAGGCAGCGACGCATCTAAATAGTTCAGAAAATCTGTGCCTAATGATTAAACCGGCCATTATTGAAACCGAAGTTTCGCCAGCGCTGCGTTCCTACTGCGAAGTAACTCCGGGAAGTCGGTGGTTTAATACGGCCAAAGACCGCACTTCCGACATTGACAAAATGATGGCAAAAATGGTGGGCGGCGAGGCATCGATTAAGTCTGTGATTGATCATTTGCTTGAAAAATTGCAAACTTTAAAATGTGAGTAACCAAATACAAATATTTAGAAATTTTCAGTCCTATGATAGTTTTTTTAAAAAATTATTGACGCAGCAATCGATGATTGAACAGGGTGGGCGAATTATTTGGATCGGTCCAGATAAAGAACTCGCCAAAGTTTTAAAAACCAGATTTTCAAAAAAAACGAAATCCACTGATATTAATTTGAAAAAACAATTAGTTCTACCGGCATTTATCGAATGTCACACTCACGCCATGTTTGCAGGAAGCCGCGCTGATGAATTTGAACTGCGCAATCAGGGAGTCAGCTACTTAGAGATCGCAGCGCGTGGTGGTGGGATTTTATCGACCATGAAAAAAACGCGCTTATCGTCGAAGGCTCAGTTACAAACGGTCACGCAAAAGTTTATTAACGAATTCCAGCGTCAAGGTGTAGCCACGGTCGAAATTAAAACGGGCTATGCTCTGGATTTAAAAAACGAAGTTAAAATGCTGGAAGCCATGAAGGCCCTGAGTAAAAAAAATAGTGTCATGATCATCCCGACGTATTTGGGCCCCCATGCACTGCCGCCAGAATTTAAAAACCATAAAGACTACTTAGATTATATCTTAGAGTCGGTTTTGCCCGTGCTGAAGAAGCGTGGACTCACCAAACGCGCAGACATTTTTATTGAACAAAAATTTTTCAGTGCACAAGACGGGGAAGCCTATCTATTGAAAGCCAAAGATCTTGGTTTTGATTTAACGATTCATGCCAATCAACTTTCGCAATCTGGAGGCGCTGAACTCGCGCAGAAAATCGGCGCCAAGTCTGCGGATCATGTTATTGAATTAAGTGATCAAGCCATAAAAGGTTTTGGTCGGTCAGCAACCATTCCCGTTTTGCTTCCGGCTGCAGACCTTTATATGAAGTGCCCGTATCCAAAAGCTCGAAAACTGATTGATGCGGGAGCCGAAGTCGCACTGGCGACAGATTTTAATCCTGGAAGTTGTCCAACGCAGGATTTGATGTTGGTGGGATTATTAGCGCGCTTAGAAATGAAAATGACACTTCCCGAAGTATTTCGCGCTTATACTTTAAATGCCTCACGCGCTTTAGGTTTAGAGCATGAACAAGGACAACTCTTAGACGGGCAAAAAGCTCAGTTTATTGTGACTGAATCTGCTTTGACAGATTTTTTCTACAGCGCCGGAAAAGTGCCTACACATCAGCTTTACCTAAATGGTAAAAAGATGAATAAAACTTTGAATACAGGCATTTAACGCGTCGCGATTTTAAATTTAAGAATCTTAAATTTTCCTTGCACGAATATCACTTTACTTACTAGCCTCTGATGTATGGCAGCAAGTTATTCAGCTTTTTTATCGACGAAGTATTATAGTCCAGTTTTCAATACGGCGCTTTTTGATGGCCCCTTCAGAATCTACTTTTCGCAGGCTTATGAAGGAACCGCACTGAAAATTTATCACCTCTTGCAGGTGCAACATCTAGCGGTTTGGGAACATTATAAAAAGTGGTCCGAGAAAACCAAACGCCACGTCTTCATTTTAATATATCCTACGGGCGAAGACGTTGGATTAGCGTTTGATATTGATCCCAACACTGTTAAAGAACAGACGCATTCAGCCCCGTGGGAAGAAGGTCGCTTAATGGCATTAGCGAACCCTCAGAGCGATTCAAGTTTTGAAGCCACTTATACGCAAGTTATCAAAGAGCTTGAGCGTTTGATGAATACTGATTGTCAGATTCCTATGGTCGGCGTTACCATTTAAGTAATGGCTAAACATCTGATTTCGAATCGACGAGCGCAAGTCGTTGTTGAATATGTCTTGATCCTTTTTATCTCTGTTGCCTGCGCGACCATCTTAACTAAAGCGCTTATTAGCCGCAATCCAAGCGATCCTGGTAAAATGATTTCAGCCTGGAATCGTATATTGCAAGTTATTGGAAATGATCTACCAGATTGCCCGACGCAGTCCGAATTTTCAAAACCTAGATGTAACTAGGTTCGCTCAAAAGCCTCGTTGTAATTAATTTACAGAAAATACTTTCATACACGTCTAAAAACTAACAGGCGAAATTTAAATTCTTTTTTGCTATTGTCGCTTCAATTAACAACGTTATTGGGGAAATACAAATGAACAAAATGATTTTATTAACTGTTTTAGCTCTTGGAGCTTCAGCCCAAGCTGCAAAATTAATTCATTCAGAAGCTTGGACAACGGTAGAAAAAGAAACAAAAGTAAGAATGGGTTCAGGCCTAGGAGAAACAGGCTTCGGCGGACCTTCGGCCGTATGTTTTATTGGTGATGTAGATGGTGTTTGCAGAGCTGTAAAAGCAGATTCGGATGCTTCTATTGAACGATATAATGAAGGCGATCATGGCAAATATAAACTGAACAAATGTGATGTTGTTAAAGGTGACGCCGCATGGGAAACAGTGGTTAAAGTGAACTACACTCGCGTTAATGATTATGATGACGACGTAAAAGTCGATCTTGAAATCACAAACTGCAACTAAGAGCTCTTAATTTTTAAAGTCCTAAGGCCCGGTCCACACGTGAGTGGCTGGGCCTTTTTTTTGATGAATAAAAAATCGTTTTACAAATAGATGCGAGAGCCGCGTTTTTTAAGCTCTTGGTTGATTTTTTTCTGCATCGACTCTTGAACATCGTTGGCGAGGTCCAGACACAGATCGCGGTTGTCAACCTGGTCAGCCGAAAAAGGTAGATAGATGGGCGGTTCAAAAACAATTTTCCATCGCGCCGGAAGTGGTAAAATATTTAAAGGTATCGGCAGAACAAGACCGCGTAAAAATTTACTAAATTTTAATTTTTTCAAATTGATATGAGTTTCTTCGGCACCGAAAATCATGGTTGGTACAATCGGAGCTTGAGTTTGTAAAGCCATCCGAATAAAGCCACGCTTGAAATCTTGCAATTGATATTTTTTGCGAGTTTCCTTAAAATTTCCATGTTCGCCTTCGGGAAATAAGACCACCATGTGATTTTTTTTAAGTTCTTTAACACCATTTTCATAATTGGCTTCAATAAAACCATGCCTATCCGGTTAAAGTACAATGTTAGTTTTTTGATGGATTTCACTGATAAACCTCTTTGTATGTTCGTCCGGAGTAAAGAATTCCGAACCCCAAAAGTG
>JAYVHE010000236.1:0-15705 GCA_043771495.1 Bdellovibrio sp. | reverse complement strand
TTGCTCATGGTTTTGCTGAAGGCGCTTACGTGACGACATCACCAGGCTTACCAAAAGCACGCGGTCAAAAATATCGAATACCAGTTGTTGAAATTTTTGAGTTTAAAGATTCGCAAATTGTAAAATTGTCGACGATTTACAATGAAGACATGTGGAAACAACAAATCTCTGCACAGCCTCCAAAAAAATAGTTAGCGTTTGTATTTAACTTTTAATAATTCACCTGTCGCGCGACAGGTGAATTATTTTTTCTGGACGTGTTCTAGATAGAATCTGAGTTCGCCGATGGATTCTCGGATGTCGCCTAGGGCGCGATGAGCGTTTTGTTTTTTGTAAACTAGATCATACTTGTTATTGAACATTATTTTCCATGAACTAACGTCGAGAGACCGATAATGTAGACGGCTCGCAAAACTTGGGAAGTATTTGTCGATGAACAATTTGTCTTGGGCGATCGAATTGCCAGCTAAGATGACTTTATATTTTTTGTCTTCTTTCCAGCGTGGAAAATATTCATCGGCTAATTTATTCAAGTTGTACTCAAGGGCAGATGGTTCCATACCAAGTGGAACTTTGGCCGTTAACCCTGATTTTCCATGATGCTCAGTGTTCCAAGCGTCCATTTTATCTAAATAACTTTGTGGTTGCTTGACGACTGTTTCAAACGTTGCAAGTTCGCGAAAATTCAAATCGGTGATGATAACGGCCGCTTCAATAACGACCTCTTTATTAATATCAAGGCCGGTCATTTCCATATCGATCCAAAACAAATGTTCGACTTTTTCTGATCTGATTTCCATATTATTACGTACTACTTCTTTTTGGTTTTTTTTGTTGGCGCGTCAGCAACGATTTTGTAAGTCTCATCAGTGCTAGTCAGTAAAGTCTGAATTTTTTCTTGATCGACTTTAGCTTCTCCGGCTTCGGCGAATGTTAACTCGCCGATTTGATTCTTTTCATCAATAATTTTTACGGTACAACCACCATAAGTTTTTTTAATTTCTTCGTTTTCGCAAACCGATTTAGTAACCATCGACGCACAGCCCGAACAATGCATGCCTTTAACTTTGAAAACTTTGGGTCCTGCAAAGGACGATAGAGAAGCTAATGTAAATATTGTAAAAATCAATTTCATGGTGACCTCATATTTGTCGTGTCAACGGCGCTCGACGGCCGTTTTTTTAATGTCTTTTATTAGTCAAAAACGTATCATCGTTACCTATGGATTACAATAAATCGATCAACGGACTTAATTACATTATAACAACGGACAATCAACGAATGCAAGTTGAGCGGGTACATCGCTATTTGTCCGAGGACTCGTACTGGGCCAAACAGATTCCATTTGAGGTGGTCTTTCGCGCCATTGAAAATTCGCTGGGTTTTGGCGTGTTTGAAGACCATGCCGATGGAAAGTAAATCGGTTTCGCGCGCGTTATCACTGATAAGGCGAGCTTTGCGTATTTGTGTGATGTTTATGTCGAAGAATCTTTCCGCGGCCGCGGTTTATCGAAATGGCTCATGGACGTCATTATAAATTACCCCGAGTTGCAGAAACTACGACGGTTCTTGTTAGCAACCGTAGGTACGCATGATCTTTATCGTAAATTTGGATTTGAAGTGACTGCCACTCCAGAGCGGTGGATGGAAATTAAAAACCCCGACATTTATAAAAACTGGAAAAGTTAAAGTTTATGGACTGCGGCCTTCAGCGAATGAGCAAGCTTTGTTGAAAAAGCCTTTCGTTGCTTAACAGTCATTGCCTGCAGCAAACCCTGGTTTATTTCGAGCTCTATACCAACATAGGATTGGTCGTTGAATTGTATCCGGCTGAAACACGTTACGCCTTCACTAGTTCCTTTATAGGGATTGTTGCGCGCCACTTTGTAAGTTGGGAATTGAATTTTTAATTCAGCGATCCACAAGGCGCTGAATTTTTTTTCTGAGGGCCGACGTGGATCATAAAGGAGTGCCAGTTGCATGTTTCGAATCTGGCCGTTAAGGTTATCAGTCATCGAATGAACTGCGATATGAAATATTTGTGAGCCGGATTTATGGAGCGTCTTAAGATTGGTTAGGACTTGATCCCAATGTGGTTCGTAATATTCTTTTAAAATCTGTAATTTTTCGGACCGAGACAGTTTGGCGGTGACTTCGCTAAAGAGGGATTTGCTGCGTCGGAAACGGTTCAGGTCGACTAATAGACGAGTGACCTCGCTAAAGATCAATGGAGCCTTCAAATGCTTCTGTAGGTCTTTAGCAATGGCTAAGGCGCCAATGTCGAGACCTTGATGTGTATTCAGAAGTAATCGATAATTTTTAAATAGATTTTTGTAAGAAGTTGGAACTTTGTTGCCTGCGTGTTCGCAAGTAAGGATTATTTTTTTCAAGACATTTTTATAGCACGAGTAGATTTAAATAAAAATAAAAAAAGGGTGCCCTTAACCAATCATCCAATGATCAGCTAAGAGCAAAAGGGGAATGAAACCAATCCATGAAATTTGTATTTGTTTTTTCCTTCCATTGCAGTTTTCACCGCAGGTTCGTCTATCACCTTTGGCAACTGGCTGGCATTTAAAAGCCCCTATAGTTTTGCGTCCCACCGTTTCCGATGGTTTGCCTTGAGGCAAAAGAAGGCACGGAATTACCCGTGTTAGACTATCCGCTAGTGACCTCCTTTGTGTGTTAAAAGTTACGCTCTCTAAAAACCATATATAAGTCAGCTACGTTACAGTTTCGATTCTTTGTCGTCACTGTTCCAACTTTTTTTGGCTAAAAATGTGATTTTATTTCTTTCACACTCAGAGCCACTCTAGTTTCCGGATTTTATATATTGTTGACAGTGTCTTCAGTATACGTCCGGAGTAGTTGACGTAATTAGAATATCAAACCCACCTATTAAAAATCCAATTTTTTAAAATTATTCTCAAAAAAAAATCGAATTTTAAGATTATGAAACGTTTAAGATGTATTGGTTGTATCATTGCGGGAATCTTTGGTTTTTCAACAAACAAAAATGCAATCAACTTCTCAAAATGGAAACCTTTACGACACAAAAACTAAAGAGTAGGAATTCTTCATGGAATGATTATCCAATAACAAAGGGAGGTTCATTTACCGAACTAAAAGCTCAAAGGCTCTTGGCTCTGTGCTTGGGTCAAGCTCCACTTCAAAACTGAGTCTGGTGATCTCATGGCCGATTTCGGTTTCTAACTGGATTTGCCATTCGCCGGGTTGGTAATTGGATTTATTTGTGAAAGCCCGAAAGCCGGCTTCGCGACCACCCGAAATTTGCAGCGCGATGCGATCCGTTTTTTGCCAACCCATTTTTGGATCCTTAAAAAGCCACCTTACAAAAACTTGGTCAGAAAACCGGGCTGGGGAATAAATCTGCGCGTAATAATATATTTTATCACCTGGACGTGCTTTAAAGTGTTGGTCGCCGGACCGCCAGAACGTCAACCAACTATTCTGTGTGGACAGCAGAAATTGGCCATTTTGTTTTTCGATCAAATGGTAAATTCCTTGTTCTTTGGCACTAATCGGAACAGGTGGAATCCAGCCTAAAACATAAAATAAACTAAAAACCAAAACCACAGAGACGCCTGGAAAAAACACGGCTTGATTTAAGGTTTTTTCTTCCAGCAGTTGGCGTCGCAATAAATGAACTTGTAAAAAGAAAAATGCGATGGTGGCCGTGACCGATAACGCAAACGGGATCCAGCCGACGAAGCCTAGAATGACCGGAAACAAGATCGAGATAAAAGAAAATAAACAAATCGCATACAAGCCCATTTTGAAACTAACTTTGGACTTTTTGACCAATGGCAATTCATTCGCGATCAACAGCGCGATCATCAAAATCAGAAATATTAAACTACTAATAAAAGAAGCACTCTTAATGTAAAAAAGTGAATACGAGCTCAGCAAGCTTCCTAGAGCAAAATGTAAGATCAGTTCGCGATAGTCCCAAATTTTGAAAGTGAAAGATCCTGTTGGTCGCCACTTCTGCATCCGGAATAAAATTTCAAAATGCAGAATAGTCGTAATAATCAAAAGATAAATGGCTTGCTGCGCGATCGAGAACAAATCATCGACTTCACTTAAAAATAAAATATCGAAAATGAAACCGCCGACGAAAAATCCGATCTCCAGTTGTTTTCCGTACTTGGTGTAATAGTCGACGCTTCTAGTTTTAAAATTCTGTAACATCGGGACCTCTGGGATTTTGAAAGGATTAAAGAACGCGAGCCTTACGTTCTAAGTACTCAATATAAGTCATGTCGTACGGGGTTAATTTATTCTTATCTATTTCAAAAACACGATTAGTCGCTTCACGTAAAAAAAAGCGATCATGCGACACTAACAAAACAGTTCCGGAAAAATTTTTGATCGCCGTTAATAAAACTTCTCGCGACTTAATATCTAAATGATTCGTTGGCTCGTCCAGTATTAAAAAATTTACGGGATGTGATAAAATTCCGGCTAAAACAACTCTGGACTTTTCGCCACCTGATAAAATTGAAATTTTCTTTTCAACGTCTTCGCCAGAGAATAAAAAGGCTCCTAATAAACTGCGAACACTGGCACGGGTTGCTTGTGGCACGCGGCTTTCAATTTCTTCGAGGACGGTTTTTTTAGGATCTAGGACATCCAATGAATTTTGCGAGAAGTAACCCGTTGTAATACTGGCTCCGACGTTACAAATTCCAGATGTGGCATCCGTCTGCCCCGCAACGATTTTTAGAAATGTCGATTTACCAGCACCGTTTACACCAACAACGGCGATGCGGTCTTGGCGCTTAACTAAAGCCGTAGCTCCAGCGAAAACATGCTTAGTTCGACCATCTGGGAGCTCCCACGATTTTGCTAAATTTTCAACTTTAACAACTTCGTCGCCGCCACGTTGTGGTACGGGCCAAATGAAATCCATGACGCGATCTTCGGGTGGAATTTCGATGCGATCAATTTTATCTAATTTTTTGACTCGTGATTGTACTTGCGCCGCATGAGACGCTCGGGCCGCGAATCGGGCAATGAATTCTTCTTCTTTGGCCAGCATGTCATCTTGGCGTTTAGCTTGCGCAATTAATTGTTCTTTGCGCAGTTCGCGTTCGCGATCATAGTAATCGTAGTTACCAGAAAACACAGTCACTTGGCGATTCGAGACTTCAATAATTTTTGACACAAGTCGATTCATAAAATCGCGATCGTGCGAAGTCATTAAAACCGAACCTTTAAATTGCGTGAGCCATGACTCAAGCCAAACAATAGATTCTACGTCTAAATGATTCGTCGGCTCATCCATAAGTAAAACTTCAGGTTGCAAAAGTAATATTTTCGCTAGTGCGATCCGCATTTTCCAACCACCTGAAAAATGGTTGCAGTCCAATTTCATATCTTCGTTTGAAAAACCAAGGCCACCCAAGATTTCTTGAGCGCGAGATTCTAAATCGTAGCCGCCCACGGTTTCAAAATCGGCTTGTAATTGACCATAGCGTTCTAAAATTTGTGTCATGACATCGGGGTCCAAATCAGGATCAGACAATTGGGCTTCAATCGTGGACATTTCGGTAGTTAAAGAGTCCAGTGATCCCGCCGCCATGACTTCGCTGATGACGCTGCGACCTTTCATCTCTTCAATACTCTGAGAAAAGTACGCCATGCGTACTTTGTCAGGTTTTGAAATGCTTCCTTGATCGGGACGTTCTTCGCCCATTAAAAGTCGGAAAATTGTTGTCTTGCCGGCACCGTTAGGGCCGACTAATCCAATTTTTTCGCCCGGATTGATTTGAAAAGAACCATTGGCGAATAAAATTCGAGAACCTTGTTGTTTTGTAACAGCATTAAATGCAACCATTTTTAGACTCTATATTAAGTTCGGGTTGAAGTGAAATTTTTATTCATAGTGCTGCCGATATCTTTTTAGCGAGCTCAAAAAAACACTTAGCTTCGATCGAGGTCGGGTGACTTTCTACAATCGGAATGCCGGCCTCTGAACCTAAAGAAACGTCTGGATTAAACGGAATTTCAGCGAGTTTTAATAAGTTTTTTGATTTTAAATAGGAATCGATTTCACCTTTTGGAAAAAGCTGCATTTTTTCATTGTTAATGGGGTTAATCATGTACGACATGTTTTCCACAACGCCTAGTATTGGAATTTGCGTCCGTTCAAACATGTCGATGGCTTTTTTAGCATCGATGAGCGAGACGTTTTGAGGTGTGGACACGATCACGGCTTGGTTAACGGGAACTTTTTGTACCACCGAGAGTTGGACATCGCCTGTTCCCGGAGGAAGATCGATCACGAGGTAATCCAGTTCGCCCCACTGGACGTCTTTAAAAAATTGATCCATAGCCTTAAAAAGCATGGGACCACGCCAAACCACTGCGGAGTTCTCTTCAACTAAAAATCCGATGCTCATCAATTTAATTCCAAGGCGTTCAAGTGGCATGATTTGTTGGTTTTGATTAATCATTAATTTTTGATTGATCGCGCCCATCATTCGCGGAATTGAGGGCCCGTAGATATCAGCATCTAATAATCCAACTTGGCCGTACTCGCGCAGAGCTAAAGCTAAATTCGTCGCGACCGTACTTTTTCCAACGCCACCTTTTCCAGATGCGACAGCAATGATTTTTTTAACACCTGGAATTGGTTGTTGTTGATTAAACGGATTTGCGGCCATTTTTGTTCTCCTTTGACATCAGAATAATTACCATTTCTAATATAGATTGACGTGGATAGCCAACAGCTTTTGTATATTATTTTAATATTGTTCGTATTTTTGCTCGGATTATTTTTAACAATCCGTCGAAAGCCTGACCTACCAACGAAACTCAATGTTAAGGCCGGCGAAGAATTCCGCGCCAAACAAGCCATTCCGCAAACAAAAAAACCGGTAGAAACTAAAGTAAACAACTTGATTTCGGCGCCTCAAGAACCGGTCCCTCAATCAGCACAGCAAAAAACGCCAGCAGAAATCTGGCTGGAGCCCGAGCAGGCTCCTAAAGCAGCAAAAAATCTAAGCATATTTTTTATGTATAACGGGCACGATTGGGAAGCCCATGATGTTTTGGGCGTTCCTCAAGGCGCAAGCTTAACACTTGCAACCGAAGTCTACCAAAAGTTATTAAAAAACGAAGACCCATCGACTTTCGAATTTTATGAAGGTGCCTATAACGCTATTCTGCAAAGACGAAAGAAAGAAAGACTTTAAAAATACGCGATGATAGCCTCGAAGTATCTCAACAAATTAAGGAAATTTTATGTCGGAAACCACTCCTGAAGTCAGACGATTAAAAGATATGAACACGCTGGTTAGTTTATCAAAACGCCGTGGCTTTGTTTTTCAAAGTTCTGAAATTTACGGCGGCTTAGGCAGTTGTTGGGATTATGGTCCGCTAGGTTCATTAATGAAACTAAACGTTAAGCGCGCGTGGTGGAAAGCCATGACTCGTCGGTCTGACATCGTCGGCATTGATGCGGCGATTTTGATGCATCCAATGGTGTGGAAAGCGTCGGGTCACGTTGACGGATTTTCGGATCCGTTAGTGGATTGCAAAGACTGCAAAACACGTTTTCGCGCAGACAACACGGATTCTTTTATTAATAAAAAACAATGTCCGACGTGTGGCTCTAAAAATTTGTCCGAAGAGCGCCAATTTAATTTAATGTTTAAAACTAACATGGGTCCCTTGGAAGACACGGGTAGCGTTGTGTATTTGCGCCCCGAGACCGCGCAGGGTCACTTTGTGAATTTCACCAACTGCCAACAGTCGTCCCGTTATAAAATTCCATTTGGAATTGCCGCGATCGGAAAATCATTTCGCAATGAAATCACGCCAGGAAATTTTATTTTTCGGACGCGTGAGTTTGAACAAATGGAAATGCAGTATTTTGTAAAGCCTGGAACTGATGAAAAGTTTTTTAACGAATGGAAAGAACGTCGCTACCAGTTTTATTTAAAATTTGGTTTACGCGCGGAGAGTTTACGTTTTAAACCGCACGATAAGCTAGCGCACTATGCACGCGCGGCAGTTGATGTGGAATTTAATTTTCCAATGGGATTTTCAGAATTAGAGGGAATTCATAACCGTTCTGATTTTGACTTGACTCAACATTCAAAGTTTTCTGGTAAGAATTTGGAATATTTTAATGAAGCCGAAAAAGAAAAATATATTCCGTACGTGATTGAAACGGCCGTGGGGTGTGATCGTTTATTCTTGGCTTTTATGTGTGATGCGTATCGCGAAGAAGTTACTAAAATCACCGACGAAGCTGGAAAAGTTTCTGAAGATATTCGAGTGGTTTTAGGTTTACATCCTGATATCGCTCCCATCAAAGCGACGGTTTTACCACTTTCTAAAAAAGATGAACTGATCGGGCCTGCGATGCAGATTCGGAATCAATTGGCCGAAGATTTTGATGTGAGCTATGACGAGACCGCATCGATCGGAAAACGCTATCGTCGTGCGGATGAAGTGGGAACTCCATTTTGTGTGACTGTAGATTTTGAAACTGTGAATGACCAAGCAGTCACGGTCCGTCATCGCGATAAAATGACTCAAGAGCGAATTAAGATTAAAGATTTAAATTCTTATATCGCGGCCCAATTAAAGAATTTTAATACTAAATGATCCAACACATAAAAAGAGGACCACGACATGGAGACGACGTCAGTGAACACTCAAAATAAATTGAGTAAGCCCGAAAAATTTGTGTATTTCTTCTCGGCTGGAGACACCGAAGGGAATGCGTCAATGAAAAATATTCTTGGCGGCAAAGGCGCTAATCTCTCTGAAATGACGGCGTTAGGTTTTCCAGTTCCGCCAGGGTTTACAATTTCGACAGATATTTGCACGCATTTTTATTCTGAAGGTGGAAAGTTACCGGAATGGGTTAAGCCTGAAGTTCTAAAGGCTTTAGGAAAAATTGAAACTAAAATTGGAAAGAAATTTGGTGATATTAAAAATCCACTGTTAGTCAGTGTGCGCTCGGGCGCGCGCGCTTCGATGCCGGGCATGATGGATACAATTTTAAATTTAGGATTGAATGATGAAACGGTTGAAGGTTTAGCAACCAGTTCTAATAATCCGCGTTTTGCATGGGATTCATATCGTCGTTTCATTCAAATGTATTCTGACGTTGTGATGAGCATAAACTCATCGCTTTTGGAAGTGACCCTAGAAGACATGAAAGCAGATTTAAAAATTCATAATGATTATGATTTAACTGCGGACCATTTAAAAACCTTGGTTAAAAAATTCAAAGAGATGATCAAACAAATGAGCGGCCAAAATTTTCCATCAGACCCGATGGAACAACTTTGGGGTGCAATTACAGCCGTATTCTACAGTTGGAATACACCACGCGCGAAGACTTACCGTGAATTACAAGACATCCCTGCAAGCTGGGGAACGGCTGTTAATATTCAATCGATGGTGTTTGGAAACTTAGGTGATGATTCGGCTACAGGAGTTGCGTTTACACGCAATCCTAGTACAGGTGAGCGCAAATTTTACGGTGAATTTTTAATTAATGCGCAAGGCGAAGACGTTGTGGCGGGAATTCGTACGCCAGAATCCATCGAAAAATTAAAAGTGGCGATGCCTGAGCCCTATAAAGATTTAGAAACGATTTATCAAAAATTAGAAACGTATTTTAAAGATATGCAAGATATCGAATTCACAATCGAGAAAAATAAATTGTGGATGTTGCAAACACGAAATGGCAAACGCACGGCCCAAGCGGCGCTTCGTATCGCTTGTGATATGATCGATGAAAAATTAATTACAACAGAAGAAGCGATATTAAGATTAGAACCAAGTTCTTTAGATCAATTACTTCATCCGATGTTAGATCCTAAAGCGAAGAAAACATTATTAACCAAAGGCCTACCTGCAAGTCCTGGTGGCGTTTGTGGAGAAATTGTTTTTACACCTGAAGAAGCTGTGAAAATGAAAGAAGCCGGCAAAAAAGTAATTCTAGTCCGCGTAGAAACCTCACCAGAAGACATCGCAGGCATGGTGGCGGCCCAAGGTATTTTAACATCGCGTGGTGGTATGACATCACATGCGGCGGTGGTTGCGCGTGGTATGGGAAAATGTTGTGTAGCTGGTTGTTCTGAAATTGATGTGGATTACAACCAGGAACAGTTGCGGGTTAAAGGTTACCTTCTTAAAAAAGGGGAGCTGATCACGTTAGACGGTAGCACCGGCGAAGTTTATTTAGGTGAAGTTAAAACGATTGAACCAAAACTAGATGGCGTGTTTGATCGCTTGATGAAAATGGCGGATCAGGTTCGACGCATGAAAGTTCGGACCAACGCGGATACGCCGAAAGATGCGCGCACGGCGCGTGAGTTTGGCGCAGAAGGTATTGGATTATGCCGTACGGAACACATGTTTTTTGGTGCGGACCGCATTGATGCCATGCGCGAAATGATTATTGCCGATACGCAATCTGAACGTGAAGCGGCTTTATCTAAATTATTACCAATGCAGCGAGACGACTTTTATCAGTTATTTAAAATTATGGACGGTTACCCGGTAACGATTCGACTTTTGGATCCGCCACTTCATGAATTTGTTCCGCACACAGAACAAGAAATTCAAGATTTAGCAAAACGAATTAAATATAACGTGGACCGCTTGCGAAATAAAATTCAATCGCTTCATGAATTCAACCCGATGTTAGGTCATCGTGGTTGTCGTTTAGCGATTACGTATCCAGAAATTTATCGAATGCAAGTGCGCGCAATTGCGGAAGCAGCAGCGCAGTTAACCAAAGAAGGAATGAAATTAGTTCCTGAAATTATGATTCCCCTGATTGCGACTGAAAAAGAATTGCAGCATTTACGAACTTTAACGGTCGACATGGTGGAAAAAGTAAAACAAGAAACTAAAACGACTTTTGATTATCAAGTCGGAACCATGATTGAGCTTCCACGCGCAGCCATTACCGCACACGAGATTGCAAAGCATGCGGATTTCTTTTCATTTGGAACCAACGATTTAACCCAAACGACTTTGGGATTATCGCGCGATGATTCAAGTCGATTCCTTGGAAGCTACGTCAGCCACGGAATTTTTGCGAAAGATCCGTTCGTATCGATTGATCAATTGGGTGTAGGTCTACTTGTAAAAACGGGGACTGATCTAGGACGTCAAACAAAGGGAAACCTTAAGGTCGGCGTTTGTGGCGAGCATGGCGGCGATCCCGATTCGATTGAGTTCTTTGAAAATGTGGGACTTGATTACGTGAGTTGCTCGCCGTACCGCGTGCCGATTGCACGCTTGGCTGCGGCTCGGGCTGTCTTACGTAAAAAAATGAAATCAAAATAAATAAATGAAAATGCCGAAACTACTAAAAAAAGGTTTAACTGTTCTTTGAGTATTATTCGGCTTATTTATTGGATTAATGCCTGCAAAAATAAAATTATTCTTTAATGAGAAATTTGATGATTCTGCTAACCTGAAAGCAATCTCGGACCATAAACTCATCGAAGATTTAAAATCCTTTGCTCTGCAAGAACGAAAAGTTCAAAAGCAAATTATTTTACATATCGTAGAAATCGATCGTCGAAAGCTTTTTCTAGCTAAAGGATTTTCAAGTCTTTTTGAATACCTCACAGTCTTTGTTGGGCTCTCTCGTGGTACCGCTCAAAGAGGCATCGATGCGGCACGGCTATCACAGGATGTGCCGGAGGTGATTAATCACATTGAAGAGGGCACAATTAAACTCTCGCAAGTGAGCTTACTTCAGCAATCGTTTCGCGAAGTTCACGCTAAGACTAAAACAAAAGTAACTGCAGCCATCAAAAAAGACTTGGTGTCCGAACTCATCGACAAATCAGTTATTGAATCTCAAATTGTTGTTAAGCAGCGGCTAGATATTGATCTTAAACAAGCACCGAAAATTCAACACCAAAAAGATGAATCTGTGCGGTTAGAGATTACGCTTTCGAAATCGCAGTGGCAGAAGCTTGAGAAAATGCGCGAGCTCTTATCAAATTCAGTACCAGATGGTACTTGGGATAGAGTTTTTGAATACGTGGCAGATAAGGTGATTCAGCAAAAAGACAAAACAAGATTAATTAATAGAAAACAAAAGAAAAGCCCGCTAGCTGGGACTCACGATAGCATCGTCAATGACGAGCAAAAAATAAAACCTCATTCTTTTGACCGCACAGGTGGGGTTCAGAGAACTTATCTTTCGAAATCCACCGAACGAATTGTATTTAACCGCGATCAATGCTGCCAGTTCAGAGCCAAGCTCCCAGATAATCCGACAAACAAAATGTGTGGCTCGAGGTGGCAGCTCAATATTGATCACATTCGTCCCGTATGGGCCGGTGGAAACAATGACCTATCAAACTTGCGTGTCCTCTGTGGTCAACACAATCGCGATCAATACAGAGGGCAATCGAATATACGGCTCATTTAGTTATTGGTTGAGGGGCCCATGCTCAGCCGGCTGGTAGTCGACCTATGATCTAAACGCGTTCTTGGCAGTGGATCATTCAGTGACCAAAACTATTACTTTGATAGAAACGGAACTGGACGATATTCATTCATTTTTTTTGAAACTGAATAGTATCAAGCCTCCGCCAGCGTCACGGCTGCTATTACTCTTGACAGCAAAAACTTCAAAAGTGGTAGTCTCTAGAACCAATAAGGGGATTTTATGAAATTCATTTTTACAGTTTTAACTCTAGTGACCGGTTTTTGCCTGAGTGCCAATGCCGATTCGTTTAATTTAATCAAAGATGGCAAAAATTACCTTTGTACGCAGACGGACACTCCGGTTACGCCACCACCTCCACCAGACAATGGCGCAGCCATCGCGTGTGGTAACAAGGCTTACGCCGGTCCTTTTAGTCGCGAGGAATCTATCCGTCTTTGCTCGGGAGCCTATGATGTTGGCCCGGCTGATTGTGGAATAAGAGCTTACGCGGGTCCATTTAGCAAAGGTGAAGCCGTTCAGCTTTGCACAGGCACTCGTAAATTTACTGGTCCCGCGGATTGTGGAATAAAAGCGTATGCAGGTCCATTCAACAAAGATGAATCTGTTCGTTTATGCGCGGTGACTGGAACCGTTCAAGCCGCTGAGTGTGCAATTTCTGCTTACGCCGGCCCCTACAATAAAGAAGAAGCCGTTCAACTCTGTCGTCAAAACAGTGTGCTCATGTTGAAAGCGTTAAAATTATTAGAGCAGTCCGAGGATGCTCAGTTAAAAATTCGCGCGTTAAAAAAGTAGTTTATTCTAAAATAACAAACTGACTTGTAAACTGATTAATAGTTTCAATATCGAAATCTTTTAATCCTTTGTAAGTCATTGCGCTGTCTGAGCAATTCACACGAAATTCATTTTGCTCAGAACCGGTATTCGCATGAATCGAAACAGAACGGTCTTTATGTAAAATTGCTTGCGACGTATCCTGAGGATTGTCGACGTTCGAAGACTTAATTGAGAGCACTGTGCCTGCAGGAATTGTGACTTCAGCACCCGGGGAATAAATATAAAGTAAACACGATGGTTCAATGACTTCGTCTGTTGTTGAACCATCGTCCATAAAGCGAACCATCAAATAATGTCCTGAATCTGGATTCGTCTGTGAAATCTTTTGATTCACGATTAAATCTTTTTGAACTACAAATTTCGTTGGATTTGCAAGGGCAGAAAAAGACAAGCTGATCACTGCTAGAATTAAAACCGACTTCATATCATTCTCCTTAAAAAAACAACCTAACACGACTGCGGACTCATTCCTTCCTGTGAGTATTTAGACATGTAAAATTGATAGGTTTGTCGAATTCTTGAATTGAAATTACAATTTAATTAATGTGAGGACTTAAAAAGTCTTGGCGGGAGCGCATAAATTCGAGGTGGACGTATTGTGTGATTTTTGCAAATAGAGTGTGCTTAGTTTGCAATTAACACATATCGATAATTCAAGTAGTTCAGTTCCTAACAAAGGGGATTACCGATGAAAAACATGGTTTTAGTTTTATTAGCAATAATAGCCAGCTTAGGTGCACAAGCTGATTTTTCAGCCGAACATTTAGCCGCAGTGACCAAACGTGCGAATCAATTGTCTTTTGAAACGGTCATGTCAAAACAAGATCTAAAACTTATTCACTTGTCCGTGGAGTTAGGAAAACGTTCGTTTAATCCCGAACCATTTTTCAAACAATTTACGGACTATCAGGTTTCCATAAAGTATGGCGTCGGCGCAAGCATTGTGGTTTGCGATGTTTCGATTATGGTGCGATGGGAGAATTTAAAAAAGCGCGATGCATCTTTAGAGACGATTTTAGAAAACCATATTGATGGTGAACATCAGCTGATCATGACAAATCGACGACCTTTTTGTTACTCGGAAGACGTACAACGCTAGTTGTTGAATAACGGACTTTATATTGATTCACATTGAGATAAGGTCCTCAAAATGCATCGTTAACTACTTAAGATGTTAGAAGCATCTTAAGGGGTATTCAATGTCGAGAATTTTAATAACCGTCATTCTTTTAATTGTTTCTCAAATCGCTACGTCACAAGAAACAAGTCGCCAAAGTCGAACTTATAGCAATGGCATCAAAGAAACAGTTGTAAGCAGTACAACGCAACCCCAAGATGATCCGCTAGGTAAAAGAGCGGTCGCCACAAAAATTACCGCAGACAATGAAAGTCAACTAGTCCGAGGAGAAATTAAGCAACCATTGGCAGCTTTTGTGATGATCGAAGTGGTCCTGGATAGTAAGGGAAATTTAATATCATCTAAACCCGATCGCGAAGGTTACGTTAAAGGATACGCCACGCGCGTTTTAGAAATGGTGCGTGCAGCAGCTCCATTTAAGGTTCCTGATTATTATAAGGGCGGACGTTTTTTAGTGAATATCGCATTTGATTACGATGGAAATTTTAAAATGCAAGAATTCGATAAATAGTTGCCAACTTATTAAAAGTCTTAGCAAATCATAAACAACTCAATTCCATTCATTTGCGTGCGCGCGTCGCGTTATTGTTGACTCATCCTATAGACCAAAGGACAGTTATAGGTGCACCAAAACATGGAGTGAGTCATTGAGAATTAAAAAGCTAGAAATCATTGGTTTTAAATCTTTTAAAGATCGTACAGTTATTCAATTTGATGCCGGGATTACCGGTATTGTCGGGCCCAACGGATGTGGAAAATCAAATATCGTCGACGCTTTAATGTGGGTCATGGGCGACCAATCCGCAAAAGATCTACGCGCATCAACAATGACGGATGTGATCTTTGCGGGCGCAGAAAACTACGCGCCATTGGGGCTTTGTGAAGTTTCCCTCACATTAGAAAATGATGGCGGACCATTCCCTGCAAAATATTTAAAGCATTCTGAAATCATGGTGACTCGCAAACTTCATCGCAGTGGTGAAGGTGAATACTTCGTCAATAAAGAAGCGGCCCGTTTAAAAGACGTTCAAGAAATTTTTATGGATACGGGCGCAGGCTCAAAAGGTTTTTCGATTATTGCTCAAGGGATGATCGGTAAAATTATTACTTCTAAGCCAGAAGACCGTCGTATGTTGATCGAAGAAGCGGCCGGGATTACTAAATTTAAAGCTCGTAAAAAAGAATCGCAAAGAAAATTAGTTTCAACCGATCAAAACTTAGTGCGTTTACAAGATATTATTGGCGAATTAAAACGCCAGATTGA
>JAYVHE010000235.1:0-19124 GCA_043771495.1 Bdellovibrio sp. | reverse complement strand
GTACCTAAACACTGTGTTTCACCACGAGTGAATAATCCAGATCCATGGGCACGTGGTAAAAAACCAACTTCACATGAAATCGGACGAACCGTTGTCATGTTACGACCGTCTATACGATGACCTTTGTCTAAAATCATTGAACGAGCTTCTTTGTATTTTAAATCTTCAGCGATCACTTTTAAGTTTTTAGCGCGCTCTGATTTCAATTTATCATCAGTGATTGTTGCCACTAATTTTTCTTGAGCTTGTTTTACAGCGGCATCCATCGCTGCATAACGATCTTGTTTAACTTTGTGAGACATACCTTGTGCAATTAAAGGCGCCAAAAATGCTTCAACAGACGTTCTGAAATCCGCATCTATTTTCGGTGGAGTAAAAGCACGTTTTGCTTTTGAACCCGTTTTTTCTCGCAGTTCATCTTGAATATTTAATAAAGGCATAATGGCTTGGTGACCAAATTTTAAAGCCGCTAAGATATCGGTTTCAGAAATAAATTTAGTTTCGCCTTCAACCATTAACAGGCCGTTTTTGGTTCCTGCAACAACAACATCCATATCCGACGCTGCCATTTGTTCTGGTGTCGGGTTAGCAATGAATTGGCCGTTCACTCGTGCAACCTGGCAGCAAGCTGTTGGACCAGCGAATGGAATATCAGAAATGTGAAGGGCGGCTGAAGCACCAACAGCACTTAATGTATCGATCGAAATCGAACCATCAGTACTTAAGATTGTTGCGACAACTTGAGTGTCATTAAGGTAACCTTCAGGAAACAATGGACGAATTGGACGGTCAATAAGACGCGCACTCAATACAGATTCTGTTGATGGTTTACCTTCACGTTTGAAATAACCGCCCGGAATTTTTCCGATGGCATAAAATTTTTCGATATACTCGACTGTTAGTGGAAAAAAACCCTGATCTGGTTTTGCTTCTTTTGAAGAAACCGCCGTTACTAAAACCATATTATTCCCGCAGGTTACAAGAACTGATCCATCAGCTTGTTTAGCAAGTCGACCTGTTTCGATCGAAATTTGTCGGCCACCAACTGTTGTGGTTACTACTGAAATCATTACTACACTCCCTCGTGTTGAAAATAAAATTTGAAAAAATAAAAGAACTTATGGAACTAAACCTGGTCTATACGAAAAGAGGCTCTTGTAGAGCCTCTTTTTATTTTTTACTTTCTGATATCTAAAGCTGTGATTAATTTAGTGTAACGACCTTGATCATTACCTTTTAAATAATCCAAAAGACGACGACGTTGATTGACGCATTTAATTAAACCTTGGCGACCGTGCATATCTTTTTTGTGAGTTGTAAAATGCAAAGCCATTTCGTTAATTCGTGCCGTTAACAAAGCAACTTGAACTTCTGGGGATCCAGTATCAAGCTCTGCTGTTTTGAATTTTTTTAAAATATCTGCTTTTTGTTGTGTTGTGACTGCCATTAGCGTCTCCTTTTAAGGCTCAAATTTCTTTGAGCGAGTTGTATCTTTGTTCCAAATATAAGGTCATGGCTGACTCATAATCTCGAGCAAAAATGTAAGCTAACAAACTATCAATCCGGTCTTAAATAGACAAGTCTTTTTCACTATTTAATTAGAAGTGTTTCCTTAGGTTTTGAATCAGGTTTTTGAGCTCATGCTGAATCTAGGAATTAAAAATTCGGCGTATAACAAATCCCTTTTTAGGATCTAAACCAATCAAAGCGACTAGATTCTCTGGTCGATCCGAGTGCACCCGAACAAACTGGTCGCAATCGGGGTCAAAAACACGAATTAAGTGAATGCGTAAACCTTGGCTAATTTGACCGTTTTTAAGAAGGTTTAGGTCCATGTCTTTAACTTTCAGCTTCTTCATTTCATTCAAGGCTTCCGTCAGCGGGATCAGTTCTGGTTTTTGCCCCTCATTCGCTAAGCTTTTGAGCTGCTCCAATGTGAACCCTTGATCAACACTAAATTGTGACGATCGCACTCGGCGCAGCTCCGTCATGGTGGCTCCGCAACCCAGTTTTTGCCCAAGTTCTGAAACCCACGAACGAATAAAACTGCCTTTTGAGCAGGTTAATTCAAACTCAAAAATATTTTCGGGGCTAGAGTCTAAATGAACGACATCCCAAAACTTCATGATTTTTTGAGGCTGTTCGACGGCCTGATTTTCCCGGGCGTACTCGTAGAGTTTTTTACCATCAATTTTTTTAGCTGAATACATTGGAACTGGTAATGAGATTTCACCAGAAATTTTCAAAGCCAACTTTTGGACGTCACTGACAGATGCAGAAACCGCCGTTGTTTTTAGAATTTCTCCCGTGGAATCTAACGTATCAGTTTCAATCCCGAGCTTAAAGCGAACCCGGTAAGTCTTATCCCCATCCGTCACATAGGAACTCAGTTTTGTGGCCTCACCAATCAGTAAAATCATCAATCCTGTGGCTAAGGGATCTAACGTTCCCGAATGACCGACTTCGCGAGTTTGCAAAATTTTTCGTGCTTGTGCGACCACGTCATGACTAGTTATCCCGGTGGGTTTATCGACTAGTAAAAGTCCATTCAATGTACTCTTTTGATTCGTGCTCACTGGTATTTGCTTTTTATTCGATTTTTTTAGAGTTTTGCGCTGCGAGGGACTGCAACATGTTTTCCACTTTAAGAATTTTCTCAGTAGAGTCATCTTTTGAAAATTCAATTTTCGGTAAATACTTCATCTGAATTTTACGCGAGATTTCGGTTTGCATTTGTTTAGCATGAGATTTTAAAACGTGAAGCATTTCTTTCGTCAAAGCAACATCCGCAGTCATTCTAGGATCTAACAAGCTGACAAAAACTTTAGCTGATCTTAAGTCACCCGGAACAATCACACGACCCACTGTTACAAGACCTGGTAATTCTTCTTTAAGATAACGAATAATATATTCTGAAATCACCATCTGAACTTCTTTTTCAACACGCGCTACTCTTCGCGAACCCGATTCTTCGGATTCGCGAGGTGGTTTTGAAAATTTGCTATTAGATGGTCTGGCAGAAGGTTTACCCATAAATTATGGAGAAACCGATTTAGGAACCACAAGCGGAGTCAATTCGCGTGCGATTTCTTCTTTAACAAAAGCCTCGATGATATCGCCGACTTTAATGTCATTGAAATTCTCTATACCGATACCGCATTCAAAGCCTTCAACGACTTCACGTGCATCGTCTTTGAAACGGCGGAGTGAGGCCACTTTACCTTCATAAATGATCTTACCTTGACGAACTAAGCGCAGCATATTTGAACGCTGAACTTTTCCTGTGGTAATGAAACATCCACCGATGGTTCCCAGTTTTGGAACGTTAAAAGTATTACGCACTTCTGCAGTACCCATAACTTTTTCCACCACTTGAGGAGCCAGCAAACCTTGCATCGCTTTTTTGATGTCATCCATCATTTCGTAAACAATTGTATAAGATCTAACATCAACGCCAATTTCTTTGGCTTTTGCTGATGCGTTTCCGTCTGGACGTACGTTGAAACCAATCACAACACCTTTAGCTGTATGAGCTAATAAGACGTCGTTTTCGTTAATTCCACCAACGCCAGAGTGAATAACTTTATTTTTCACTTCTTGTGACGTTAATTTATTCAACATTCCCATAATGGCTTCTAAAGACCCGTTCACATCAGTTTTTAATACGATGTTTAAATCTTTAACTTCGCCTTGAGTGACTTTAGAAAACAATTCTTCAAGCGTAACTTTTTTCGTCGACTCTTGCGCATCACGAATTTTTTGTTTTCTGATTTCAACAACTTCTTCCGAAGTTTTCTCATCTTTAGTAACATCAAAACGATCGCCGGCTCCTGGAACGCCGTCTAATCCATGAACTTCCGCAGGGAAACCTGGCATTACTTTTTGAATACGTTCACCCTTGTCATTCACAAGAGATTTTACTTTACCCTTCATAGTGCCGGCCACGATATATTGACCCACTTCAACGGATCCGTCTTTGACTAAAATCGTCGCTACTGGGCCTTTACCTTTTTCAAGTTTAGCCTCAATAACAATTCCAGTTCCCGAACGATTTGGATTTGCTTTTAGTTCAGCAACTTCAGCAAGTAATTTAATATTTTCTAATAATTTGTCGATACCCGTTTTTTTCAAAGCAGACACTTCAACAAAGATCGTTGTTCCGCCCCATTCTTCAGGAACGATTTCTAACTCGGTTAATTGCTGTTTGATTTTTTCCGGATTCGCGCCTGGCTTATCCATTTTATTTACGGCAACGATGATTGGAACTTTTGCGGCTTTCGCGTGGTTAATGGCTTCCGCGGTTTGTGGCATCATACCATCGTCCGCTGCAACAACAATAACCGCGATGTCCGTCGCATTCGCGCCGCGCGCACGCATAGCTGTGAACGCTTCATGGCCGGGAGTATCCAAAAATGTTAATAAACTTCCATCTGGGGCTTTAACACTATAGGCACCGATGTGTTGAGTAATTCCACCGGCTTCGCCAGAAGCCACGTTGGCATTACGAATCGCATCTAATAATGATGTTTTACCATGATCGACGTGACCCATAACTGTAATCACTGGTGGACGAGTGACCATAAGGCCATCGACATCACCGAACGCAGTTTCAATAACAACTTCTTCGGCTGTTCTGAAAACGTTTTTTGCTTCCCAGCCAAATTCTGGAACAACTAAAGCCAAAGTATCAAAATCCAAATCGGTATTGATGGTCGCCATCACTCCGTTTTGCATAAGAACCTTAGTTAACTGTGCGGCCTTAAGGCCCATTTCCTGAGCGGCATCCCCCAGTTTCATTTTATTATTTACTTTTAGAACACGCTTAGATGCTTTTGACTTAGTAATTTGTGTTTTCATCGCATCTCGATTCATCACGATGGATTTTTTCTTAGGTTGAAAAACCATTTCGCGTTTTCTGAATTCAGTAGGATTAAAACTTTGTAAAACTTCAGTCGCTTCTTTTTCACGTGCAGACAGGCCCGGCGCAGTTGCAGGAGCACCGCCTCCGGTTCCAAATTTACGTGCTTTTTTCTCGAAATCACGTTTTGCATCTTCACCGAAATTTGGCGTTGGCGTTGCTGGAATATTTTCTGCCGCCACGAAACCTGTACGAATATTTCGACCACCACCCGCACCTTGAGGACGGTATCCACCAGAAGTTCCTGGAGGTCCACCTGGGCGAGGCGCATTTGCTGAACGCGGTCCACTCATTGGACGGTTACCTTGGTAACCTCCTTGAGATCCTTGCGGAGCTTGAACGCGACTTAAATCCATCCGACCAATAATATTATTATTACGCTTAGTAGTGCTTGCAACACCGCTATCACCAATAGCTACTTCTTTTTTACGAGAAGGAATTGGCGCTGACGGCTGAACCGGAGCTGTTGTCTGAGGTGTTGCCGCTTGCGGAGCGGCCACTGGCTGAGTCGCCTGTGGAGTCGGTTGAAACGCAGGTTGTTGAATAGGTTGCGGAGCTGCCGCAGCTGCAGGCTTCACTGTTTCAACTTTAGCCTCGACAACCGTTTTAACTTCAACTTCTTCAGTGAAATTTTCTTCAGATTCAGGTTTTGAAATAATTTTTGCTTTTGAATCAGCTTCAACTGTTTTACGTCGGATCACACCTTTACTTGCAGGCTCAACTGGAGTTACCGCTTTAGTCACTGTGGCCGCAGTTACTGTTTTAGTTACAGTTTGCTTGGCATTCTCAGCCCGTGGAGGCGGTTTTGACGCCGACGTTTTTTTCGCCGCTGCTGGAGCTTTTGCCGTAGCCGTTTTTTTAACGGTGGCTTTTTTTCCAGTGGCCTCATCGGCCGGTGCATTTTTTTCGTTTAATTTTGCTTTGATCACAACCATAGTATCTGGCTCGATTTCGGCCATGTGGTTTTTAATTGGAAGCTGCCATTCTTTGATTTTATCCATCAAAGCTAGCGGGGTCATTCCGATCTCTTTTGCAAATTCAAAAACTTTAGGATTACTCACGCAATATATTCCCTTTGCCTATTCTCATTATTAAAACTAACAGCTTAAACTAACAGCTTAAACTAACAGTTACCCTTTATTAGAAGAGTTCAGTTTAGAAAGCTCCGCTTTCAACTGCGCTTCTGCATTTTTCTTCGTATTATAAACTTCTTTTAAAGCCAGTGCTTGTGGCGACACAGGCACAGCTTCGCCTCGATCAGCATATCCCTTGACTAAGGCTTTAGAATCGTCGATCAATTTATCAGCCTTAACCGGATCATCGTAACCAGGAATTGTCAGAATCTCTTCTGTTTTAGCTCCAGCGATAGACTGGAAAGAACCAAATCCAGATTGTAAAATATTTTGCGCCATAGTCTCTGACATATTTGGAATTAACATTAAATTAAAGATTGATTCCGCGGTACGAGCTTGCGTCGCAGACGCCGAAATAATATCTAATTTCCAACCGGTTAATTTAGATGCTAAACGAACGTTTTGACCACGCTTACCAATTGCTAAGCTCAATTGAGAATCCGGAACAACGATTTCCATTTCTTTATTCTCTTCATCAAGGAAAACTTTTGCAATTTCAGCCGGAGCTAAAGCATTACACGCAAAACGAGTGATATCTTCGTTCCACATCACGATATCAATTTTTTCGCCTTTTAATTCTTGCACGATATTTTGAACGCGCGAACCTTTCATACCAACACAAGCTCCAACCGGATCCACCGCGTTGTCTTTTGTTGTAACGGCAATTTTAGCCCGCTGGCCTGGCTCACGAGCCGCTGCCATAATCTCGACGACACCGTCATATATTTCTGGAACTTCCATTTCAAACAATTTTACTAAATAACGTTCATCAGCGCGTGACATGATAATTTGTGGTCCACGAGTTGTTTGACGAACTTCGGACAAATAACCTTGGACGCGATCACCTGGTTTAAAAATTTCGCCAGGAATTTGTTCACGTGGTGGAATGAAGGCCTCAGTGCGACCCATATCAACAACGATCGCGCCTTTTTCTACTCGGCGAGCTATTCCTGAAGCGACTTCACCTTTACGTTGTTCAAATTCAGAAAAGATAATTTCGCGTTCAGCATCGCGAACTTTTTGTAAAATAATTTGTTTAGCTGTTTGCGCAGCGATACGACCTAAATCACTAGATTCTAATTTTATACCAATTGAATCCCCAAGCTGTGATCCCGGATCTAATTTAATAGCGTCTTCATATGTAATTTCAATTTCTTCATCGATAAAGGCTTCCTTAGTCACGACTTCTTTAAATTCGTGAAGTTCAACTTCACCAGCTTCTTCGTTATAAGAGGCCTCGATTTCACGGTATGTTCCAAATTTTTTGCGCGCGGCCACAAGCATCGCTTGTTTAACTGCATCGACGATAACGTCTTTATCAATACCTTTGTCACGACCAACTTGTTCGATTACTTTTGCTAAATCAGAAAACATATTATCAGCCATCGATCTACTCCCAGTCTCTCTCGTTATTTTCTTTGTGGTTCTTTAGAACCCTTATGTTGTGGCTCTTTAGAACCCTTGTATTTTGGTTCCTTAGAACTCACTTTTATACCTTTATTTACTACAAAAACTACTTTGGCTTTGTCGACGGCACTCATCGGAACCTTGACCAATTCACCATGTAATTCAAAGTGCAACTGATTGCCCTCAAAGCCTTTTAAAACATCTTCAAATTTTTTAGTCGCTGTTATCGCAGCCTTTTGAGCGCCCAAGCTTCCTAAATTTTGCGTCAGCTGAATCCAGATTTTTTTGCCAACGGCTTTTTGAAAATGCGCTGGTTTTCTTAAACGACGGTCTAATCCCGGTGATGAGACTTCTAAATTGTAAGCTCCACCCGGAATCACATCTTCAACATCTAAAATTAAATTCATACCACGAGATACATTCGTGCAGTCTTCAATACCCACGATGCTTTGGCCATTTTCATCACTGCGATCAACATAAACGCGAACAATTCGACCGCTACCAGCACCGACAACTTCGACATCATAAAGTTCGCAGTTTTCTCGCGCGCAAACATCAGTCGCTAATTTTTCAATTTTTTCGAGAAAGCTGGCTGAACCAGATGGCGAGTATTCATTATTTTTTTCTACATTATTTGAGGTATCATTGTCGTTCATACGTCTGTCCATCATTTGGCACTTGTTCCATTATCATTCATTCGTTTTGCATTCGTTTCGTAGAGCCGCTTTCTACAGTCGCTTTTTACAGTCGCTTTCTATTTTTTCCAAAAAAAAATGGGCTTTTCTAGCCCAATTTTTATGCAACAGGCAGCAGACTATCAAACAGTTTTAGCCTTGGCAACTAGATAGATATTTTCGACAAATTCAGGGCAGCAGAGCCATCGCTGTAATAGTTTTTGCGAATTCCATCGATACGAAATCCCGAACTTTCATACAAGCGAAGGGCCCGGGTGTTTTTCTCATGAACTTCTAAAAATATTTTTGATTCCTTCGTGCATACAAAATCAACAAAATGGCCCAAGAGCTTTCGCATTAAACCTTTATTCTGAAACCGTGGCGAGACGCCCAGTGCGATGATTTCATAATCACCGCTGAGCTCTTGATAACAAATAAAAGCTTGTGATTCGCCACCGTCACCAAAAGTTAGTAGGACGAAATAGTGGTTTAAAATCGATTCGGCCTTACTCAGGGGCCAATTAAATTGGGCCCTTCGATTGGACGTTGAGTAATCCTGATCTATTTCATCGATGAGCTTGAGTAATTCAGGTTTATCGGTGCTCGTGGCCCGTCTAATTAACATTTCGTCTACTGCCGTTAATTCGCCAACGAATTGGTTTTTCTAAAATAATCATATTTGTTTTTCAACATTTGAAACCAAGAATTGAAACGGTCACGATCTGCGAACAAGTTTTCCTTAGTTTGAAGATACATATTCGCACGCAGAAAAGCCGCTTTCGAACCTTCTTTTTTAAGTTCTAAGCGTGTTTGTTCTTTAGGTTCTATCTGAAGCTCTAAGGCATCGGCTTCATTCTGGCAAATTGTATATAAAACAAAAACGTCGTAGGATCTCAGTCCTTTAAGAATTCGCTGTTGATTGGACTCAAGACCTGAAATGAGGTCGGCCTTTATCGATTCAAAATACCGAAGATCGACGGCGGTGTACGCCTTTTTCTGAATATGAAAAAGCACTTCATTAATGACCTTGCTAGATGATTCTTGAGCAAAAAGCGGCTGCGTTGTTAGCAGGACTGAAAATGAAGTCATGACCGCGGCCACCCAAAGATTTAAAAAAACAGTTCGTAATAATAGAGGTGTTTTCAATACCTCTTATTAGAACGTAAAGACCGCCGATAGTCCACCAACAAAGTACTGTAACTTTTCAATTGGGGTTCCCGATGTCGAGTTCTCGCCGTTGATTCGGTGAGCAACGTTGATTAAATATTTAAAGTCTGCACCAATCGTAAACGACGGATTTAAAACTAAATCAACTCCCGCAAGAACACCAAAATCAAGAGCGTGTGAGTTTCCGTAGTTCGTTCCTTCTGGCAACACGGTCGCTGCACCAAAAGAATTGATCTCTAGAGTACGCTCTAGTGATGAATATTGACGATAAGAATAAATGAATTCGCCACCAACATTTGGTCGAACAAAACCATCTAAGATTTGGTAGCGGCTGCCAAGTGAACCTGAGTACTGCTTCAATTCGAAGTCCGCTCGAGTTCCAATAATCTGACCGTTACTTGAATATCCGTAAACGTAATTAGACTGACCTGCTGCTGAATTAGGGCCGAATCCGTAGTAAGAATCTTCTAAAACGAATTGCGCCATTGAAATACCCATTTCAAACAAGAAACGGTCGTGAGCCATACCAAATTTAATTCCAACATTATAATCACCTTTAATGTTTGAATAATCTGGATATGTGGGAACTCCAGCTGTAAGACCCACGTATTTTGAATCAAAAAATGCAGGCTCTTTTTGGAATTCGCTAATATCTGTTTGTGATTCAGTTGTTGTTTGCTCTAACATTAATGGAGCTGATTCAACTTCTTGCTCAATCGCTGTCGTTTCTTGTTCGATAACAACGTCTTGAACTGGTTTTGCGTCTAAACGATCACCAAATAAAACTTCGGCACGGCGACGCTCGTCTTCCATACGACTTTGCTCTAATTTTTCGACGATTTTAGACTCTGTACGCATCTCTTCGTCTTGACGACGACGACGAATTTCATCACCACGTGATTCACTTAATGGACTTGCTTCAACAAAAGTAACCGGTTGTTTTTGTACGCCACCAACTGCAGGCACTACCGATTTTGTACCGACTGTTGTTGATTTAATAACAGACGACTTTTGCACAGTTGTTTTAGCTTTTGGAATCGTTGTTGTTGTCTTTACAGTTGTTATTTTAACGGGAACTTTCACAGGAAGTTCATTAATCGTTTTTGTTGTGACAACCGTTTTTTTATTTTGAGCCGTTGCCACCGGAGCCGTTGATGAAACCACCATTGGAGTTGAAGATGAAACAACAACAGGTGTCGACTGAATTTTTGAAGTCTTTGTTACTTTTTTAACAGACGAACTTGAATGAGTCTTTGAATTTGGATTTTGACCGAATGTCGTTAATTCTTGGTCAACTTCTTGAGTGATTGTTTCATCTCTAAGCTCTTCAGCTTCTTGTGAGAAACTGATCGCACTGATCATTGTCGTAACTGAAAAAAGTAAAACAAAACTCATCGCCTTTTTCATCGTCATTTTTTTGAATTCAACTTTCATATCGACATCTCCCTTTTTTAGAACCATATCCCGTTAATTACATAAGTTATAACTTTAGAAACAAAATGTAACCTGTTGAATATACTTATAAACAATAAATCCGAAAAAGAAAATAGGCGGCGTTCATTTTCTTCTTAAAAATCAGCATTTTGACTCTCAGAGGGGGTGTCTCATTGTTTTCCATGAAAAAAATACTTGAATTACTGGCCACCAGGGACCTATATTACCAAACTTAATAGAGTCTTACCTTAGACGTTCTTTTATCGAAATGGCTCGGTGGTGGAATTGGTAGACGCGCTGGACTCAAAATCCAGTATCAGCAATGATGTGCCGGTTCGATTCCGGCCCGAGCCACCAAGTACTCATTTTTTCTTAATTAAGGCACCATTCATGCTTACAATCATGCTTCCAAAAAAACAATTGATCGAATTTTTAACCAAGACCATCGCAGCTGAACTTGCAGCAATAACTGCTGCGGCTATTAATACCTATGCGGATGCAACGCACGCAGACAGTAAACCTGAAAATAAATATGATACTCGTGGACTAGAAGCTTCTTATCTTGCTGGAGCCCAAGCGAAGCGAGTGAGTGAAATGAAAGAAGTCTTGGCGATTTTTGAAAATTTGCCGATCAAGCATTTTACCGAAACGCAAAAAATAATGACGACAGCGTTAGTCAAAATTCGACATAACGAAAAGATCACTTTCGTTTTGATTATGCCAAAAGGTGGCGGTCAAACCGTGATAATTGAGCAGCAAAGTGTTCAAGTGATCACGCCTGAAAGTCCATTGGGAAAAGCTCTGATCGGAAAAGGCGTTGGCGATGAATTTTCGATTGAGCTGGGTGATCGATTCTTAGAATATGAAGTTTTGTCATTGTGCTAAAAATCAAAAATGAGTTTAGCACCCGCTTTATTCCCTAGCGCAATCAAAATTTACCTTTAAGAAAAAGCGGCTGTAAACAGTTTTACTGGGCGTTTACGAAAATAGGTCCTCTAAATCTGAAAGTTTAATGCTCTTTAACAAACTGCTGTTCGCAGAAATTATCGATTCAGCCAGTTCCTTTTTATGCGTTTGCATTTTTAAAATTTTTTCTTCAACGGTGTCTTTAGCAATAACCTTATAAGCAAATACTTTGCGCTTTTGACCAATTCGGTGAGTGCGGTCGATCGCTTGCGATTCGGCGGCTGGATTCCACCAGGGGTCTAAAATAAAAACATAATCTGCAGCTGTTAGATTTAATCCGACACCGCCGACCTTTAGGCTCAGTAAAAAAACTGAAATATCGGATTGCTCTTGAAACGTTTTGACTCTTTCTTGGCGATTGATTGTTTTGCCATCTAGGTATTCGTATTTTATTTGCAAGCGTTGCAAATGTTTCGCAAACAATTCAAGCAAGCTTGTAAATTGTGAAAAGACCAGGGCTTTATGCCCATCCCTAATAACACTTTCGAGCTGCTCTAAAACGACATCAAATTTAGAACTGCTCACATTGGCGAGTTGTTTGTCGATTAAACCCGGATGACAAGACATTTGTCGCAACCTCAACAAGGCCTCTAGAATTTCAATTTTTGATTTCGCAAGCCCTTTGGTATTAAAATTAGTCTTTAACTGGGCCCAATAAAATTTTTTAAGCTGATTGTATTTTTTAGCTTCGTCAGGATTCAATTCAACATAAAGAATTTGTTCGGATTTTTCAGGTAAATCCTTTAATACCTCAGTCTTGGTTCTGCGCAAAATAAATGGGGAAAGTGATTTTCCGAATTTTTTCAGTGTGTCTAAGTTTTTTTCTTTAGCCCAGCGGTCGGCTTGTGCTGTTTTAATAAGACCGGGCATCACGACACTCAATATTGAAAAAAGGTCTGTTAACGAATTCTCGATAGGGGTACCTGTTAAGGCCATTTTTTTGCGTGCAGAAATAAGTCGTGCGGACATCGAAACTAAGGCTTTTTCATTTTTTATGTTCTGCGCTTCATCTAAGATAAAAAAATTAAATTCCATTTTCCTAAAGAATTCGATATCGAGTCGAAGTGTATGGTAAGTTGTCAGTACAAGATCATAATTTTTAGCCGCGGTGGCCAGTTCTTTTCGATGAAACTCTCTATTTACTCCAGTGTACACTAAAACACTTAAGTGCGGAGCAAATTTGTTAACTTCAACTTGCCAATTAAATATCAAACTCTTAGGAACTACAATTAACGAAGTTTGTACAATTTTAGAATCTTTTTGTTTTGTGGCACGGGCTTTACTCAGTGACAACAAAGCCAAGATTTGAATCGTTTTGCCAAGACCCATATCATCGGCTAAAATTCCGCCAATTTCATTGTCGGTGACTTGCTGAAGCCACGATAGACCTTGTTGTTGATAAGATCTTAGCACGCCTTTGAACTTTTTGTCCGGCTTAACAGGTTTGGCATTTTTAATATCGGCGATCAGGTTTTGAAATGTCGTCAGTCTATTTTGACTTTGAAAGTGAATATTTTCTGAAAGTTCACTTGATAAAAAAAGCGCTTGAATTTTATTAAGTCTGATTTTGCCATCGACCTCAGTGCCGATGTCCAAGAAATGTCTGACTTTATTTATCCATTCCGAAGACAAAAGGGCCTGTGAGCCATCACCGAGCGAGATCAGTCTTTGCCCATTTTTAATCGCCTGCAAAATAGCAGGCATGGTGATCAATTGCTCTGCACTACTGATATCCATATTTAAATCAAACCAATCTAGGCCAGATTCCAGATGAATATTAAACTGACCGCTCGGATTTATTTTTTTGGTTTCGTAAAAAACGGACCAATCATATAAAAACGCTTGTTCAATAAAATCGATCAAATCGAGTTGACGAGCCTTTTGATCTGAAAATTTATCGAAGCTTTGTTTTTCAAATTCTAGGTGTCTTAAAATCTTAACTTTGTTTGTAAAATCATAGATGAATGGGCCTGTGTTAATCTCAGCCTTGTAGGTGTTGTAAAGAAAACTCAAATCGTATTTTAGACGGCCCGTTTGAGGATCCGTAGAAATCATTAACTGGCATCTAGGCATTAGGTGGGTTATTTCTTCAAGGTGCAAATTCTCTGGCAAAACCAAAGCCACGTTGTGATTCTTTGTATTTTGATAATACTCGAAAAACGAATTAATTTCTGACTGATCAATTTTAACGGGACCATCTTTAATAAGATTGTACCAAATCAGGTTATCGGCCAGATTTGTTTCTGCAAATTGATCTTTGAAAAAAGTGAGCCCTTGATAAAATCCAACAATTTCAGATATCAGTCGCTGATGACCTTCAGTACTGATCTGTTGATCACTTTGCTCTCTCATCAGCTGGCCGGTTAGTTCATATTCATTATTTTTTAAGTGATTAATTTCAAGACGCAGTATCCAGTTCAACGGATCAAATGTCACTTTTGCTAATTGCTGAAGGTCGATAGTTCCATAACTATAATTGACTTCGGCCTCACTCTGAAAATACAATTTTCCCAATTGCGAAATTTGAATAAGAATTTCTTTGGCGTGCTCTGACATCAACGTCACTGTATTCACGGGCCGACTTGAAAAATAATAGCTCTCGTCGATTGATGTTTTACCCAGTAGATCCCATAAAATTTTGCGTTCTTCTGGGGATTCGTAAAATTCAATTTTGGCGTGGGTGATCTCGGCACGCTTCAGCTTTCCGTAACTGCCATTTTTAAGTCGTTCTTGACAGTAAAAATGTAAAATTATTTTTTTACGGCTGCTGCTGTAGACCGGGTTTAAAATGTAGATGCCCATGCGGGGTGCTGATCGTTGCGCTTGGCGATCGTCATAATTTTTTTCTCGATCACCGGCTTGATTCTCAGATTTAAGATCACTTTCAATCTCAGTTATTCTTTGCAACCACGCCATTTTTTGCGAAGTTTCAGTAAGACCATTTTGTGAATCAAATAACCCGCGCGCATCAACATCCAAAATGGCGGCCCATAGATGTTTACAATTCAATTCGTCATCGAAGTAGGGACACGTAAACGTTAGTTTGAATTTTTGATCGATTTTTGTGAGCGAAACTGTAACTTTGTAATCGTTACTGCCTGACACGACATATTCAGCGGTTCCTTGAGTTACTTTTTTGTATCTGACGCGCTTGTATGAAAAATACTCTTTTCCTCGAGCTCGGATGATTGAATCAAATTCTTGATACAGGATTTGTTGTAGTTTCACAGGATGGAAACGTTAGCATAATTTTAGTGTTAGTGAAATAATTTTTAAGATGACCTCCTACTGATCTGATTGGATGATCCAGAACAACCGAGAATGTGGCAAATTTTGGAATTGTCATTTTTTTGATCCGGCGTAGTCTTGCCAGCTCATTTAAATCTCTGTAAAATAAGAACCGAATACCTCCTAAAAAACAACTCAGCAAATTTCTACCGAGCTACAAGCTATTACTGAAGCCGCTAAAAACACTTATTCTGATGCAACCCATGCGGATAATAAGCCCGAAAATAAATATGATACCCGTGGCCTGGAAGCTTCGTACTTAGCAGATGCTCAAGCAAAACGCGTGTCTGAAATGAAAGGGGTTTTAGCTATTTTTGAATACTTGCCAATCAGAACCTTTAACAATTCACAAAAAATTGCAACTACGGCGCTGGTAAAAATTTGTCACAATGAGAAAATAAGTTTTGTGCTCATCATGCCTAAAGGCGGCGGCCAAACCGTTGTGTTTGAAAAACAAAGCGTGCAAGTAATTACGCCAGATAGTCCGTTAGGAAAAGCCCTTATTGGGAAGAATGTCGGCCATGATTTTACTATCGAACTTGGCGACAAATTTTTGGATTATGAAGTTTTGGATTTATGTTAAAATCTTGGGTTCAAAACGACGAACTGTTGCTCTAAATTCAAATTTTTAAACTCGCAGAGATCGGGCATTAATTGATTCGTCCATGGATCTCGGCGATTGCCACGATAAAGACGTTGCACGTATTTTTTTTGATTTATTTCAATTTCAGTCTCCTGCACTAAAATGCAAAGATCGGACTTAACCGTGTCTTTTAACTTGGACGGCGTGATAATCGATAAGGCCTGATCTGGTGTGAACTGATATTTAAAATGTGTTAGCTCTTTAAAATTAATGCGAATGCCATCTTTGTAAATGTCCAATTTTTTTAAATCAAGATCAGCTTCAGGAAAATTAACAACAGCTAAGGACTTCCAGCGCTTCCAGTCGACTGCAAAACGAATCCCGGCTTTAATTTTATCGATACTATCATAGCTTTTTTTAAGAACTGGCTGGTACTGTCCAAAGCTATAAACTTCTGTAAAAAACATATCGGGATCACTATAGGCCGCCCCAGGTGGTTTACGAAAAACTTGAAATTGAGTTAAAACGTAAACCTGGACAAGTAATACGACAGCCAAAGCAAAAGTTTGCATCTTTAAATTCAGTTTTGATATCGCAATCACGGCGAACAAAATAAACGGAAATTCTAACCACATTCGATCTTGCATGCGGTCTCTAACGCCAACTAAACTATGCAGAAGCAAGATAACTAACATCCCGACCAAAATAATGCTTTTCTTTTTTTCTTGAACCCTACGCGCAGCAAATATTAAAAAACCAAAACCCGCAGCGAAAAGAACGAAATAGACAATATTATTACCGACGGATCCTGATAAATTTTCGATCAGTGAAAACTGTCCTAATTCAGAAACATAGGCATGCCTCCAAAAAATAACCTTAAATGTCAGTATCGAATGATACACCGAAGTAAAAAAGTTCATCGGTGCTATTAATGGCAGTAACAGGACTAAACTGGCTCCAAGTAGGTATTTTTTTAAAAACTCAACCCATGAATTCAGTTCTGTAAGCCATTTAACGACATATTTTTTTTTATTTTGAACAGCGTATATCAAGTAAATTAAAAACCCCAAAACCATAAAAAATTTGTTTGGCAGCCAGTTGGATTTAAAAGTCGTCACATGATCTGGAAATATCATAACGATTGAAACCGCCGAAATAGCCAGAAAACTCCAAACGAATTTTTTCACAGAGAATGGACTGGTTGGCTTAAGTTCAGCATGTGTTGGACGTAAATAGAAAAATAACAACGGCAGAAGAGTTATTAAAAAAAAACTTTGAATCTTTGTAAAAAAACTAAGAGCCGAAAAAAAGCCAATACAGTAAATAAAACGATTCAATCGTTTTTCATCAGTTGTTTCGCTAGCCCCCGTTAAAGTAAACAATAAGGCCATCGTCCAAAAAAGCAGGCTGTATGTTTCGGTACGGATTAGAGCGATATCGTAATTCCAGAGCGATGGCATCAATAGGCACAAGACAAGCAATAATGTTGATCGCCATTTTGAGCTCGGAAACATCAAACTGAGAGCTTGCCAAAAAACCACCGCTAACATGATACAGAAAATCGCATTAACCTGTCTCAAAAAATCCATTTGTTCCGCAATAACTAACAACGGCTGCAGTGCCTCGCCAAAATTAGCAATACTAACTTTAGTTATAAGTCCTAAATTCTGAGCTATGTCATAAACCCAAAAAAGGACGTAATTCATTCCGAATCCAGGGTGAATATAATGGGTTGGCAGTTGATCATCCTGCAAGAGCAGCATGTCCTGCAAAATCGTTAAATCCATATCCCATGAGTAATAAAATGGATACATCCCGGCCAATTTCAAAGCAGCGAAGCCCGTCAGCAAAATTAAAAATGTTTGCATAATGTGAATCGCTCTAGTCATGATCGAGTCCTACTTTTCGGAAAATTCTGTCCAAAGTCGCTTTAAAAATTTAATTCCGGTTTGAAACGACGGTGCCCCTGTATCGCCAGCTACACGTTGACCTTCTACAGTTGGAAATTCTTTAATTTTAATTTGGTGTTTAAATGATCGAATCGTCATTTGATATTCAATGGTGTAATCCTGTGCCGTTAAATTCAATTTTTTATAAGCCGAAGTCGTCAGCGCGCGAAAACCATTAATAGAATCAGTTATAAAAATTCCCGTTCGACGAAATAGGACGTTTGCTAAAACATTAAATGCCTTGTTGGCCCATTTACGCCATTTAAATAGTTGATGGTCTTCTTCATTCACGGCCCCGTCACACATTCGCGAAGCAATCACCAGATCATGGCCTTCTTCTAAATACTTAAAAAATTTTGGCAGGTCTTTAATATCCTCATTCCCGTCTGGAGAATAAAAAATAATGGCTTGAGCCGGAATTTTGTCGAAAGCCTCGTGAAAAGCCTGACCACGACCACGTTGACTTTGACTAATGACAGGGATCTGAAATGAGGCCAATATCGCAGCCGTCTGATCGGTGGAGCCTCCGTCGACAGCGTAAACATTGGTAAATCCAATTTCTTGTAAGTAGGCCGTGACCTGCGGCAACATTATTTTTAAACAGGCTTCTTCATTGCGAACCAACAGACAAAGAGCAACGTCTTTATTAATATTATAAGCTGACATCAACCCACTTAACCTTATCAAGTTGCCCTTCGGCTTTCAAATCTGATTCAACCATTAAACGAACAAGTTCTTTAAATGAGGTTTTAGGGACCCAGCCCAGTTGTTTTTTTGCTTTGCTATAATCACCAATTAATAAATCGACTTCTGTAGGCCGGAAATAGCGCGCATCAATTTCAACATAGTCTTCCCAGTGTAAACCAATAGAACCGAAAGCCAGTTTTAAAAAATCCTTAACCGTCCAAGTTTCATTCGTTGCCACGACGTAATCATCACCGACATTTTGTTGCAACATCAACCACATTGCCTCAACGTAATCTTTAGCAAAACCCCAGTCACGTTTCGCATCTATGTTTCCGAGGTATAATTTCTTTTGTTTACCAGCAACGATTTTAGCAACGCCTCGGGTAATTTTGCGAGTCACAAACGTTTCGCCGCGACGAGGACTTTCATGATTAAATAAAATTCCATTCGAAGCATGCAATCCATAGGCTTCGCGATAATTAACCGTTTGCCAGTAACTAAATAATTTTGCACAGGCGTAAGGGCTGCGAGGATAAAATGGAGTTGATTCGGTTTGCGGCACTGCTTGAACCAAACCATACATTTCTGAGCTCGATGCCTGATAAAATTTAATACTACGAATAGCGCCAACATTTTTGATCGCCTCTAATAAACGAATAGTTCCTAATGCTGTCACATCCGATGTATAAATTGGTTCATCAAATGAAACTCGTACGTGACTTTGTGCTGCCAAATTATAGACCTCATCAGGCTCGACCTGATCCAAAAGTTTCTCTAAGCAACTTGCATCTGACAGGTCGCCATAATGGAGCTGCAAACGTTTATCTTCTTCATGTAAATCTTTGAAAATATGAATGATCCGGCCGGTATTAAATGAAGATGAACGTCTAATAACACCGTGAACCTCATACCCTTTTT
>JAYVHE010000234.1:0-4807 GCA_043771495.1 Bdellovibrio sp. | reverse complement strand
AACTTTTTTCATTCCAAAATTTAAAATTGGAGTCGGCACCAGGTTGCTAAGCATCCAAGCTTTTTTTTGTGGCGCATTCATAAATCTAAAATTTTTAATTGTTAACGGCGCAACGCCAGCCACCGATGAAACCTTCAACACTCGATTTGGCATAGAAAAAGCGATGGCCATGGCATAGGGTGCACCCCCACTTACTGATAACAATCTGAATTCAGAAATATTGAGCTGGTTTGCCAAGCTTTGAATCTGTTGGGCCAATTTTAGCGGAGTAAGCCGAGCCTGAAAATCTGAGTCACCATAGCCAGGTCTGTCAAAAGAGATTAATCTAAAATTTTCGAAATAGGGTGTCGACATCAATAATCGACCTTGATCCGCGCAACCTGGAAAACCATGGATTAAAAAAATAGTCGGTTTATCTACTTCGGCCCACTCCAAAATCAAAAGCTTTTTACCTGGGTCTCCAAAATAGTATTTTCGATTTGGTAATTTCATGAGCCTCTAATTTAAACGTCATTCTTCCTAAGTTCAACAAACTCGTCACTGATTTCTATCCTGGGCTACTTTTTCGCAGAGGCAAGTTGAACATAAAAACGTTTTTTAGCAAACGGCTTAACGTCGCCATTGGCATAAACGTAAATATTAACGAAATCCTTACACGATCCATTGTCAGTATTTGCAAAATCACAGTTTTTCATCAAGGCAAAAGGGATTTCAATAACTTCATTGACCGAATTTAATTGGTAGAATCGATCAGCTTCATCCAAAAAATTCGCCGAACCCTGTTGTGAATTGGTTTCTTTAAAGCTCACTTTTACTTTTAGCGGAAATTCGTAGCCGCTTAATTTTTCCAATTTAAGCTGAATCGACATTTCTTTTTGCCCAGGTGATTCAGGCTCGTCCATAAATTCCAAGACCACAGGATCATAACGTGATCCGCGTGAATCATCATTAATCACTGCGTTTTCAAAATAAACATTAACGGCTGTGCTTGGTTCCTGATTCGGAACAAAATTTCTGGACGCAAAAGCCGTTGCAATCACAGAAGCGAATTCATTGGGCTGACGAAGGCCCGCTTTACCTAAACGATCCGCCAATAACAAAGCCTCGTACCATTCATTCAAAGATAAATCCGCAAATCGACGAGTTAAGCGCATTGCCGTTAAAACTAAGTCAGACGCTTTTCTATAACCCAAGAGACCTTGGTTTTGAATTGATTGCTCTAAAATATCTTTCAGTGATCCACCGTAAGCTTCGCCATCATCGTGACTTTCATTGGTTAATGAAAAGCCCGTGCGATTGTTGATGCGACGATTTAGAAATGCAGGGTGCAACTCACCTTGGTGAAATCCACGCAGCACAACTTCAGCAGCGAAGTCTGCGATACCTTCAGATAATCCACCATTAGAGAATCCCGACGATCCCTGTAAACGATCCATCAAACCGTGACCAAGTTCGTGCCAAACCGTAATTAAGCTGCGCGCTTCATTGGGATTACGTTCAGTATAAGTTGTAAAATTAATGGTATCAGAATCGTAAAAGGCGTTATCGCGACTTTCAATGTCTGGATTAAATAAATTGGCAATAATCGGACGCGTAGAAAGTTCTGGATCATTAAATCCCACTCCGTGTAAAACTTCAAACCAAGTGTTCACACTAAAGTAAACTTGCATTTCATCAAAGCCATCTTCGATCAGACGTTTGGTACTTGGAACTAATTCGAATTCTACTCGGCGACCAAATAATTCATCAGAAGAAGTAAAGGTATTTCCATAGACACTTGGTATAAGGGTCAGCTTCCAATCTTTAATGCCGTTTTCATTCACGCGCGACCAGTTTCGCGACACAAATGTTGAATATTTTTTAGAAAAATTCTGTACTTCAAAAAATGTTAATGCCGTTGGGTCCACATTAACAGTCACGTAACGACCAATAAAGCGTGCTCCCGAAGCCGTTTGATTATTCATTCGTGGAAATAATTTTGTAACGTCATCGACCATTTTTTGAACTGATTTTTCAGACCAGTAACCTTCTGCGATACCTTCAGGGGTTGCCGCCTTAGCTTCGTCATATTTGCTTTCGAAAAAAGTTTTCTGCGCTAATAACGGCGACCAGTCCTGGGCGGTTCCATAGTAATAAGGTTTTAAATATTTTAATTCGACTGTTTCTGGAGTAGCTTCAGAAAAGCGGCGGCCGTATTCGGCATCATATTCCTCGTTAATGGTATAGGCTTTACCAAACACAGTCCATTCACGATCGGGCTCTGAGTCAACTCGTGGGAATAACTGAATTTTTTTATCAAGCAATGCGTAGGTCAAGGCATCAAATTTAAAAATAATTTTTCGATCGCGACCAAATACAACAACTTCTGAAACTAGTCGCTCGTTGTCCCAATGTACGTCTTGAGTAAAATTAACAACACGCTTTAAATCTTTTTGCACTAAATCCAAGACCGCCGCCATGGACCAGCGGCTTTCCTTAATAAGGGGATAATTTAACAAATTAATTTTTTTACGGGTCATCAGCATTTGTTGAGTTTCAGGATTTTGTAAATAAGCGACCATCTGAATAAATGCACCATTCGTAGCGTCTGTCCAAATTCTAACGCCGGCATTTTTTACAGGAAGTTGGTCCACGTACTGTTGATAAAATTTAAAATTCATTCCCGAAAGTGGCTTTTCTTCAAACAACTGAAAATTTTCAACAACAAATTGGTTTCCTGTTGTCCAATTGATTTCGGCCAAAACACCGGCCAAATTCGTGGCGCGAGTTTCCGGATAGGCCCAGCGAATTTTATGTAAAGGATTTTTAGGTAAAGTTTGCGCAGAACTCGATAGCGACACAACAAGCGCGACCAGCGCCATAGCCATTGCAAAAATAAGTTGATGAACTATACCTTTCACAGATCCCCCTCAGAATTTAGTCAGAAACTAAACTTAATAGAGTATCCCATCAACTTTTATTTTAGGTTCGAAACTAAAATCAAAACGACTCAACAGCCTAAATTACTGGCTGCAAATTCAGACTTACAAAATTTTTACAGTTTTAGGGTTCTAGTGTGCTTTAAACAAGGAAGGCGTTGGCTAAAAACAGAGTTAATATGCACGCAATATATAAAATAACGAAATTACTTGGAATCATCCATGATCCTTTTTTAAAGTTGTTAATCACAGACTAAGCCCTTAACGCTGCTGACGTCAAGGGCATCGGAATTTTGCGGAGTTTCGGTCCAGCCGATAAGTTTCGGTTACTTTGGAAGTAAACAACCGTCTTTTGTTAAATCAATATCATTTGTTGCTGTAACACATGAGTAAACCCAATAAGTTTGTTGGCCGTATGAATATCCCATATTAAAACTAACATCGCCACCCTCTGTAATTTCACAAGGGTTGTTCATGGCACAACGTTGTCCGTCTTCGTTTCCAGTGTTGTTAACACCAATAACAGTTTTTGTTCCGGCGCGAATAATTGGTGAACCCGAAGTTCCACCGATCGTTTCACAGCCTGGGCGCGAATATCGAAGTGAATCCGTCCACATCCAACGATCCTCTTTAAGTTGAAAAATAAAATTTTCAACGCCGCAGGCGTAACCGCGTTTCCAGTACCCCGAAACAACTTCGATTTTTTCATCGAGTAATGGTCTAGCTACTTCCAAGCGAAGTGGGTTAATTCCAAAACGCGATTTAATAGCGCCATAAGTTTCGCGAAGTTTGTAAATGGCCATATCGGTGTTGGTCATTGTTGAGTATAACAATTCCGTCGCAAAAACTTGACCGGCGTTTGACGAATCACGTTTTAACAATGTAAACCGGCGGGAACTTGGAACTTTGTAATTTACTTTTCCCGGTTCTGTAAATCCACCCTCAACACAGTGACCATTTGTTAAAATAAGCGCTTGGCTGGAGTCATTCATTCCATCTAATTGAATTAAACTTCCCGAGCAATTATTTAAAGCCACGATTCCTTCAAAATCGTAACTCGTCGTAAAAGTCGATGGAATTGTCATTGTTTGCGGACCAATGTTTGTTTTTGGAAGTGGAAGCTTTATGGCGAAAGCCGTTGATGAAAAAGCCACAAGCACAGCTGTTACAAAAAATATTTTCATAGATACCCCTCTGCAAACAAGCCTAGCGAAGGGATTTATTGAACTGGACTAAAATCGATATCAGAAGGCAAACCTGGACCATGGTCTAGCGTTAGAACAATCGTAGGCAAGACTGACCCTGCATACGCCAAAAAGATTCAACTTTATACGCAAGCTCAGCAAGAGTCTTAAGCCTGCGAACGTGACGAAAGTATCTTGAGGCCGCAAACTTGGCGTTCGGTTTTTTGAATCCCATTTCTTTCCAACGATATAATTTGGTATCTAAGACGTCAGCCAAGTCTTCTAAGCTAAATATTTCGTGCAATAACTCCCGTGTTAACGGCACACCTAATCGACTCGCAATTTCTATGAGTTGAGCCGTTTTGTATGCCGATTCAGTCATATTCAAAGTATCAATCCAACCGCGATCTCCATGGGGAATATCTTGCTGCCAGAAGTCTTGCATGCTCTGTAACGGCATTATAGTCGACGGCTTGCTTGATCGCTCTTTCATATCAGGGACCGACCATAATTTTGGGTTATCATGCAATTCCAAATATGATTTTACTAAAACCCACCGAATGTGAGGAGGCAATTTAGAAAGCTCCGGAAAGCTTTCAGAAAACTCACTTAAAGCTAAAATACCAAAGTTGACGACAGATTTTTTGTGGCGCAAAACGGATTCACGAATTTCAGGGATGCTAGGAATTGGATCTATTTCTTCAT